>JBCBGX010000096.1:0-8877 GCA_038526325.1 Pseudomonadota bacterium | reverse complement strand
ACAGTTTGCACACGAAGAAACTTAACTTCTTGCAATCAAACGCGAAACAGTCCAGCCCATCATGGGCGCAACGGACAAGCGCATCGCGGTAGAGGTAGCATTCAACGGCACTTGCATGTCTCGCTGCGAAGGGGTTTGAAACGGGTCGGCAACATCAAAACATCTTAGACTGAGTTTAGTCATGCCGCCAGCCCGACCAATCAAACGTCAACGCAAAGCTTGGGCATCTATACCGCGACATTTACTTGCGCATCAGCCCGTGCAAAGGGTCATACAAGCAGGACTTTGTTACCGTCGCAGGCACGTGCTCACCGCACATATCGACTGCAATTGCGGTGCCTTCTGCTGCATGAACAGGGTTTATGTAAGCATAGGCGATGTTCTTGCCCAAACGGTGCCCCCAACCCCCGGATGTCACCGTCCCTATCACACGACTGGACCTGTCCAAAATTGACGCGCCGCCATGGGCAGGGGCCCTGTTGGTCGCAACGCTTAGTGTGACCAGGCATTTCTTTGGCCCTGCCTTTTGCCGTACAGCCAGCGCATTTCGACCGATGAAGTCGCCTTTGTCGAGCCTCACAAATCGCGACAGTCCAGCCTCGAATGGGTCAAACTCGGTCAAGATGTCTGACTTCCAATGCAAAAAACCCTTCTCCAGCCGCATGGACTCGACCGCGCGGGCACCGAATGGTTTCAGCCCAAATCGTTCACCCGCATCGCACAGTGCCAGATACGCGGCATAAAGTGCATTATTGGGTACGTGAATTTCGTAAGCCAACTCGCCTGAAAAACTGACGGACATAACAGTTGCCGGGGCAATGCCAACAAAGCACTCCCTGACGGAAAGCCACGGAAATGCTCCACGCGACCAATCTCCTCTGGCACAGCAAGACAACACATCACGAGACTTGGGCCCAGCCAACACGAGAATGGTTTGGTCATTCGTCAAACTGCGCAAATGCACATCCTCATCTGGACGCAAATGCTGAGACAGCCAATCCATGTCATGATATTCGCTTGCGGCCGCAGATCCGTACCAGACCCGCTCTGGTCCACGATCACCGGCTGGAAGAT
The DNA here is from genome assembly GCA_038526325.1 of Pseudomonadota bacterium. Classification (GTDB taxonomy): domain Bacteria; phylum Pseudomonadota; class Alphaproteobacteria; order Rhodobacterales; family Rhodobacteraceae; genus Yoonia. Next base: position 7,803 of record JBCBGX010000096.1, on the reverse strand, counting down.
TTGCAAGTGTCGCTTCGGCTTTCAACATCCCGTCACGGTTCAACAGGTAGCACAATCCGACACGCCCCTGCCGTTGCGGCACCACACCACAAGTCACCCTATCAAGAAACTGGTAACGATCAGCGCCTGTGATCTCTATGCGATTGAAGCCATTCACCTCACACAGCCCCACATTCGTGGCGACATTGCCGACCTCAGCCGCAACCAAATCAAAAGTCTCATCAAAATCAAAGGTCAGGGTTGGGTGAAACTCGGGGGACGGTTTAATGTAATCGACCCGCTCCCACCCATTGACGACTGTGAATTCTGCGCCCTCCGCTGCGAGCACGGGTGTCAGCGGTGTCGTTTTGGCCGGACGTCCGGCCGGCCGATGCTCATGTGGAAAGTGAAAGCGGAATTCGTTCTGGTAGTCTTCAACCGCTTTCAGCGCCGTCAGTTCCACATTGGCATGGCCTGTAAAGCGGCGCGGGTCGAGGCACCAGGTGTCATAGCAAGCCTCACCGTGAACAATCTGCTGCGCAAGCAACCAGCCATGTCCGCCCCCTTCCCCAAGCCCCGCGCGGAGTCCGATGATGCAAAACGCGTTCCGCTTTCCTGGGATTGGCCCGACCAAAGGGGAGCCATCAATTGTATAGGTGATTGGGCCGTTGACGACCCGTTTGATCCCCACTTCTGCCAGCACTGGCATCCTCTCAAACGCACCTTCGAGCACATCCATCACACGATCAAGGTCGTCCGGACAAAGGGCGTTCGAAAAATCGGCGGAAATCCCGTCCATCCCCCAGGTCTTACAATCCTGTTCATAAAAGCCGACCAGCAATCCGCCCTTTTCCTGTCTCGAATAATAATCGCTGATCGGGCAGCGCAACAGCGGCATGCGATGCCCTGCTTCGGCAATGGCTGGAATGTCTTCGGTCACAAAATACTGATGTTCCATTGAGGCGACAGGGTGATGTACCCCCATCATCGCCCCGACCTCATTCACGCGGTAGCCACAAGCATTTACCACGAAATCGGCATCAATATCCCCTTTGTTCGTATGCACAGTCCAGGTGTCATCGCGACGCTGCGTTAAACCGATGACGGCCGTCGACCGATAGACCTCTGCCCCCGCTTTGCGCGCATGAAATACCAGCGCCTGACACAATTGTGCGGGATCGATATCGCCGTCTTCGCCATCCCAAAGCCCTCCAAGAAGATTGTCAGTCGAGATCAACGGATGGCGACGCGCGCATTCAGCGGCATCAATCACCTCAAATGTAACACCCATACCACGGGCCATCGACGCAAAGTGACGGTAGCCCTGCATTTGTGCCTCGGTATTGGCCAGCCGGATTCCACCATCGCCATGGTGGTATCCCACTGGGTACTCTGGATCATCTCGCAATGCCTTGTAGAGCGCGACAGAATGCGATTTCAGACCAACCATCGTCTGGTTCATGCCAAAATTCGTCACTTGCGCCGCCGAATGCCAAGTCGTGCCAGAGGTCAGTTCGTCCCGCTCAATGAGCACGACATCGGACCACCCTTCTTTCGTTAAATGGTACAGGGTCGAGCATCCTGCAATGCCGCCACCAATTACCGCAACCTTCGTTCGGGTTTTCACGCCAATCCCCTTTTGACCGTTTTTAAGGAGCCCAACAAATGTCGGCCAACTCATTTACGCGTTTCATAGAAAACGCCTGGCAATGACGATGACATCGCAGGACATCCCTTTACAAGTTGTCGAATGAGGCGTGCGCCCATTGTTGTGAGCAAGTGGGTTTCTTTCTGCACTTAAGGTACAGGCACCAGACCATGGAAAAACCTAGAACCCAAATGGCTGTCTGGAGGAAATGCCTTATTGAAGGAACATCGCCAGAAACACTCGGGCTAACCTACCGCGCGTTCCAGGCGATGCGGCCACATCAAGTCCCTAATTTGGGGGCGTTTAGAAAAATTTGATCTTTCAAGATCGTATCAAGACGCGATAGCGGGGCGCTTTTTTGAAAAAATTCGGCAACTGGACTTCAGAAGACTCTACTTCATCCTGCCCGGGATAATTATTTGATAAAAATACTAAAAAATAGGCAACAAGCGCACCCATCGTTGTACTATCCCGCATAGAAGCAGGTCTGGATCTGATGATGCGCGTCGATACTGAAAACTATCTACGCAAAAAAAAGTGAAATCGTTTAGAATAATTAACGGCGATCCTGCGTAACCGTGGCAGAGACGCGCAAGGATGTGACCGAAACAACCGTTTTGCTCAACATTCGGCGGTGGCGGCCATCCGCTGTCAGCGACAATTTGCGCGAAAGACAGTGTTCCGCGTTGATGCCAAGATCTGGTACGGCGCTCATACCGGAGGGTATAATGTCAAATGGCCATCGCTTTGCGTCTGCAAAGGTTACGTCCATCCGGCCAACGGCAAGTGTCGCGACAAAATCGCTGAAAATCAGTGTTTTTGGTGAATTACAAGTCGTACAGAATGGTAAACTGCAGGAATTGCCACCGTCCCGCAAAGCCCGGGCCCTGCTTGCCTATCTCGCGATGACGGCACGCCCGATACGACGCGAACGCTTGTGTGAGATGCTTTGGAGCATCCCAGACGACCCACGCGCGTCCTTACGCTGGGCGCTCAGCAGGATTCGCAAGGTCGTGGACCTTCCTCATGCGCCGCGGATCAAAGCCGATAGAGAGCGGGTGGCTATCGATCTTAGCGACGTCGAGGTGGATTTTGTCACCGCACGGGGTCTGCTTTTTGATACCGACCAAATGATGACAGCGGATGAGCTCAGCGGAATCGCCAATACACTGTCCGAGCCTATTCTTGACGGATTGGATGATGCCGGGCAGCAGGAATTTGAAACGTGGTTAATGGGCGAGCGTGAGGACGCGAGGTTAATGCAGGTAAACGCGCTAAGACGTTTGGCGACCCATGCTGACCTTGCCCCCGCTGACAGGATCAAATGGTCGTATCGTTGGCTTGATCTTATGCCGTTTGAGGTGCAAGCAGCCAAAAGCCTGATCGCCGATTTTCGAGCGACCGGTCGGTTTGAAGAAGCTGCGAGCATTGAGCGTCGCTTTCGGCGCGACACCCAGCTATCCCCCGTGGATTTGACCCCCATGAACAAGCCGGTGCCGCCGACAAAAGAAACGGAGATGGAAATAAGCCCGCCCCGCGACAGCAGTCGCCGCTGGCGGCTGCGTAGCCAGACGATCAGTTTTTGCAAAGCACATGACGACGTCAACATCGCATATGCTTCTGTCGGCAAAGGTCGCCCATTGATCAAAGCAGCAAACTGGCTGAACCATCTGGAGCTTGATTGGGGCAGCCCGATATGGGGCCAGACATTTGCGGCCTGTGCACATGAACGCCGGTTTATCCGGTATGACAGCCGCGGCAACGGATTATCCGACTGGAATGTCAAAGACATCAGCATGGAATCATTCGTGGCCGATTTAGAAGCCGTCGTCGATGCCTCCGGGGTGGATCGATTTCCTCTTTTGGGGATCTCACAAGGCTGCGCTGTATCAATTGAATACGCGGCACGGCATCCAGACCGGGTGACAGGGCTTGTGTTGATTTCGGGATACGCGGCCGGTTGGCGGCTTGGAGCCTCGACCGAGGAACGCGAACGCCGCGAAGCCGTCATGACCCTGACACGGCATGGCTGGGGCACACCCAACCCCGCCTATCGGCAGATTTTCTCGCAGACGTTCATGCCGGATGCACCACCCGAAGACCTGGACTGGTTCAACGAATTTCAGCGCCAGACCACATCACCAGAAAATGCCGTCAAGTTTCTCGACGCTTTTGGTGACATTGATGTCCGACACCGGCTGCAACATGTCAAAGCGCCCACTATTGTCTTCCATGCAAGTGGTGATCAGCGCATCGACATCAGTCAGGGCCGGGAACTTGCGGTTGGCATTCCCGGTGCCGAATTTGTTCCGTTGGATAGCCGTAACCATATCTTGCTGGAATCAGAGCCCGCATGGCAAAAATGCCTAGACCACGCGATCACCTTCTTTCGCAAGCACAACATCTAACCACAGCATAACATGGTGAATTGCAGGTTTATGCTGATCGGCGCAGCCAGGTGCGCGCATTATGAACGCGGCGCAAGACGGTCGTTTGGGGAATGCGGAGCAATTTTGCCGCCTCATCGTAGCTAAAGCCCTCGACCACGACAACCAGCAATGCCGCCGCTAAATCCGGCGGCAGACCCTCAACCGAACCAAAGCGTTGAAACTCTGTTGCCTGGTATGGCTTTGCGAAGCCGCTATCGATATCTTGGCTTTGTGCAACGTCAGCTCCAAGATCTTTTTGCCATTGACCTGTACCATCGCTTTGCCCGAACCAACAATTGCTGGTGATATGAAACAGCCAACGGTCAAACGGCTGCCCACGATCCCATTGGTTTATCGAACGTAACGCGCGCAAGCAGGCTTCTTCGACAATTGCATTCACATCATCGTCATGATCGCAAAGTTGGCGCACAAACCGAGAAAGGCGTGGAACGAGCGCGACGATGTCATTGCGGATCGCTGTGGTTTGTCTTGGCAAGCTTCATCACTCCCAAAAATGGAACATTGCGGTCAAGTCGCTTATCGTCAGACGGGGTCGGGGCTCGTGGTCCGAGGAACATTTCCAACGCATGAGGACCATATTCGCCAAGCCAGGTATTCAACTGGAAACCCCCTCAACAAATCACTATCAAATTTCAACGCGCCGATAACAAACCGCAGAGCGAAATGACGTATCGTGTTTGTGATTGCCGTCACACCGTCACCGCTTGCAGTCGCTGTCTGTCCAACGTTAACCGGTCTAGACACAAAGCAAGCACGCCACGTGTCCAGACAGGTTTTATGGCCAAACCGAGATTTTCCAGGACCGCCCAGATAAACCGGCATCGGCGCCGCACAAACGGCCACAGTGATACTTTTCAACTCATTCTCCAGAAAGGATTGGTTACACGTCAATAAGCGCCACACCACCGTCCCGTAATGGGGCGCCCAGAAGACCGTACGTTAACCACGTGTTGGCCAGCGTGGTAGCGACCGTGGAATTTTAACTTCAAAACGTTTTAATTCGAAAAAGGTGCGGAATTTTGACACGTTGTTCTACCGCCAAAACCGAAGGTTAGGCTTAGACCGGGGCGCAATGCGACTCAGTCACCACGGCGACCCACGAAGTGGTAGAACCCCTATGCGTGTTCTACACGAACCCGGAAATTATCTACAAGGCCTGATGGCAATTAGCCGGGTCATCAAGAACGCGAATTCACATATTTTATCTATCTAGAGAAAATTTGTCACCCCAACTCATTGACTCTGCGTCACAGCAGGCGCAGGAGTTGGGGTATTAACGTTAATTTGTAACGACTATATGGTGGTTAAAATGGTCTTTAATATGCGACACGCGCGTTGCGCGTATCTTTTGTCGATTTCAATCATCGCAAGTACATCGCAACTTGCCGCAAGTGATATGGCCCTAACGTTTGACGAACAGAATGTGACGATCTCGGGTCAATTCGCTGGTTTCCGACAGAATGCCTACGTGTTGTTGACCGAGGCTGGGATGCTTTTTGTCCCTGCTAACTTGGTGACATGTGAGGGGGATGATTGTCTGGAAATCGTTAAGGCGGCAACCGACGGCAACTAAAGCACTGCGCCCGGGAAAGCTTTCTCTCGGGCGCAGTTCGTTTTCATAGAACATCAGCAAGCCGAGCTAAAGCAGAACGGCCTGACCTGATCTTGCGCTTTCTTGTGCAGCCAGACCAATCGCAATTGCCTTCGCACCATCCGTCAACGTGACCTCAACAGATCCTTCGTTGCGGACCACTGCATTAAAGCGCTGATGTTGATAATATGTAGAGCCATTATGATCACCCGCTGCCAACAAGGCCGGGTCAACTGGTATCTCTGACACGTATGGACCTTTCGGCGCCCGAGGGCTGACAATCAGCTGCGGAACTGGCGGATCACCCAACAGCTTCGGCCAGAACCGCCCTGGTCCCGGCACTAGCGCCTCGATCTTGCCCTTCGGGCCAACGGCGCTGATCTCTTCCTGCCATTTTGACCCTTCGGCGAACATACACAATTCAAGCATCGCCCGTGTCCCCTTGGCGAAATCGAGGATCACATAGCCATTGTCCCAGATATCGGGGACCTGCCCGTCATAGCGTTCATCAATATGGTTCATGGACTGGCCCGCGCTGGCCATGACCCGCACAGGTTCATCATCCAGGATCAACCGCATCAGATCAAAGAAATGGCAGCATTTCTCGACCAATGTCCCCCCTGTCTTGGCGTTGAACCGGTTCCAATCGCCAATCTTGGGCAGAAACGGAAAGCGGTGTTCGCGGATCGAAAGCATCTTGATGCCGCCCGTCGCCTGTTCGGCCTGCGCGATCAGAGCAGCCACGGGTGGCATATAGCGATACTCCATCGCCACCCAAACCGGATGGGCATAATCCTTGAACAGCGCGTCCAGCACCGGCGCATCGGCGGGGTCGGTGTAAAGCGGCTTTTCGCACAGGATCGGCATGGGGCGGGTCGCCACGATTTGCTGGAGCTGCTGCACATGCAGATAGTTCGGGCTGACGATCACCACCGCATCCAGTTGCTCAAACGCCAGCAATTCTTCCAACGATCCGGCCACATGGGCGTTTTCGGCCAGGGTCGCGGCGGACTCAGCCAGCTCCGCCACCGGATCATAGACCACCGACACCCGGCCCTTGGGCAGCAAGTTGATATTCAGAATATGTTCGCGGCCCATCATGCCGCAGCCGATCAGGCCGTAATTAACGATGTCCAAAGTCTCACCCTTTTCCCATGCGAGAGATATACGTCGCGCGCCCGGCATCATACCATGTGCGCGAAAACTCGGCCGGTTCCTTGGCGGCGGTCCGGCTGACCCGCGCGATATAGCCTGCGGTCTGGCCCGCTTTCATGTGAAACGCCTCTGGCGCCCAATCTGGCACCGCATCAACACCAATCCGATCCTCCACCGAGGCGATGATCAGCCCCAGCTCGTGGCGGTAAAAGTGATAGAGCGAGTCCGATAGATCGCTGACCGCGACCACATCGCGTTGCGCCCCGTCCAACCAGATTTCTTCCAGCGCAATCAGCACGCCATCCAGCGACCGTAGCCGCCGGATGCGATGTGCCTGCGGATCACCGCCAAGCTGCGCAAAGGAATCAGGCTTGGGCAGACGGTCCACCGACAGCACCTCTGCCGTGGGCAAGCCCCCGCCTTGCAACAATTCCAACCGGAAGAAGGCGTAGACCGACTCGACCGCTGGCCGGTGCCGGACATAGTTGCCGGACCCCTGAACGCGGTCCAGCAGCCCCTTGGCCTCTACATCCGCGAGCGCTTTGCGCAGCGTCCCCACGGCCACGCCCAGATCATCTGCCATATCCCGCTCTGGCGGCAGGCGCGATCCATCTGCAAGACGCCCGGCGGCGATCTCGCGGATCAGCATTTCACTCAACTGGATGAACTTTGGCAGGGCAGAGCTTTGCGCCATGGCGACCCCTCCCCTGGCCTGCACATGAAAATTGATACACTATTGTTTCACAGAAAAGAGCATGTTACGCAAGAGGTCAAATATATCTCGGGGGAGGAGAATCAATGGCCATCGTGCCGGTCACAAGCGCGGATCTGGACGCCGCCGAAGTCAGCTGGTTCTCGGCCCTGTGCTCGGATGACTACCAGTTTCTGGGCGTCCCCGATGGCGATTTACGCTCTTCCTGGGAGCATTGCCGCGACATCGCGCTCACGGCAGAGGATCAGGGCTTTCGCAACATTCTGGC
>JBCBGX010000095.1:0-9085 GCA_038526325.1 Pseudomonadota bacterium | reverse complement strand
AATGCGAAATCGCGTTCGACCGCTTGCAAATCGGTCGCAGCCAAGGCGGGGCGAGCTGCATCCCAGAGTTCTACGTGACATGGATGTGAAAGGACCGGTGGTTGCCTTTACGATCTGGCCGGACGAGGTGCCAGCACCACGCAAGAAATCCACAGCTCGCCCCGCCTTGGCTGCGACCGATTTGCAAGCGGTCGAACGCGATTTCGCATTTGTTGTCGATACCGGGATAGAGGCCTTGGTCCTGGTGAATGCTGCCGCAGGTGCCGACAAAGCATTGATATCAGAAGTGCGCGTTTTTGACGAATTCATCGGCGGTAGCTTGGGCGACGGCAAAAAGTCTCTCGCCGTCACGGTGCGTTTGCAGCCGACAGACAAAACGCTCACCGATGCCGAGATTGAAGCGGTCAGTGCCAAGATCGTCGAAAAAGTAGCAAAAGCAACGGGTGGCACCTTGCGAGGTTAGTCTATTGCGATAGGTCACCTGATAATAAGCGAGGATCTAGACGATGACACTAAAAATCTACCTCTCGGGCGAGATCCATACGGATTGGCGCGATCAAATTGTTGATGGGGCCAAAGGTATGGATGTTCTGTTTGATGCGCCAGTGACCGATCATGATGCGTCTGACGATTGTGGTGTGGCGATAATGGGGGCGGAGCCTGATAAGTTTTGGCATGACAACAAAGGGGCCAAGCTGAACGCCATTCGCACGCGCCACGGGATCGAGAATGCTGATATCGTCGTGGTCCGCTTTGGCGAGAAATACAAACAGTGGAACGCGGCCTTTGACGCCGGCTATGCGGCGGCCCTGGGCAAATCCCTTATCGTCATGCACGGGCCAGAACACCAGCACCCGCTAAAAGAGGTGGATGCTGCGGCGCTGGCCGTAGTGGAAACGCCGCAGCAGGTGGTGGATATCCTGCGCTATGTGCTAGATGGCAGATTGCCCTGACGCGGGTTCACGACGGGTCCGGGATGCGCCGCGCCTTTTCGACAGCGGGGCGGGCGAAAAAGCGATCAACGTAAGCCGGGACATTCTTCAAATCGTGATAGCCGACCACGTCTTTGGTCCCGTAAAACTCTAGGGCATTGATCCAGGGCGCGATCGCCATATCGGCGATAGAATAGTTGCCAGTGATCCAATCTTGCCCCTCCAGTTGCTTGTCAACAACGCCCAGGAGGCGGATCGCCTCGTCCCGATAGCGGTTGCGGGGGCGTTCGTCTTCGATGTCTTTGCCCGCGAATTTGAAGAAAAAGCCCATTTGGCCCAGCATCGGGCCAAGCCCCCCCATCTGAAACATCAGCCACTGAGTGATATGTGCTTTCTCAACCGCATTGTTGCCTAGGAATTTTCCCGATTTTTCAGCCAAGTAAAGCAGGATCGCGCCGCTCTCAAAGATGCCGATTGGTCCCATTGGCCCATTCGGATCAATGATCGCCGGGATCTTGTTGTTGGGGTTCAACGACAAGAATTCGGGGCTTTTAACATCCGCATCGGACAGCGTCACAAGATGAGGTTCATAGGCCAACCCCATCTCTTCAAGGGCAATGGACACCTTGACGCCGTTGGGGGTGGGGTACGAGTAAAGTTGAATGACCGATGGGTCTTTGGCGGGCCAACGGTTGGTGATCGCAAAGCGCGAAAGCTCGGTCATGTTGTAAACCTTTCAGGAGCGATAAATCTGAAAAGAAAGGTAGGGGAAACTGGCAACAATAAAACCCATGGAAGTGTCCGATAATTTCGGTATGTATGTGCGCAGTTGCGCAGCGGGCGTTCAGATCCGCGCGCCGGTTAACAGTTGTGGGGACATATCATGATCAACGAATTCAAAGACTTTATCGCCAAGGGCAATGTTATGGACATGGCCGTCGGTATCATCATCGGGGCGGCTTTCACGGCCATTGTGACATCGCTGGTTGGCGATTTGATCAACCCGATTATCGCACTCTTTACCGGAGGAATGGATTTTTCCGGCTGGTTCTATGTGCTGGGCGACGGGGAATGCGCGTCGGTTGACGCCTGTGGAGAGGCTGGGATTTCCGTTTTTGCCATCGGTAACTTTATCATGGCCATCATCAATTTTCTGATCATCGCCTTTGTGGTCTTTATGTTGGTCAAAATGGTCAATCGGGTCAAAGATGCAGCCGAAGAAGAAAAAGAGGAAGCGGCAGAAGAGCCCAAAGGTCCAAGCGAACTGGACGTCTTGTTGGAAATTCGTGACGCGCTTGCCAAGCAAAAGTAAGCCAAGCGGGCATCACGTCCAAGGAAGGCCTGCTGACCAGCGGGCCTTTTTTGTTGCGCCTTTGCGCACCGACGAAGAGCGGACCGATCCTTAAGTGTTAGTCCCAAGGCAAAGCAGGTCTGTTCACCTGCTTGGCTCACGCTGCCTGCTTTGCATGCGGCGTTGCGTGCTAGCCCAACACGGATCTTCCGCGGTTTAATTTCTACTGGGCAGCAGATATCTGCGACCGTCTTTTTCCTTTATCTGCGGCGCGAAGAACTACCGAGTTATGCGCCATTTTGCGAAGAAAGCGCTGGAGATTGAGGCATTTTAGTATAATTTCGTGCAAGCAATGGCTCTACATTCGAAGGATCTGGTTCAGTTGGATTTGGACAGTATTGATCGCCGCATCCTTGAGGTTCTTCAGACAAAGGGTCGCATGTCGAATGCCGAGCTATCTGAGCGGGCCAATCTGTCAGCTTCAGCGTGCCACAGGCGTGTGCAGCGATTGGAGAACGACGGTTTCATCCGCGACTATGTGGCTTTGCTTGATCCGCGAAAGGTGGGCCGTCCAACAACCGTCTTTGTCGAGATCACGTTAAGCGGGCAAGCCGATGAGGTGTTGGATGCATTTGAACGCGCGGTCGCGCGGGTGCCGGATGTTTTGGAATGCCATCTGATGGCGGGGACGGCGGATTATCTGTTGAAAGTGGTGGCGGGAGATACCGAGGATTTTGCACGGATTCATCGCCGGTATCTGGCGACCTTGCCGGGGGTGGCGCAGATGCAATCATCATTTGCATTGCGGACAGTCAGGCAGACAACTGCATTGCCGGTATAATCTAGGGAAATCTAGACTTTTGATTGCGACGTCTCGCTAGGTTCCGGTTCTAGACCGTAAGGTTTGGCCAGGGCCCAGACATGCCCGGGAACCATATTCTTCATCTTTGCCGGCTTTTCGCGGCGCAAATGCAAAATGGTTTCGGCAGCCTTCATTTCGACTCTGGCGCGTGCGAATTCCAAACCACGCGGCCCGATCAGGGGCATAAGCCAAGCCATTATGCCGCGAAGAAAATCGGGCATGCGGCTAAGCGGCAGACCGCCTGCGGCGAGACGTGTGTTTTCGACAAAGCCTTTTACTGAACTTCGGCGTTTGCCCTTTGAATCTGGTGCGGCGAGCGTCACCTCCTGACCCAAAGCGTCAAGCATTTCCTGACCTCGGGCATTGCGGACGATCACCCACTGCTCACCCTCGCCGGCCATGTAGCCGACTGTGATATCAGCAAGCCTGTTGGTGTAGTCGACACAGGTTCGGCAGGTCGTCGGGAAAAAGTCCTTTGGCAGATCAGAAAGGGGGAGCCTTAAGAATGGGATCAGTTGCTGGCGGCCATCTGTGAAACGCAGCTCCACATGATAGTCTGCGCGGAATTCAAGGTAAGTCACCGTTTCTGGTGCGTCGGTTAAGCGACCAAGAAAGTCATGAAAGTTTTCGGTTGTTGTGTTGTCGGAACACGGTGTGCCAATAACATAAATGCGGTCAAAGCCAAGCTCAGCCTCTAGCGCGCGCAAAGCATAGATTTGGCACGGGATGCCAATGACAGCAATCCTACGGTGGCCGGCGGTTTTGGCCGGTTCCAACAATGCCATGAGCGGCGCGTATCCCATGCGCATTCCACGCGCCATTTGCATATCTTCAGGGCTGGTGATGATGGCAGGGCGCGGGCGCCAGCGGTCTTCCGTGTCTGGGATCATGGTCAGCACAGCGTCGACCGCGCCGGTTTCCAACAATCGCTCCGCCAGACGTGTTGTCAGCCCTGTCCATTGTGCGCCGTCTCGTGCAGGTTTCAGGGCTGCGCGGTACATCTTTTTGACAACACCAAAGAAGCGTTCGTCATCTTCGGTTCGCGCTTCGCGCCCATGAACTTGCTCTTCGATCGTCGGATAGGTTGGTTTGATGAATTGGCAGGCTTTACCACAGGCGTTGGGGCTCGCCATCCGCGAGACACCGCAATCGGTACAAAGACCGCGCGGGGCAGCGGTCCGAAATTCGGGTGTATGATGTCCCATGCTGACAGCCTAGAGCATTTCGATTTGTACTTGAATCACAATTCGCCACCTCTCCCTTAGGATCGAACGCGATATGTCGTGTCTATTTTCTCAAGCTAAAATCGAACGGCCATAGTCAGACAAACTGGGCTGTCTAGCTGGATTTACAGATTTGGCGGCGATTATTTTGCGACGCAGCAGTCCGATGGCTCTGTCTCTACTGGTTTTTGGATCGCGCTGTAGATCGTATCAGAGGCATCGACACCGTATTCGGTTGCATCACCATGTGTGTAAAAGGTCTCCCACCGCAGGCCGGCAGGGTCTTGGACCCATGTTTTGTCAGACACAGCATAGCAACAGGTTGTGGCCTCTTCATCAAATGTTGCTGCCTCGGCTGATTTGAGACGCTCGCTGATTGCGGTCAGCTTTTCGCGATCATCCGTTTGCAGGCCAACATGGTTAAGGCCGGGTTTGGCCCCCTTGTGAGTTGATATTGCGAAATTGACGGTCGGATCGTCTAGCATCCACTTGGCATAGTCATCTTTGGTGACCGTTGGGTAGGTGCCAAAAAGGCTGGAATAAAAAGAGATCGATTGTTTGAGGTCGTCAACATTCACATGGATATGGAAGCGGTTCATGGCATGTCCTTTGCGATAGCGGTGGTGTCAATCAGGTCTTTGATGATCTCGGGGCGGTTTTGGCAGCAGTCTTCAAGAAGAAATCCAAAGAGCTGGCGGATCGTGTCGTAATTTGCGGAATATATGACGGACCGACCAGCGCGCCGGTTGGTCACAAGCCCGGCATGGCTAAGCACCGTCAGTTGCGCCGATGTTGTGGTAAAGGCAGTGCCAGCTGCTTCGGCGAGTTGACCGGCGGGTATGCCAGCCGGGCCTGCACGGACAAGCCTACGGAAAAGATCGAGCCGTCCATCATGGGCGAGGGCGCCGAGGCCAGTGATTGCTTGCTGAGATTCCATAATCCATGAATTAATGGAATAATAAATTGTTGTCAAGATAAGGTTGGCTTGCTGCCCCTTTCCCTTGCCCCGCTTGCACGGTAAAGGGGCGCATCTGAAACCAAGGAGCAGCCAAATGGGCTATCGAATCGCCGTCGTTGGCGCCACAGGTAATGTGGGCCGCGAAATGCTGAACATCCTCGATGAACGGGCCTTCCCCGTTGACGAGATTGCCGCACTTGCCAGCCGTAAATCGCTTGGCACAGAAGTCAGCTTTGGCGAAAAAACTCTGACCACCAAGGACCTGGATACATTTGATTTTGCCGGTTGGGATATGGCGCTGTTCGCTGTTGGGTCCGAGGCAACGAAAATCTACGCCCCCAAGGCCGCGAAGGCCGGGTGTGTTGTCATCGATAACTCATCGCTCTACCGCTATGACGTCGACGTGCCGTTGATTGTTCCTGAGGTGAATGCTGGCGCCATCCACGACTTTGCCAAGCGTAACATCATCGCCAACCCAAATTGCTCAACAGCGCAGATGGTGGTGGCGCTCAAGCCGTTGCATGATCGCGCCAAAATCAAGCGCGTGGTGGTCAGCACGTATCAATCCGTTTCAGGCGCAGGAAAAGACGGCATCGACGAGCTTTGGGATCAAACCAAGTCAATTTACAACCCCACCGATGATAAACCACCTAAACAATTCACCAAGCAGATTGCCTTTAACGTCATACCGCATATCGACAAATTCATGGATAGTGGTGAGACCAAAGAAGAATGGAAAATGGTGGCCGAGACGAAGAAAATCGTTGATCCATCGATCAAGGTGACCGCGACTTGTGTGCGCGTGCCGGTCTTTGTCGGCCATTCCGAGGCCGTGAATATCGAGTTCGAGGACTTCCTTGATGAAGACGAGGCGCGCGATATCCTACGCGAGGCGCCCGGCGTGATGGTCATCGATAAACGTGAAGATGGCGGCTATGTCACACCCGTGGAATGTGTTGGTGATTTTGCCACGTTTATCAGCCGCATTCGGCAGGACAGCACGATTGAGAACGGGCTAAACCTGTGGTGTGTATCGGACAACTTGCGCAAAGGTGCGGCGCTTAACGCGGTCCAGATTGCCGAGCTATTGGGCCGGGAATGCCTGAAAAAAGGCTGACTTTGCAGCGTTGAACTTGTGAATAGGGTGCCCTGTGCGGCGTCCTTTTCGTTTCGATCTGTCACCTTTCGTGAAGCCACGTAGTGACGGAACCAGACCGCGTTTGCGTTCAATCTGCATGTCCAAACCAGCAGAGGAGCAACGGATATGCAGCGAACCATGATTGTGTTGATGTTGGCGGGTACTTTGGCCGCACCGGCGACGATCGCGACAGCAGACAGCCACATCACCCTTGACCGGGCCGAAGACAGGATCGACAGGCGGGAAAGTCGCCGGGATGAGCGTGTGGATCTGGGCCCGCGTGACGTGATTGAGGATCGGATCGACCGCGCAGAAAGCGTGCTTGACCGAAACGGGATTGAGAACACCCCTCGCGTCGACCGCCATGAGCGGCGAAGCTGGTGGCGCCGCTGGAACAACTAGCGGCACCTGGCCCTGCGTAACCTAGCAGGCGCAGGGCCAGATTTTTTCAGTTTATTGCCAAGGATCACCTGCCGGGCGTCGTCAAAACTGTATACTGACGATGCAATATCCGCAGGAGACATCAAATGCTTCGCCTTTTTCTGACCTCTAGCCTCATTGCGCTGAGCGCCCCCGCCTTTGCCGACACGTTCACCGGTGAGGCCAAAGTTGATACGGTCACGATCTATCCCGGACTTGCAACGGTCAGTCGCCTGGTGACCCTCGACCTGCCTGCCGGACTGCATGAAATCATCGTGCCAGATCTGCCGAAATCGATGCAAACCGAAGGGTTGCGGGTGTCGGCCCCTACCGGCGTTCAGGTGGGTGCGGTGAACCTGGCCTATGACCGGCTGCCAGTCACGCCAGATCAGTCCTCGGCAGAGATTGTCGCGGCAAAGGAAGAGGTGGAGCGACTGGAAGGGGTGTTGCGTGAAAAAAATGCAATAATCACCCAAGTGAGGTTGCGGGCATCAGCAGCAGAAGAACAAATCGCATTCTTGCAGAATATGTCTCAGGCCAGCGCGCCTCAGAACCTCACATCAACATCCATCGATAACATTCAAGCATTGGCAGAGATGGTTGGTGTGGAAATACTTAAGCTGCGCCAAGCCGCGTTCGAAGCAGAGCAAATCGCACAGGCGTCGGAACGCGATCGCGAAGATGACGTGCAGGCCCTGGAGGACGCACGGCGAGCGTTAGCGGCGCTTACGACGCCAGAGACTAATGGGTCAGTTCTGACCTTTACTGTAAATGCACCTCAGGCCGGTGAGATTGTGATCGACATCAGCAGCCTTGAAGGGTTCGCCAATTGGTCGCCAGTCTACGACATGCGCCTTACCACATGGGATGAAGCTAGCCTAAATATCGACCGTGCGGTGGTGGTTAGCCAAGAGACTGGTCAGGATTGGCTGGATGTGAACCTTGTTTTGTCGACAGCCCGCCCGGGGGAGCAAATTGCCCCCAGTGGGGTTTGGGCCCCCGTGCGCCGGATCGTTTCAGAGGAACAGTTAGAGCGCGAGCGCGGCGAAATTCTGATGATGTCGGAAGAGGCTGTTGCATTTGATCGCTCACTGGCCGGTGTGGCAGAGGTTGCAATGGCGCCGGCGCCGATGGTTGCACAGGCTGACTTCAGCGGTGCAACCGTGACCTACACTTATCCGGGCCGCGTGGATATCCGCAATGGGGTTGAGGATTTGCGTCTGCCTCTGGACACATTGGCGTTGGAGGCTGATGTCTGGGCCGAGGCCGCCCCCAGCCGCGACAGCATAGCCTATCGCATGGCGGAATTCACCAACACGACCGACGAAATTCTTTTGCCGGGGCAAGCTTTGATCTTTGCCGACGGCTCGATGATCGGGTTCAGCCAGATGCCGCTATTGGCAGCTGGGGCAGATACAGACATGGGCTTTGGCCCGCTTGATGGTTTGCGGTTGACGCGCACAACTCCAAACAAATCCGAAGGTGATGCAGGCGTGTTTTCCAGTGCTAATCAGCTAACTGAGCAGGCAAAGATGACCGTTGAGAACCTGACCGGGCAGGATTGGCGGGTGCTGTTACGCGACGCGATCCCCTATTCGGAGCAGGATGATCTGGAGGTGGAGTTTTCGGCCGCCCCATCGGTCACCCGCCGCAATCCCGAAGGCCAGCGCGGCATTCTTGAATGGGACCTAGATATGGCTGCAGGTGCAACACAGGACGTGACGCTGGATTACACGCTGACCTGGCCTGATGGTTACGTGCTAAGATAAGAGTGGGTGCAAAGCACTCATCCTGCATGGGCGATATTCTGGGCTTGTGCCGGGAAACAGCCCGGCCGCGATAGAAACCGTCGAATTTTACCAAATTTAAAAAAGCCCCCGGTTCTGGGGGCTCTTTTGATCACATATTCGGGTAGTTCGGGCCATCACCACCTTGCGGGACTGTCCAGGTGATGTTCTGGCTTGGGTCCTTGATATCGCAAGTTTTGCAGTGGACGCAGTTCTGGAAATTGATCTGGAACTTTGTGTCGTCCCCTTCGCCTACAAATTCATACACGCCAGCCGGGCAATAGCGCGCGGACGGCCCAGCATACTTGGGCAGGTTTATTCCGACGGGTACCGACGCATCCGTTAGCTTCAAATGGGCTGGCTGGCTTTCTTCGTGGTTGGTGAAGCTAAAGGACACATTCGTCAGCCGGTCAAACGACAGGGTGCCATCGGGTTTGGGGTAGTCGATGACCTTGTGCTTGCTGGCTTCCTCGG
>JBCBGX010000094.1:0-9122 GCA_038526325.1 Pseudomonadota bacterium | reverse complement strand
ACGATCTTTTTGCCGGCAAAGTCGGCCAGTCCGACAGTTTCACCGCCATCACGTGGTAAGTTGAAATCAGGTGCGTCATCGCCGACAACCGGATGTGTCATGTTGCTTCCTTGTATGTTTTATTGCCCTCGACCGTAATTTTAGGACGATGGCCCAGCAATTAACGGTCGCGTTTGGAGTGTTTGTGAGCGAAATCGAGACAATAGAGCCTGGTGAGCCTGAAATCAAAAACCGGAATTCGTCGGGACATCGGGCGCGGCGTTGGATGTTTGCGGTCCGCTCCGTCTACATTCTTTGCCTCGCACCGTTGTTTTTTGTGATCGCTGCGGCCGTCATGATTGTGGAGCGTGATATTTCGGTACCGTCTTGGATCACCGAAAGAATCGAGCAACGCGCCACAGAGGTGCTTGACGGGGGCACACTTGAATTTGGGGACGTATCCTTGCGGCTTGGTCGTGATCTGCATCCCAGACTGCGCCTCCAAAATACGGTTCTGAAAGACGCAAGTGGCCTCGTGATAACGCGTGTTCCTCTCGTTGATGGTTTGATCTCTCCGCGGGGTTTGCTTTTTCAGCAAGACGTACTCATCCAAGATGTCAGATTGACCGGAGCGCAGATCAACATTCGCCGGGCAGCCGATGGGTCGGTCGCCGTGGCGCTGGCTGCGGGGAGGGATGACATTGGCCAGGCAGCAACTGGTCCTGAGCTTTTGTATCAACTTGACCAGGTTTTTGAGCGCCCGGTTCTAGAGGCATTGGAGTCGGTTCGGGCCGAAGGCTTGATCGTAAACTTTGAGGATGCTCGCGCGGGTCGCGCATGGGTCGTAGACAATGGGACCGTAACTTTGGATTTGCGCAATCGCCAAACGAGGCTGCTGGGCGATTTTGCACTTTTGTCGGGCCGGGCCGAAGTGACCGAAGTGCGGCTGACCTATCAGAGTCCGCGCGATAGCCGCAGGGCTGACGTTGCCCTAAACATCACAAATGCTGTTGCTAGCGACATTGCCTCGCAGACACCCGCGCTGGCGTGGATGCGCGATGTTGAAGCACCGATATCCGCTTCTCTAAGGACGAGTTTGGATGGGGACGGGCAGCTTGGGCTCTTGAACGCGGCTTTGCAAATCGGCGCGGGGGTGCTGCAACCAAACCCCGCAACAGCCCCGGTGGCTTTTGAGCAGGCGAGCGCATATCTCAGCTATGATCCGGTGCGGGACAGTATTGCCTTTCAGGAAGTCGAGATAGAAACCGCCTGGGGTGGTTTCCGAGCAGAAGGAACCGCATATCTGCGCGAATTTCGAGATGGGCTTCCACGCGCACTTCTTGCCCAACTGACGTTCGAAGATGTGGTCATTGATCCACCGGGCCTCTTCGCAGAGCCGCCCTCAGTCCCTGAAGTGTCGGCTGATCTTCGTTTTCGATTTGATCCGTTTACGGTCGACATTGGACAAATTATTGTTCGCGATGGACTTACACGCCTGATCGCAGATGGTCAGTTGGCGGCAACACCGGCGGGTTGGAAGGTTGCGCTGGACACACAGACATCGCAGACCACCCCAGACCAGGTGCTCGCTTTTTGGCCAATGACGATCAAGCCAGGCACACGCGCCTGGGTGGAACGAAGTGTGTTGTCCGGCGACCTTATCGATGCACATGCTTTTTTGCGGGTTGCACCGAATCAGCCTGCCGATATCGCGGCGCAATTTGCGTTTTCTAATGCGACGGTTCGTTTTCTGCGCGACATGCCCATGATCACGCAAGCATCCGGCGTGCTGAACCTTGCAGATCATCGTTTTGTTGTTTCGCTGAATGATGGGATGCTGCAAGCGCCTTTGGGCGGCCCAGTCCGGCTTTCTGGGTCCGTCTTTGAAATTCCTGATCTTCGGATTAAGCCGGTTCTTCCAGCGCAGTTGGATTTGGCATCGGACAGTTCGATTACCGCGGTTCTGTCCTTGCTTAACCAGCCGCCATTTGGATTCATGGACCGGGCCAGTCTGCCTGTCACCATGGCGGATGGCCGCGCTCAACTGCGTGGCACACTGAATTGGCCGCTCAAGCCAAAGACGACACCAGAAGAGGTGGCGTTTCAAATGGTTGCAGATGTGCGGCGCGTACGGAGTGATTTGATCCCCAATCGTCGTCTTGTTGCGCCACGCTTGCGCGTGGTTGCTGACCCGGCCGGGCTTCGTCTGACGGGACCGGTTGTTGTCAATGGCGCTATCGCTGACGCGGTTTGGGAACGTCCCTTTGGTGGGGCAAATGCCGGCAGTAGTCAGGTCCAAGCAGATGTGACGCTGTCGCCGGCTTTTCTAGAGGCTTTTGACATAAATATACCGTCTGGTGCAATTACGGGCGAAGGCAGAGGGCAACTGACGATCAACCTTCAACAGAACCAGCCACCGACCTTTCAGTTGCGATCGGACTTGAGCGGTTTGCGCATTGCAATCCCCGCGATTGATTGGGTTAAGCCCCCTGGGGCTGCGGGGTCTCTTTTGATAGAAGGGTCGCTTGGCACAACCCCCGAAGTTTCAAACATAGAAATTAGTGGGGCAGGGTTGCGGGCGCAGGGACGCGTTCGCCTTGCTTCAAACGGTGCGCTTGAGGCCGCTACTTTTTCGCGCGTGCAGGTTGGTGATTGGCTTGACGCCCCAATAACATTGCGTGGGCGCGGACCCGGGCAACCTGTTGGCGTCACAATTTCGGGTGGCAGGCTTGATTTGCGTCGCGCACGCTTTGGGGGTGGACATAGCGCGCAAGGTGGGCCAGTTGAGATCTCACTCGACCGTTTGCAGGTGACCGAAGGTATTGCTTTAACGGGGTTTCAGGGGGACTTCCAAAATTCATCTGGCTTCACAGGGCAATTCCAGGCCAGCATCAACGGGCAGGCACCCTTGCGCGGAACGGTCGCACCAAGAAATGGTCGTTCTGCTGTTCGTCTACAAAGCGACGACGCTGGAGGCGTGCTGCGCGCCGCAGATTTCATGCGCAATGCGCGCGGTGGGACGTTAGATCTGACCTTGTTGCCCACGGGTGCGCCTGGTCAGTTTGATGGCGCGCTGCAAGTGCGCGGCGTGCGGGTACAAGATGCCCCAACAATTGCCGCTTTGCTGGATGCGATCAGCGTAGTCGGTCTTTTGCAGCAACTTGATGGGCAAGGTCTGGCTTTTGATGAGGTGGACGCCACGTTTCGCCTCACACCGGCGCAGGTCATTGTATCGCAGGCCAGTGCTGTGGGGCCAGGCCTTGGCATTTCCGTCGATGGGACATACACGCTTGCCGAGAAGGCGATTGACCTTCAGGGGGTTGTATCACCTTTTTACCTCGTAAACAGCATTGGCAGCTTTCTGACGCGGAAAGGTGAAGGTTTGATCGGTTTCAGCTATACAATAGGCGGCACGGTAGCCGCGCCTCAGGTACTGGTAAATCCGCTTTCGGTGCTTACGCCGGGCATGTTCCGAGAGATTTTCCGCAGACCCGCACCTGAACTGACCCCATGAAGCTAAGCGATTTTGACTTTGATCTGCCGGAAAGGTTGATTGCCACGCGACCGGCCCGCCCGAGATCTTCTGCGCGGCTGCTGTTGGCGAACGGGGATGCGATTGCGGATCGTGTCGTCAATGAACTGCCCCAGATTTTGCAGCCTGGTGATCGCCTGATCCTGAATGATACAAAGGTCATACCTGCGCGCCTGTTTGGCCAGCGCCATCGGACGGGTGATGCGGGTGAGACTACGGCAAAGATCGAGGTGACTTTGCTGGAACCACAAGCGGATGGTGCGTGGTCGTCATTGGTAAAGCCCCTCAAGAAGCTGCGCGATGGCGAGGTTATTGTTTTTTCGGATGATTTGTCGGCCAAAGTGATGTCGCGCGGTGGCGGCCAGGCACGGTTAAAGTTCAATCTGTCGGGCGATGATTTTGATGCGGCGCTTACAGCGGTCGGGGCAATGCCACTGCCACCATATATAGCGGCCAAACGCCCCGCCGATGAGGCCGACAAAGAGGATTACCAAACCTATTGGGCGCGCAGGGCAGGGGCCGTCGCGGCACCCACAGCGTCCTTGCATTTTGATGGACCCCTGCTGGAGGCTTTGGCCGTGCGGGGCGTCCAGTTTACGCATGTCACGTTGCATGTAGGGGCCGGAACATTCTTGCCCGTAAAGGTTGATGATATCAATGATCACAAGATGCATGCGGAATGGGGAGAGGTCACACCGCAAGCAGCTCATGAAATGAATGCAGCAAAGGCGGCAGGCCGACGCATTATTCCGGTTGGGACGACGGCGTTGCGGCTGATTGAAAGCGCCGCCCAGGGCGGGCAGATGCATCCATGGCGTGGGCCAACAGATATTTTCATAACGCCCGGATTCAGGTTTCAAATGACCGATGGATTGATGACCAATTTCCATTTGCCAAAATCCACCCTGATGATGCTTGTGTCAGCCTTGATGGGGATTGATCGCGTTCGCGACATCTATGCCCACGCGATTGCACAGGAATACCGGTTCTTTAGTTATGGGGATAGCTCTCTTCTTTTGCCTGGGGGAGGTCATTCCTCAAAATGACATTGGAGAAACTGGAACAGCGTCTGACACTGATCCGCCTTGCGCTTTTGGCGTTGGCGTTGATTTTTTTGTTTGCGCTTGATTTAACCGTTTTGGCCGTGACCACGGCAACGTTTGCACTATCTTTGCGATTTTTGATGCTTGCTCCCACCACGCGGCGCTGGCTGCAACGGTTTGTCGACGAACCCGACAAGCAGGACAGCGACTAAGCCGCGAACAGGCGCGACCGTGTCGTTTTCATGTGGTGGACTCCGGCCAGAATCGTGGCACTGCGCGGTTCTGATTGCGGAAAGGACGCGCGATGTTTCAGGTATTGACCGGGTCTTGGGCGTTATTCCTGGGTATGTTCTTGTTGATGGTTGGCAATGGCCTGCAAGGCACATTGCTGGGTGTTCGGGGCGACCAGGAAGGATTTAGCACTTTCGCATTGTCTATCGTGATGTCAGCGTACTTTTTGGGTTTTCTATTCAGTTCGCGATACACGCCAAAACTGATCCAACGGGTGGGCCATGTGCGGGTCTTTGCGGCACTAGGCTCACTCATTTCGGCAGTTTTGATTTCTTATCCGGTTCTGGTTGAGCCCTGGGCATGGACGATTGGACGCGTGATTGTCGGATTCTGCTTTTGCGGTGTCTACATCACTGCCGAAAGCTGGCTGAATGATGCGTCAACCAATGAAACGCGCGGAAAGTCGCTGTCGGTCTATATGATCGTCCAGATGGCGGGCATCGTCTTTGCGCAGTGGATCGTCAGCCAGGGGGATGTGAGCGGTTATGTCGTGTTCATCATCGCATCCGTCTTGGTGTCGCTCGCCTTTGCGCCGGTTTTGTTGTCGGCCCGCCCCATGCCCGCGTTTGAGACCACCAAACCGATGAAGATCAAAGACCTGATCGCAGCCTCGCCGTTGGCCTGTTTTGGGATTTTCATGTTGGGGGGCGTATTCGCGGCACAATTCGGGATGTCAGCCGTTTATGGCAACCGGGTGGGTCTGACGGTTGGCGAGATATCATTTTTTGTCTCGGCCATCTATGTTTCCGCGCTTGTCCTGCAATACCCGATTGGCTGGCTGTCTGACCGTATGGACCGCCGGAAACTGATCATCTGGCTGTCGCTTCTGGGCGGCGCAGGGTCTTTGATTGCGTTCCTGATCCCCGGTTATTTTGTCTTAATCGTCGTCAGCGGAGCAATTGTTGGCGGCATGTCCAACCCGCTTTATGCGCTGATCATTGCCTACGCTAATGACTACCTTGAAAAAGAAGATATGGCCGCTGCCTCGGGTGGACTGTTGTTTATCAACGGTGTCGGCGCCATTGCAGGGCCGGTGATCGTAGGTGTCATGATGGACGTGATTGGTAACAATGGATACTGGCTGTTTACGGCGGCATTGATGATGGCGGTCGGCATATTTGGCCTTTACCGCTCTACACAGCGTAGCCGTGATGACCTTGATACCGAAACTGTTCCATATTCGCCTGTGTCTGCGGCATCCACACCTGTGGTCGCCGAGGTCGCGCAAGAGGTCTATATTGAAACAGAGGAAGAAATGGGTGTAACAGAAACGGACGAAACGCCCATTCTATGACCGTCACCGGATATGTCACGGCGAAACATCATGTGAGCAAAGGATTGCCGCACCCCCTTGTCTAAAAACGCTTTCTCTGGTTCCGTTTGCAATAAGGGTAGAGAAGTAAGGAGTGGGGTCGTGGTAAACCCAGAAGAGGTTTTGGCATTTTGGTTGGATGAGTGCTCGCCCGAGGATTGGTACAAATCTGATCCATCATTTGATGCAAGAATCCGGGATAGGTTTTTGCCAACCTGGCAAGCGGCGTCCGAAGGCAGTCTTGGACTTTGGCTTACTTATCCTTCCGGGACTCTGGCATACATCATTCTGACTGATCAGTTCCCACGCAATATGTTCCGCGAAAAGCCGGATGCGTTTTCAACAGACGATGTGGCGCGCGCTGCAGCGAAGATGGCAATTGATCGTAACTGGGATCTCAAAATCAGTGAACCTGCTCGCCAGTTTTTCTATTTGCCGCTGATGCATGCCGAGAATTTGTGTGATCAGGATCGGGCCGTAAGACTTATCCACACTCGCATGCCGGAAACAGGTCACAACAATCGTGATCATGCGTGCGCCCATCGCGCCGTTATTCGCGAATATGGGCGTTTCCCCTACCGCAACAAGGCACTGGGGCGGAAAACGACGGCAGCAGAGCAGGCCTTTTTGGATGCTGGCGGCTATGGTGCTGCCATTCGCGCGCAACAGGCCGATGCCGGGTAAAACCCGGACCTGTGGCTTTGCGCCGCGCCCATAGCGGATATGACGCAAGGTCACTAGAGGTCATCCCAAAAATAGTTTAGCGTTCAACTAAATTTCGATTTGGAGGAATGCTGCATGGCTGCGCAAAGTTTTGATGTGATCGTAATCGGGGCTGGACCTGGCGGATATGTGGCGGCAATCCGCGCGGCCCAGCTTGGTATGAATGTAGCAATCATCGAACGCGAACTCATGGGTGGCATCTGTCTAAACTGGGGATGCATTCCGACCAAGGCGATGCTGAGGTCGTCCGAGGTGTTTCACCTGATGCATCGGGCGAAAGAGTTCGGTCTGAAGGCTACGGGCGTTGATTATGATCTGGATGCCGTCGTCAAACGCAGCCGCGCTGTTGCCGGTCAGTTGTCAGGCGGCATCGGGCACCTGATGAAGAAGAACAAGGTCAAGGTCTTTATGGGGGAGGCGACGCTTCCTGCCAAAGGCAAAGTGTCGGTCAAAGGGGAGAAGGGGACAGACGAGTTGACGGCGAAGACTATCATCTTGGCGACTGGCGCGCGTGCCCGCGAATTGCCGGGGCTTGAGGCCGATGGTGATCTGGTGTGGACCTATAAGCACGCGCTGCAACCAAAGCGGATGCCCAAGAAGCTTCTGGTTATTGGATCCGGTGCGATCGGCATCGAATTCGCCAGCTTTTACAACACGCTCGGCGCAGACACGACAGTGGTTGAAGTGATGGACCGTGTTCTGCCCGTCGAAGATGCAGAAATCTCGGCCTTTGCGAAAAAGCAATTTGTCAAACAGGGCATGAAGATCATGGAACAGTCCATGGTCAAGCAGCTCGACCGCGGCAAAGGCAAGGTCACGGCCCACATAGAAGCCGGTGGCAAGGTCGAAAAAATGGAATTCGACACAGTCATCAGTGCGGTTGGTATTGTTGGCAATGTCGAAGGGCTTGGGCTTGAGGCATTGGGGGTCAAAATTGATCGCACGCATGTGGTCACGGATGAATTCTGCCGGACGGGTATCGATGGGCTATACGCGATTGGCGATATCGCCGGTGCGCCCTGGCTTGCCCACAAGGCCAGCCATGAGGGTGTGATGGTGGCCGATCTGATCGGTGGCAAACATGCCCATCCCGTAAAGCCGGAAACAATTGCAGGCTGCACCTATTGTCATCCGCAGGTGGCGTCCGTTGGCCATACGGAAGCGAAAGCCAAAGAGTTGGGCTATAAAGTTAAAGTTGGCCGATTCCCCTTTATCGGAAATGGCAAGGCCATCGCTTTGGGTGAACCTGAAGGCATGATCAAAACGATCTTTGATGCAAAAACAGGCGAACTGTTAGGTGCACACATGGTTGGAGCAGAGGTCACAGAGCTGATCCAGGGCTATGTGGTCGGCCGTCAGCTGGAAACCACCGAAGAAGACCTGATGAATACTGTCTTCCCGCACCCAACGCTATCAGAGATGATGCATGAGAGTGTCCTCGATGCTTATGATCGTGTGATCCATATGTAACCACAATAAGCATGTTTTATGGCCGCACCCGCCCCCGATGGGGCGGGTGTTTTTGTTTGCATATATTTTTGCATACGTTCCTGTAATGTTCTATGCCGAGGGTGGCGGATCGCAAACATGCTGCTATCTGATACGGCAGAGGACCTTGGGGGTCGGAATGGCTGAATTAAAAAATATCGAAGTACGCGGTGCGCGCGAGCATAATTTGAAAGACATTGACGTGGATATTCCACGCGATCAGTTGGTGGTGATCACTGGCTTGTCGGGCTCTGGAAAGTCGTCGCTGGCCTTTGACACCATTTATGCCGAAGGCCAGCGCCGCT
Organism: Pseudomonadota bacterium; assembly: GCA_038526325.1. GTDB lineage: Bacteria > Pseudomonadota > Alphaproteobacteria > Rhodobacterales > Rhodobacteraceae > Yoonia. Next base: position 449 of record JBCBGX010000094.1, on the reverse strand, counting down.
ATGTTGAATCGCTGTCCGCTTATGCGCGGCAGTTCCTTGATATGATGGAAAAGCCGGATGTGGACCATATCAGCGGCCTGTCCCCGGCGATTTCGATTGAACAGAAGACGACCAGCAAGAACCCGCGATCCACTGTGGGAACGATAACAGAGATCTATGATTATCTGCGCCTGCTGTTTGCACGTGCGGGCACACCTTATTCCCCTGCAACGGGTATGCCCATTGAGGCGCAGCAGGTTCAGGACATGGTAGATCGTGTTATGGTGATGGAGGATGGCACCCGTGGCTATCTGCTTGCGCCCATCGTGCGCGACCGCAAAGGCGAGTATCGCAAAGAGCTTCTGGAACTGCGCAAGCAGGGTTTTCAGCGGGTTAAGGTGGATGGTGAATTCTACGAATTGGACGAACCACCGACGCTCGACAAGAAATTCCGCCATGACATTGATGTG
>JBCBGX010000093.1:0-9133 GCA_038526325.1 Pseudomonadota bacterium | reverse complement strand
GATATCACGGGCATTGTGCCAATCTGTGATGTAGACATCGCAGTCAGGAAGAAGGCTGATCACGGTTTTGCGCAGGAGCGTCGCGTAGTGACCCGACATTGGCGCCACCAGCATAACGCGGCGTTTGCTTGCCTTGCGGCCCGGCATGGTGAAATGGATCAAATCGCCAAACGGCTTTTCGACGACGGTTTCAATTTCAACAGGGTAGTCGCGGCCTTTGTCGCCGGGCACAGGGGGGATGTTCCAGTCAGGTTTGACGATCATCCGCTCGAACGTGCGTTCGGTTACTTCGCCCCAGGCTTTCAACCAATCCATCGCGGGATTGGCACCCCAAGACATCACCGGATATGAGGCAAATGCGCGCGCAGATGCGCCCAACCATTGATTGGTGTTGCGCATGGTTTCCATCAGGTCATAGGTCATCATATACTTCATGTACTCGGTCTCCGATGGTCAGCGCGTAGAGTATGCTGCACCTGCAGCATACGCATAGGAAGGTTAAAATGACAACTCACGATTCAATATCTGCCGAAAATGTGGGGCAGAATGTTGCAAAACTCGAGGCAAATTTGGCGCGTGTTGAGGAGCTGACGCAACGGTTACTTAAGGTCATGGGGCAAGGGCGGCAGGTCGCGCCATCGTTGCAAGGCCCCAATCAAGAGCTCTATATAAAGGCTGCAACCGCCTATATGACTGAAATGATGCACAATCCTGCCAAGTTGATTGAACATCAATTGAAATTTTGGGGCAAATCCGTCAAACACTATGTCGAGGCACAGCATTTGCTCGCGCAAGGCAAGTTGGCGCCGCCGACTGATGAAACCCCAAAGGATCGGCGCTTTTCACACGAGTTGTGGGAGACGAACCCGTACTTTAATTTCATCAAGCAACAATACTTGATGAATTCTTCTGCAGTGCAGCAAGCGGTCGAGGATATTGATGCGCTTGATTCTGAGGAAAAGAAGCGACTTCGATATTTCAGCCAACAAATCGTTGATATGGTGAGCCCGACGAATTTTCTGCCGACAAACCCCGAGGCGCTGGCGCTGGCGGCAGAGACGGAAGGCGAAAGCCTGGTGGCAGGTCTTGAAAACCTGATTGCTGATCTTGAAGCCAATGACGGAGACCTGGTTGTCACTTTGGCTGACAAAAAGGCGTTTAAGCTTGGCGAGAACCTGGCGACCACTCCTGGGTCGGTTGTGTTCCGCAACCATCTGTTTGAACTGATCCAATACGCGCCGACGACAGAAAAGGTGTATAGCACGCCGCTGATCATCTTCCCGCCCTGGATCAACAAGTTCTACATTCTTGACCTGAAGCCACAGAACAGCCTGATCAAATGGGCCGTCGATCAAGGGTATACAGTGTTTGTAGTGTCCTGGGTGAACCCCGATGCGGGGTATCGCGACACCTCGATGACCGACTATGTCGAGGACGGTTATCTGACCGCAATCAAAGAAGTAAAGGATATCTGCGGTGTCAAAAAGGTGAACGCGGTCGGGTATTGCATTGCGGGGACCACGTTGTCGTTGACCTTGGCCCTCATGAAAAAGCGCAAGGATACCTCGGTCAATTCGGCAACGTTCTTTACCACGCTGACAGACTTTTCAGACCGAGGCGAGGTCGGGGTGTTTCTTGACGATGATTTTGTCGATGGGATTGAGGCGGAGGTTGAAGAGAATGGGATCCTTGATTCATTCTTTATGTCGCGAGCATTTTCGTTCCTGCGGTCAAATGATCTGATTTATGGCCCCGCGATCAAAAGCTACATGATGGGAAAGGCACCTCCCGCTTTTGATTTGCTGTATTGGAATGGTGACGGCACGAACTTGCCCGCAAAGATGTCTGTCGAATATCTTCGGGGCCTTTGCCAGCACGACAAATTCGCAACCGACGGCTTTGAGATCGCGGGGCAGGTGGTGAAGCTGAAAGATGTCAGCATACCCCTTTGCGCCATCGCTTGCGAAACCGATCACATTGCCGCGTGGAAAAGCAGCTATGCGGGCATTCAGAAAATGGGGTCGAAAGATCGGACATTTATATTGTCTGAGTCCGGCCATATCGCTGGGATCGTGAATCCCCCTACCAAGAATAAATACGGCCACTATACCAACCCAGAGATGGGGCTGTCTGCCGATGATTGGCTGTCTTCTGCGGACAAACATGACGGATCATGGTGGCCGCGGTGGGACACATGGCTGTCACAAAAATCGGGTAAAAAAATAGATGCGCGTGCGCCAGGGGATGCAGATCACCCCGTTTTGGCAGCCGCACCTGGCACCTACGTGGTTGCTAAGTAGCCGTTAACCTTACGGAAATTTGCTACTGCAGAAAAATATGCTGCAGTGCAGAAAAAAAGCTTGAAATGCTGCGGCGCAGCATGCATATTGATGGCATGAGATAACAGCGGAGGGGGCTCCGCAAAAGTGGAAGAGAGACTAATACAATGGCTAAGACACAAGATTTCACCGCCGTCTTCAAAGACATGATGGGCGCGTTCCCCGTTGACACAAAGGCAATGGAAGAGCAGTTCAAGAACCAGACAACGCTAGCAGAAAAAATGTCTGCGGTTGCTCTGGACGCAGCCGGCAAATCAGCTGAGCTTTCGGCAAAGTGGACGCAAGACACCCTTTCCAAAATGGAAAAAATGTCGAAAGCAAAGGCAGAGCCTGCTGATTACGCAAAGGCCATGACAGACTTCGCGTCTGCTCAAGCTGAAAGCGCCGCTGAGCATATGTCTGCTTTCGCTGAAATCGCGAAGAAGGTTCAGACACAGACAATGGAACTGGTTCTGGCCGCTGGCAAAGATCTGTCTGAGGACATGACTGCCGCTGCGAAGAAAGCAACAAGCGAAGTGACAGCCGCTGCAAAGAAAGCAACCGCTGCTGCAAAGTAAGAACGACCTAAAGCTACCCTATCCTCCCTAAGGGTAAGTTTTTCGAATGACGGTCCGCAATGCGGGCCGTCTTTTGTTTTGGATCGATCCCAATAAGACAGTTTTGTGTTGTCCGTAGGACTGACCGCACCGCATTTTCCTTTCTTTTTTGGCAGTCGCGGCATAGGATACTCTGCACCGCAATATGTCTTGGGAGGGACGCACGTGGCCGAAAACAAACCGTTGCTGATAAAACGTTACGCCAGCCGCCGTCTCTACAACACCGAGACCAGTGACTATGTAACCCTAGAAGACATCGCTGTCTTTATCCGTGAAGGACGCGAAGTGCAGATTGTCGACCTGAAATCTGGGGATGATCTAACTCGACAATATCTATTGCAAATTATCGCAGAGCACGAAAGCCGCGGCGAAAATGTGTTGCCAGTTGATGTCTTGACCGATCTGGTGCGCAGCTATACGAGCCAGGCTGCATCCGTGGTGCCGCAGTTCCTGCAGGCCAGTTTTGAGATGCTGCGCGAAGGCCAATCCAAAGCCATGGAGAATATGAACAAGGCCAATCCGATGTCAGCCATGCCGGGGTTTGAGGCAATGCGCGCGCAGCAAGAAGCGTTCTTTAAGGCGATGACGGGCGGCATGATGCCCGGAGTTGCGACGTCTGAGCCCAAGGATGAGGGCGATGATCTGGACCAGATCAAGGATCAGCTCGCGGCTTTGCAGGAAAAACTGTCGAAGATGGGGAAGTAAAAACGTATTTCTAAAAATACGTTTAGGCTCACCAAATTTCTAGAAATTTGGCGTTAGCAAATGACCGTAACCGGTCCGTTATCGCAGACGATGATTACATAATGTTGCGTTCGGATCAGCCGAAAACCGCGCCGCTGTACCTCAGCCACAAATCTTGGAATGCCGACGTCGCGACCAACGTCAACGACCTGCCGCCGGATGACGCCACCAATACTGGCCGCCCGACATTAAAAGACCTGATCCAGCCAATATTCGTCGTATGGTCTAAGGGTATTAGCGTTCTGCATCGTCGCAGTCTTGAGCAAACTAGGTTAATGCGGTCTTAAGTCACGTCCGCAAAGACCTGGTCCAGCGCCCGTTCCAGCTTGCCAAACATCTCGTCCATATGTGCCGGCGTGAAAATGAAAGGCGGGCAGAGTACCACCGCCTGCCCAAGCGGGCGACAGATCAGCCCCTGATCGGTGCAGGCATTGGCGATGCGTTCGCTGATAGACAAAGATCCGTCGAACGGCTCTTTGCTATCTTTGTCCACGACCGCCTCGAGCGCGCCCATCAGCCCCTTGCCGCGCCATTCGCCGATGTTTTTGTGCGTTGCCAGACGTGCCAGACCTTCTTCAAAAAGCGGGGTCAGGGCGCGGACATTCTCTGCCAGACCTTCGTTCATTACCACGTCAATGGCTTTGAGTGCGATGGCGCATCCTACCGGGTGGCCTGACGCGGTAAAGCCATGGGGGAATTCCTCGATCGCGTCAGAGGCGGCTTGCAGGCGGTCGGCCAAATCAGGCCCAAGGACCACGGCGCCCATTGGGAAAAACCCGGCGGTCAGATTTTTGGACGAGATGATCGCGTCAGGGACGAAATCATAGGTTTCGCAGCCCCATGTATTGCCGGTGCGTCCGAACCCGGTGATCACCTCATCGGCGATCAGGGGGATGCCATATTTGCGCAAGATGGGCTGGATTGCTTTGAAATAGCCTGCGGACGGTGGGATCACGCCACCCGCGCCCATAACAGGTTCGGCAAAGAACCCGGCGATTGTGTCGGGGCCTTCGCGCAGGATCGTATCCTCCAGCTCAACGGCCATACGGGCGGTGAATTCGGCTTCGCTTTCGCCATCGTGACCGTTGCGCCAGTAATGCGGGCAGGTCAGGTGGATGAAACCGTCAAGTGGCAGGCCGAAGACGCTGTTGTAAGGTTTGCCGGTCATCGAGGCGCTGACAGCGGTGACACCGTGATAGGCGTTGACGCGGGTCAAGATCTTGCGCCGTTCTGGCTTGCCTTCGGCCCCGGCCAGAAACCAGAGCATTTTGACCATTGTGTCATTCGCTTCGGACCCAGAGTTTGTGTAAAACACCTTGCCGCGCGGGAAAGGGGAGACCTCAATGAGTTTTTCAGACAGCATGACTGTCTGGTCTGACATCCGCCCAAAGAAGGCGTGATAGCCGGGAAAGCGGGCGTATTGATCTTGGGCTGCGGCGACCAGGCCGGGATGATCGAACCCCGCAACCATGTTCCAAAGCCCGGAATTTCCATCCAGATACTCGCGACCACGCACATCGTAGACATAAGGCCCTTTGCCATGAGTCAGGACAATGGCTCCGCGATCCTTGATGGTTGGCAAATCAGTGAAACCGTAGAAGGAATGCGCATCGGCGCGGGCCTCCCACGAATTAGGGGTATCATCGGGCATGGCAGACCTCATCAGCCTTCGTCGCTGCACGATAGGCGGGGGGATGTGTGCTTACAAGATCAGGCTGACAACGAGGGGGATCGTGCCGGTTCCATCACCTGCCGCACTGCATCGCAGAGGATGGATGCGATGACGTCGCACTCTTTCAAGGTCAGTCGTGCAGGCAGCCGGACGTCGCAGGCTTTCACCAGCATCGCGCGGGTTTGCGGAAGCTCTGGGATCTTGCCCAGAAACTGCCAATTCCAAAAGGCACGTGCGTTATCGGTTGACCGCCCAAAGACCTGCACTGCGATGCCCGCAGCTTTTGCGGTATTTACGAAAGCATCAATTTCGTTTGGCTGCATCCCGATAAGATTGAACTGTATCGAATCTGGGGCGCGGTTCTCTGGCGCCAACTTGTCAGGGACCCGTAGCCAGGGCGAGCGGTTCAATTGCGCCGCAACATGATCATGGTTGCGCCGACCGTGCTTGATCCTGCGGGGAAGTTCATCCAGTTGCGGTCGGATCACCGCTTCTGACAGAACGTTGAGCCGCTGGTTGTAGAGCGGCAGTTTGTTCTGCCATTTCGCAAAGGTGGATTGCAGCACCGGATGTTTTTTCCAGTTATGTTCATAGGCGCCGGACATAATCACCGCCCGGGCGATTAGATCAGCATCGTCAGTGATCATGATCCCGCCTTCGCCCGCGTTCAGCAGTTTATAGGATTGAAAACTGAAGCACCCGATCTTGCCAATCGTGCCGATATTGCGTCCTGCCCATGTGGTGCCCAGTGAATGGGCAGCGTCTTCGATGACAGGTGTGCCGGCGGCGTCACACTGGGCCATGATTGCATCCATGTCTGATGTATGGCCGCGCATATGGCTGATGATGACAGCATCCACCCCCGGCAATTTGGCAGTAAAATCATCCATGTTCATACGGTAGTTTTCCCCGCACTCGCACAAAACAGGCACACAATCGGCATGAACCACCGATGACGGCACAGCACCAAAGGTAAAAGCCGGGATTAGAACCTTGGCATCGCGCGGAAGGCCAAGTGCCTTCAACGACAGAAACAAGGCGGCCGAGCAGGATGAGACTACAAGCGCGAACTTCGTACCGAGCGTTTTGGCGAATTCGGCCTCAAGCAGGGCAACCGGAGAATTGTCGGAGGTGTAGCGGAAAAGATCACCAGACTGCATAAGCTGTCGGACGGCTACAAGGGCCGCATCAGGGATAGGTTCGGCATCATAGACATTCGGCACCCGAGACATGCGTTTCTCCTCATCCTCACTGGTGCGGCAGGTTAGTCCCTGAGTTGTCACAAGGATATGACACGCACTAGAGGCCCAACCGGTCGCGCAACGCATACCATGTCATGGCGAACGTCAAGAGGGGCCCGCGCATCACGGGACCGCCGGGGAAGTTTGGTACGTTGAGCGCCGAGAGTGTGTCAAACCGGCCAGCTTGTCCGGCGATGGCTTCTGCCATGACCTTGCCTGCGAGGCCTGATAGCGCCACGCCATGGCCGGAAAAGCCCGAGCCTGACAGGATGTTGGGCGCAACCCGCTGGAGCGCGGGCAGGCGTGTCATTGTGATCCCCAATGTGCCGCCCCAGACATAGTCGATCTTCACGCCTTGTAGCTGTGGAAAAAGGGTCTCCATCCGCGCGATCAAGGCTGTGCTGATATCCCTTGGAAAGCCGATGGAATAGCTTTCTCGCCCGCCGAAAAGAAAGCGCTGATCCTCGGACATGCGGTAATAGTTGACGACGAACTTACTGTCAGCGACCGCAATGTCTTGAGCTAGTACATCGCCAGCACGGTCACCCAAAGGCTCTGTCGCGCAGATAAAGCTGTTGATCGGCATCACCTTGGCGGCAACGTTGCGTTTGATATTGGGCAGATAGCCATTGCCCGCAAGAATGACATGCCGCGCCTTAACACGGCCTCGGTTGGTGCGAAGCTCGGCAGGGTCTCCATGGACGATATGATGGACTTCAGACCGATCATATAGCCGGGCACCGGCATGTTCGGCCATACGCGCAAGCCCTAACGCATACCGAAGAGGATGGAAATGACCTGCGCCCAGATCAAGAATACCGCCGCGATATTTCGGTGATTTTACCAAATTGCGAAAGCTGTCAGAATCTAAGGCCGTAATCTGGTCATAGCCATACTGCGTGGCCAGATACTCTCTGTACCCCGCATACTCCAGCGCCTCTTTCTGAGTGTAGCAACCATGTGCGACGCCAGGTGTATAGCGAGCCTCGGGGATTTGGGTGGAACAGATGTTTCGGATGTCTGCCTTGGCCTCTTCCGCCAGATCCCAAAGCCCGCGGGCGATGTCGGGACCATAGCGCTTGGCAAGGTCCATCTGATCTACATTGAACCCACTGCCCACTTGCCCGCCATTGCGCCCCGACGCGCCAAACCCTGCGCGATGGGCATCCAGCACCACGACGTCCATACCTTTTTCAGCCAAATGACGCGCGGCCGTGAGGCCCGTAAAACCAGCGCCGATGATGGCCACATCCGCCGCTGTTTCCCCATATAGCGGTGGGCGTTCTGGCGGCACATCCGTGCTGGCCGCATACCAACTTTTTGGAAACTGGCCGGGCGTGTCGTTGCGGTAAAGCGGGTTCATAACGGGTTAACCGGGATCGAATTCGAGATGAATATGATCATCGTGGCGTGCAGCACTGCAGCCTTGGAAGCGGATTGTTTCAGCGCTTATCCCAAGGCGTTGGGACAGATGAGGTTCGATGAAGACCTTGTAGTTGCCGCCGACAGGGTTTTCGGCCAACCAGCGAAGGGCTTCGCCCGTCCTTGCTTCATCAAGTGTCCAGTCGCGCATGTAGGGCTGAGCCCAAGCCATATCCCAGCGCAGCGAAATCCCGGTCTCGCCGATGCACGGCTGTTCGTCAGTCGGCCGAGGCTGTTCAAAGCCCCAATAGCCGATAAACGATTTCGCCTTTCCCAATTGGTATTCGCCAGTTGTGTCGGTATAGTAGAAAGCCAAATCCAGCTTGTTCCCATCGTCATGGGACAGATGCGGCAGAAGCGCGAAACCGTCGATAAATGGAAAGCTTGCGTCCAGTGCGCGGGTGCGGGTGCCAGGGAACACCTCATGCATATGATCGGCCATAGCATCAACATGCGCCAGCATTTCGGGATTTACGTAATTGCGGTTGAGGACACAATAAAGCGGGTTTAGCACGGCAATCTGGCTTGGGCCTGCGTCAAGGCAAGGCAGAGGTTCGCGCCCAGTCAATGGCGCGGTGTAATGCGCCGTTATGCTTAGGCCAAGATATAGCGCCAAAAAACAAATTAGGAACCGCCCGAACGCAATTCGCAGCGCCAGCGCCAGCGCCCAGGCGATCCCACCAAGCTGCGTCACTACGGTCAATGCAATTATGATCAAGGTGTGCCGTATCATACGTTTAGCAGAAGATGTTCACGCTCCCACGGGCTGATGACCTGCAAGAATTCATTGTATTCAGCGCGTTTGACGATGGAATAGACGCGGGCGAATTCGGGGCCGAGGACATCATGCATGGCGTCCGCCTCATCAAAAAGATCGAGTGCCGCGTAAAGTCCTTGGGGGATTTCATCCTCAGCCTCATACGCATCACCTCTCCAGCGTTTGTCGGGACGGATTTCGTTTTTCATACCCAGATAGCCGCAGGCCAGTGACGCCGCGATGCACAGATAAGGATTGCAATCCATGCCGGCCAGTCGGTTTTCGACGCGCCGCGCCTCCGGCAGAGAGACGGGAATCCGGATGCCGGTCGTGCGGTTGTCGCGGCCCCATTCAAGATTGAT
>JBCBGX010000092.1:0-9184 GCA_038526325.1 Pseudomonadota bacterium | reverse complement strand
TCGGGCGGGGGGCTGCGGCCTCGACCTGTTTGCTGATCTATCAAGCGCCGCTGAGTGAAACCGGGCGCAGACGGTTGGGAATTTTACGCCAGACCGAGGATGGGTTCCGGATCTCCGAAGAGGATCTGGCAATGCGCGGTGCAGGCGATGTGATTGGCACAGCACAATCAGGCATTCCGCGGTTCCGGATCGCTGATCTAGAACGGCAGGCAGGGTTAATGGCCCTGGCGCAATCCGATGCAAGAAAGCTCTTATCTGATGATCCGACCTTAGAAAGTCCCCGTGGACAGGCCGCCCGAACGTTACTTTGGCTCATGGAGCAGGATAAAGCAATTCGTTTGATATCAGTGGGTTAGGCTAGTTTTACGCAAAATGTTCACGAATGTTCTCAAAAAGTTCTTTACTTACGATTAACCATATGAGAACAAACTAGCAACAGAACGTTAAGGGAACATATCATGGCTGAAGAGATCAAATCTATCATTCACCGCTCACGCGAGACGCTGTTGGTGGACGCTTTGGGTGTTGCTGCATTGATGATCATGCTTGTTGTCGGATTGGCCTTGCCCGGACTGATCTGACCTGCCTCGCGACCCGGTCCGGTCCATCACATTGCCCTGTCCCAAGAACGCAATGAGTGATGACCTGCCTGTCCCGTATCGATAAGTGGGGGTCTTGCCTCTCCCTTGATACTTCGGATCGGACCTTTTCGCGCTTCCTGCCGCCGCCATCCTGTCCCGGATGTGCGGCGGTTTTTTTCGTGTGTAGGGGTAGCGCAGAAAGGCCCGTACGTAAAATCCATTATGCCGTGGCTTGATGGGCGTGCAGCGCGTCCAAAGTTGCGTCAAAGGCAAGCAAAATTGACGCATGGCGGTTTTTGTAGTCTTTGGCGGGCTCCAGCACCTCTAACCCATCAAAGGGTGCTGCTGGCACGTTACCTTCGTTCTTCAGCATATCAAACAATTGCTGACGCCCTTTATCGATGGTCTCAACCGATTGGCCAATGATGGCGGCCCCTATAACGGCGGCAGCAGCTTGACCTAAAGCACAGGCTTTCACGTCCTGCCCGTAATCCGTAACGATGCCGTCTTTCACCTGCAAATCAACGGTCACAGTTGACCCGCACAGGGGCGCACGTTTTTTGGCTGTCGCCGTTGGGTTTTCCAGCCGCTGGGTGCGCGGCATGTCAGCGGCCAGCGCCAGAATACGCGCAGAGTAGAGTTTGATCATGTCCGTTTCAGCTGACATCCGGTTTGCCCTTCTTGATCGCCCCTATTAGATAATCGTGAATGACCCCAAAGCAAAGGTTTTCCGCATGTCCTTCGATCCTGCCAGCCTGACCTATAATGACGCAGGCTTGATCCCGGCGATTGCGCAAGATGCGACCTCTGGCGAAGTTTTGATGATGGCCTGGATGAATGCCGAGGCGGTCGCGAAGACGCTTGAGACCGGGCAGGTGACCTATTGGTCGCGATCACGACAGGAATTTTGGGTCAAAGGCGCGACAAGTGGCAATACGCAAGCCTTGGTGGAATTTCGGGTAGACTGCGACCGCGATTGTCTGTTGCTGTCCGTCAATCAGATCGGCCCGGCCTGTCACACAGGTCGCCGGTCTTGCTTTTACACGGCGATCGAGGATGGCCGCGAGATCGAAGTGATCACATTACCGGAAGGCCCACCATCCGCCTGATATCATCTGGCGTTATCCCATCGGCGCGGTATTTGGCGATCGCTCGTGCATCATCGCGTTTGGCAAGGCGCTTTCCGGCGTCGTCACGGATCAGCTTGTGGTGGTGATAGACCGACGTCGGCAAGCCAAGCAATTGCTGCAACAGCACGTGAATGGGGGTGCTGTCCAACAAATCAGCGCCGCGCACCACATGGCTGACATTCTGTGCCGCGTCATCGATTACAACAGACAAGTGGTAGGACGTGCCCATGTCCCGTCTGGCCAACACCACATCACCGATGTCGGTGATCAGCGTTTCGGGCGAAAACCCCTGTTCTCCCGGTCTTGCACCGGTTTCGGTGAATAAAACAGCCGTCGCAGCTTGCGCCATATCTAGCCGCAAGGCCTGATCAGGCATGTGATCTGGGCGGTGCCGGGACCGGCATGTGCCAGGATAAATCAGGCCATCGGGTCCGTATTTCGGTGCACCTTCCTGCGGGGCAGAAGCTGCTTCCTGGATATCGCGTCTGGTGCAGGTACAAGGGTAGACCAATCCTAAATTCCACAGCTTTTGCAGCGCGTCGCGGTAGGTTTGCAGCCGTTCGGATTGCCGCATCACCGGGTGTTCCCATGACAGGCCCAGCCAGCGCAGATCATCATAGATCTGTGCCTCCCACTCGGGTCTCGCGCGACTTTGGTCGATATCTTCGATCCGCAACAGGAATGTTCCCCCTGCCGCCTTGGCCAAGTCATGGGCCAACAGGGCCGAATACGCGTGGCCCAGATGCAAGGGCCCGGTCGGTGACGGCGCGAAGCGTGTGATCATCTTCGTCTTAAAATGATGACGTCAGATCCCATTTCAACATCGTCCAAATGGCGCCCATGTTCGCGAAAGATGACGTCGCCTCGGCCTGCGCTGACTTCATCAGCAAGTGCTTCAATATAGGTGTCATCGGCGAGAGTTGGGTCATTGAACGACAAGGCCAGCAGGTTGCCGGGGTTCAACTTCGCCATCAGCGCAGCCAACGTGTCGGGTGGGGCTGCGCCGAGGCTGATGACGCCTGCCGCACAAATGATCTGATACACGCCCCGGCCGAAACTCAACTGGCCCGGTTGCGAGAGCCATGTTTTTGCATATAGCCCACTGGCCGATGCCTGTTCCAGCATCTCTGCAGTCACGTCGGTTCCGTCAACACACTTGAATCCCGCTTTCTTCAAAGCTGCGCCGCTCAGCCCGGTACCACATCCGAAATCAAGAACCGGATCATCAGGTTTTGCGAAGGCTTTCAGCGCGTCAGCAATGCGTGTGGGGGTGTGATAGCCTCGCTTGCCAAGGTCGTCATCGTAGGTCGCCGCCCAATCTGCGTAGATCGCAATGGTTTCGTCCACCGGGCGTGGTGTCCATAGGGCAGGGCGCATGACATCTTTCTTCTTGGTCATGGGCCCAATCTACGGGGGTAAATCAGGCGGCGTCCAGTGCCGTCTGGCCCAGCCATCCCGTCCAATCCGCCTTCGCCCGGTCAGTATAGGCCTTGTAGCGGTCTTTGCGATTGCGCCGTCCGCCTTTGATCCCGTCTACCGGAGGGAATAGGCCAAAGTTGACGTTCATAGGCTGAAACGTCTTCGCATCGGCCCCGCCTGTGATGTGTGTGACCAGCGCGCCCATTGCCGTGGTCGGCGGAACCGGGGCCAGGGGTCGCCCTGTCAACTCTGCCACCGCAAGACGACCAGCGAGCAATCCCATGGCGGCACTTTCTACATAGCCTTCGACCCCCGTAATTTGCCCAGCAAAGCGGATATGCGGCTTTGACCGCAACCGCATTTCATGGTCAAGCAGTGTTGGTGAGTTGATAAATGTGTTTCTATGAATGCCGCCCAAACGAGCAAATTCAGCATTTTCAAGCCCAGGAATCATTTTGAAAACAGACTTTTGCGCGCCGTATTTCATCTTGGTTTGGAAGCCAACAATATTGAACAGCGTGCCCAGTGCATTGTCCCGGCGCAATTGGACCACCGCATAGGGTTTGGTGCCCGGATCATGCGCATTGGTCAGGCCCACAGGCTTCATCGGGCCAAATCGTAGCGTTTCGCGCCCACGCTCCGCCATCACTTCAATCGGCAGGCAGCCATCGAAATAGCCTGCTGTTTCGCCTTCTTTGAACTCCGTTTTGTCAGCCGCGAGGAGCGCGTAGATAAACGCCTCGTACTGATCCTTGGTCATTGGGCAGTTGAGGTAGGCCGTGCGTTCATCCTCGGTGTCGCCCTTGTCGTAGCGCGACTGCATCCAGGCCACGTCCATATTGACGCTTTCGGAATAAACAATGGGGGCAATCGCATCAAAAAAGGCCAGTGCCTCGGCCCCGGTTTCGGCCTTGATCGCGTTGGCCAAGGCGCCCGAGGTCAGTGGGCCGGTTGCGACAATCCAATGTCCGTCCTGCGGCAGGGCTGTGATTTCATCGTATGAAATCTGGATGTTGGGATGTGCATTTAGGGCAGCGGTGACTGTTTCGGCAAAGGGATCGCGGTCAACGGCCAAGGCGCCACCCGCCGGTAGCCGATGCTTGTAGGCCGTCTGCATGATCAACCCGTCTGCCTGCATCATCTCCCAGTGCAGCAAACCAACGGCGTTTTGCTCATCATCGTCCGAACGGAACGAGTTCGAGCATACCATCTCGCCCAAATACCCGGTTCTGTGGGCAAAGGTACCAGTTTTGGGGCGCATTTCGTGAAGAATCACGTTTAGCCCGGCATTGGCTGCCTGCCAGGCCGCCTCTGTCCCGGCCATTCCGCCACCGACGATGTTGAGCGTGTGTGTCATGGCGATCATGTAAAACCGAGCGGCAAAAAAGAAAAGGCCCCAGCGCCTCCCGGGGCCCTTTCCCCTATCCGAAGTCAATCAGAATCCAAAGGAGTCCGTGAAAGACCGGTTAGAGAACAAAGACACACCGTTCTGTCTAAACTCATAGGACATACCGATGCCAAAAAACTCACTCTTGGTCCCAACGGATGTGATTGTGCCGTCGCTGGTTGCCAGTGCCACGCTGCCCGCTTCGGCAAAGAACGAAACACCGTTCTCCAGCTGATAGCGCCCCGTCAGCGATCCAGCGCCAATTGCCGTCTCATCGGAGCCGAGCGTTGCTGTGTATGTGTCACAGTCCGGCCCAAGGAAAAAACCGGGTGTCACCGCGAATTCAAATGAGATCCCGGCGATAGTCTCATCCAGTTCCGACTCGAAATCTACGACACCATAATAGGCATCAAATGTACCGCGAGGTGATTTGAAGCCGTATTCCACACCGAAGGTATCCGCGTCTTGATCATCAATGGTGTCACGGGCCGCAAATGCGCCAAGTGCGGACCCCGCTGAAAGCCTGTAGATCGCGCGCGTAGTCAGGTTGGTGTCTGTATCCACCAGCCGAGATCCGTCATAAATGCCGACGGCGCCCCCAATCCCGAAGCTTCCCGCGATGTTCAGTTCGCCAGCCGCGTTCAACTTTGTTGCATCCGTATCGTCCAGCTGGACAATGTTACCTGACACAGTTCCACCGGTGAATTGTTGGGCTGCAGCGGGTGCGGCGCTTGCCGCCGCAAAAACGAGCGCGGCCACGAAAGGTTTAGACATTTTGGTCTCCAATATAGAATCTAGACAGGCGCATACCCCCACAGCCTCTGCATGCTAGCGGCTGAAATGTGGCAATTTTTGGAATTTGTTCTTTTGCAAAAGGGCGCTTGCGCGTCTATCCGCCCATGCGCGCGCATGAGCGGTTTTGCTTAATTTATTCAGGGGGTTGGATCACCCCCTGTATTTGGGTTGCTTGTTCAGGTTTCGTCTGTCATGTCATCGTCACCCTGGTCGGCAATCCAGGCAACGCTGACCACGGTTTCGTCTTTCCCGGTGTCGAACACTTTTACCCCGCCGGCCCCGCGGGATCTGAAGGAAATCCCATCAATCGGCACGCGGATCGACTGGCCCGTGGAGGTGACCAACATGATCTGATCGGACATCTCGACAGGGAAAGACGATACCAGCGGTCCGCCGCGCATCGCCTTGTCCATTGCCGCCACCCCCATGCCGCCACGTCCGCGCACGGGATAGTCATGGCTAGAGCTGAGCTTGCCCGATCCTTTGGCGGTGATCGTCAGGATCAGGTTTTCTGCCGCCGACATTTCGGCGTAGCGCTCCTGGCTGATCTGTCCCGGGGTGGCTTCCTCGTCTTCATTCTCGGCGTCGTCCGCAAGTCCTGCCATTGCCCGGCGCATTTTCAAATACGCCGCGCGTTCCGCTGGATCAGCGTCAAAATGACGAATGATGGACATGCTGACCACCGTGTCGTCGCCAGTCAGCTTTATGCCCCGCACACCGACCGATGCGCGCGAATTGAAGATCCGTACATCTGTCGCAGGAAAGCGAATGGCCCGCCCGGAATCGGTGACCAGCATCACATCATCTTCGTTAGAGGCGATACGCGCATTGATGAGTGTGGTGTTCTCGTGTTCCCCCTCGAACTTCATTGCGATTTTGCCGTTTCGCATAACATTCGTGAAGTCTGACAAGGCGTTCCGGCGCACCGTTCCCGCCGATGTGGCAAAGACGACTTGCAGATCGGCCCATTCTTCCTCCGGGCGGTCCACCGGCATAATCGCCGCAATAGACACACCCTGCGGGATAGGCAGGATGTTGACAATTGCCTTGCCACGGGCGGTACGGTTGCCAAGCGGCAGGCGCCAGGTCTTAAGCTTGTAGACCATCCCGTCAGTTGTGAAGAACAGTAGTTGGGTATGGGTATTGGCGACGAAGAGCGTGGTGACCACGTCCTCTTCTTTCGTCTGCATGGATGACAGGCCCTTACCGCCGCGCCGTTGCGCCCGAAAATCGGCCAGCGCGGTCCGCTTGATGTAGCCGCCGGATGTGACGGTCACGACCATGTCTTCTTTCTCGATCAGGTCCTCGTCTTCCATGTCGCCGGACCATTCGACAATTTCGGTACGACGGGGGACGGCGAAAAGTTCGCGCACCTCGTTTAGCTCGTCCCGGATGATTTGCATGATCCGATCCCGTGAAGACAGGATCTCTAGGTATTCCCGAATTTTGGCAGCCAGTTCCTGAAGCTCATCAGTGACTTCCTGAACCCCGATCTGCGTCAGCCTTTGTAGCCGAAGTTCAAGGATCGCACGGGCCTGCGCTTCTGACAGATTATATGTCCCATCCTCATTGGCGGTATGGGTCGGGTCATCGATGAGCTTTATGTATTCAAGGATCGACGCCGCAGGCCAGCGGCGCGTCATCAATTTCTCTCGGGCTGTTGCGGCATCTGCAGACTGGCGGATGGTTGCGACGACTTCGTCGATATTGGTAACGGCGACGGCCAAACCGCACAAAATATGCGACCGCTCCCGCGCCTTACGCAGTTCAAATGCTGTACGGCGTGCAACAACGTCTTCCCGGAAGTCCACGAATGCTGTGAGGAAAGCGCGCAGTGTCAACTGCTCCGGCTTGCCACCATTCAGGGCAAGCATGTTGCACCCAAAATGCGTTTGCATCGGCGTGAAGCGGAACAACTGGTTCAGGACAACTTCTGCCGTGGCATCGCGTTTCAGCTCGATAACAACGCGCACGCCATTTCGATCAGACTCGTCCTGCACATGCGCGATCCCCTCGATCTTTTTGTCACGAGCAGCTTCTGCGATCTTATCGATCATCGCAGCTTTGTTCACCTGATAAGGAATTTCAGTGATCACAATGGCATAGCGATCTTTTCGCAGCTCTTCGACCGTCGTTCTGGAGCGAACAATGACGGAACCGCGCCCTTCCAAATATGCCTTGCGGGCGCCGGACCTGCCCAGAATGATCCCGCCAGTTGGAAAGTCGGGCGCGGGAATATATTCAATCAATTCCTCGGATGTCAGATCAGGCTTGTCGATCAGGGCCAGCGTTGCATCAACCACTTCACCCAGATTGTGGGGCGGAATATTCGTGGCCATCCCAACGGCAATACCACCCGCGCCATTGACCAACATGTTTGGATAGCGGGCGGGCAGAACAGTTGGCTCTTTGTCCTTGCCGTCATAATTGTCTTGAAAATCAACAGTGTCCTTGTCGATATCGGCCAGAAGATAGACCGCGGGCTGATCCATGCGCACTTCGGTGTAACGGTAGGCTGCAGCACGGTCCCCATCCATGGAGCCAAAGTTCCCCTGGCCATCCAGAAGCACCAATGACATCGAAAAATCCTGCGCCATACGCACCAGCGCATCATAGATCGCGCTGTCACCATGAGGATGGTATTTCCCCATACATTCGGCAACTGGCCGCGAAGACTTGCGGTAAGGTTTGTCAGGTGTGTTACCGGTGCCGTGCATTGCGTAAAGAATACGCCGATGCACAGGTTTTAAGCCGTCTCGCAAATCAGGAATGGCGCGCGACACGATGACGCTCATCGCGTAATCAAGATAACTGGTCTTGAGTTCGTGTTCGATCGTGACCGCCGGGCCGTCATAGGGCAAGCGTTGAGGCGGAAATTCGTCTTCGTTTTCAGGGGTTTCCGGGGTATCGTTCACGTGAACTACCTGTTGTTACTGAGACTGCTATATATCGTTCCAATTGTTGTATCAGACACTTGATGTTGCGTGCAATGGCACATCGAATACGTTGTTAGCAGCCGCATGCAATTAGTGATAAAATACTGTTTTTGTTGACATTTTTCCTGGCTCTGGAATCAATTTTGATGGGGCAATTAGATTAGAGGAGTATTCATGCTGTCAGAGACAGAGTTAATGATGAAAGGGTACGGGCTGACCACCGCAGAGATGTTCTACCACATGCCAGATCATCCGCATGTCCTAAACACGTTCATTTGGCAGGATTACGACCTGGCTCCCGACCACGCGAAACTATTGAATTTCATAAGTTTCTGGCAGGACGAGCTAGACGGTCCCTTGCATTCAGTGCGCTTTGTGCATCGTAAGATGATCAGCGCGGGTGAATGGCGACATGTCACGGGCGAGTTTCACTATCACTGATTAGAACGCCGTACTGATGCCGTTGCGATGTATTACGCATCCAGTGCGTGCCGCTAGAACTGTCCAGGTGTCGGAACAGGCACCAATGGGATATCGGCGCCTCCAGTGTTGCTGCATGCGGCTAGAGCAGCACATAACGCCGCGAGCAAAAGAACACGTTTCGCCATATTCAGAAATTCCTTTTCGTTATGCGCTATGAATTAGGCTATTCGCATAGCTTAAACAGCGGTCGACCGAGAATATAGTGCTGTTCGCGTGAACCACTTTGACATGTTTCGATTTTGGTTGGCCAATGTCGCTTTAACAGGGGCAACCACGGCACCGCCTTGGGGTGAGACGCACCCTTTGAACCTGAACCAGCTCATACCAGCGTAGGAATGTGTGGGTGCTATCATGCGACTGCCCAGTGCTACATCTTTCGGTTCAACAAACGGAGTCATTTACAAGTTTCACGCAAGGGCTGTGGTCCGTTTTGTAAGATCCCAGCAGCTCAAC
>JBCBGX010000091.1:0-9373 GCA_038526325.1 Pseudomonadota bacterium | reverse complement strand
CCGGTTTGAACTGCCACCCTCTGCGGTGACCAAGAAACTGTTGCACGCGCTGACATCGCCGAACCCACGCCCACGCTATTATGTCACCACCCCCACCTATCTTATGGCAGTGTTGCGGCGCATTCTGCCCACCAGACTATTGGATGCGGTGATTTTGCGCGCCTGAAGGGTTTTCTTCCCCTCCGGTCCTGCTACATCGCGGGGAACGTGACGGAAGGATAATGTAAATGACAGGTGACCCGCTTTTCTGGTTCATGGCGCTGTCAGTCGCTGCCGTGCTGATCATCTTGATGATGGGCATTGGGACATTCGGCAAAGGCGGTGATTTCAACAAAAAACATGCCAACAAAATCATGAGATGGCGGATTGGGGCGCAGTTCTTCGCTGTGGTGCTAATTTTGCTGTTTGTGTTCTTGCGCGGCGACGGGGGGCAGTAAGATGGTCGTATTGAACAAAATTTATACCAAGACAGGCGATGCGGGTGAAACGGCATTGGGCAACGGAAGCCGCGTGGCGAAGCATTCGCTGCGGGTTGTATCCTACGGGACCGTCGACGAGACAAATGCAACGGTAGGCATGGCACGGCTGCATGCCACCGGTAAGATGGATGCCCAGCTTGCCATGATCCAGAACGATCTGTTTGATCTGGGCGCTGATCTGTGCCGTCCGGATATGGTAAAGGATGGCGAGGCGGAATATCCGCCCCTGCGCGTGTCGGACGCGCAGGTGGAACGGCTGGAAACAGAAATTGATGCAATGACCAAGATGGTTGAGCCCCTGCGCAGTTTTATCCTGCCAGGTGGGTCTGCGCTGGCGGCACATCTGCATCTCTGCCGGACGGTGTCGCGCCGGGCAGAACGTTTGACGGTGGAACTGGCCACCATGGAATCGGTCAATCCGGCAGCCGTGAAGTATCTCAACCGACTATCAGATTGGTGTTTTCAAGCAGCCCGGATCGCCAATGACAACGGCAAGGATGATGTTCTTTGGGTCCCGGGTGCAAATCGTTAAGGGCTTAGAGCGAAAGCGGTTGATTCAGCCAAGCCCGCCCGTTTGGCACCATCACAAGATAAAATGTCAGCGCCGACACGCCGACCAAGGCCGAAATATGTAGCCCGGCGAGAAATTTGTTGCCCGGTTCTTTTTTCTTGATGATCCCCCAAGACCCGCGCCCGAACGGCCAAATGAACCCGAGCACAAGGCCAATCGGATATGCAAAGACAGCGTCGCCCAAACCCTGATCTGCGGGTATGTATTGAAGGAAAACGCCCAGCGCGCCGCCCAGCGCTGCCCCAAGCACGGCTGAAATTCCGCCGGTGCTTTTTTCCCACATGCTGCTTTCGCTCGTGGCAAGGCCAATCACACCGCCCACAAACAGGCCGAGACATAACAATCCAAGATAGCTCAAAACGATCTTTCTCAATCCATAGGGCCGCCAAGATCAGTTCTTTAAAGCCCGCGTTTGAAATGACTAATTCAATAATGGTATTGTATCACAAAACCACAAAGATCACAAGAGCGAAGGGGTGCTGGGGTTAGAACCCTAGCTGGCAAAAAGCGTGCAGTTTTGTCCGATATCCTTGCGGTACCAGCCAAGCAGCAAGGGCTCACCGACAATATCGCCGCGCCAGACAAATGCGAAGTTCCAGCCGTCCCACGGCAGGTGAGATATACTAAAACTGAACCCCTGTTCAACAATTCCCAGCCGGGCAGAGCCGAGGTCAGGGGCGGCAAAGATCGGAAATGCATCCCCCTGATACCCGATGCATCCGCCGCTATTGCCATCGGTAGCCGGCTGAAAATCTACCCGGCGCCGCATGTCGATATAGGGCACCTCGTCAAGATCTTGTTGTGACGTGTCGACCCGGCACCGTTGGACCTGCGGGTCAAAAGGCGGCTCACGTTCTAACCCCTGAATAACAGAGATTTGCTCAGAGACGTTTCGGTCAACAATTGGCTTGCGCGTTGTGCAATCACTGTTGTCAAACAGACTGCGACCGAGCGGCGTGGTAAAGCAATATCCCGCATCATTCAGCATGGCATTGCGCGAAAACCACAATTCGTCACAAAGCTGGTTGGCATTTGCCAAAACCAAGCCTGGCCACACTGCCGCAAAAACAACATAACAAACTAAGCGTTTCATTTTCGGTGCCCTCAACACCACGGAGTTGGACGTAGTGTCAATATCTGTGATTTTGTTGCGCATTTGGCGGCGATTTGTCTAGTGCATCCTGCGACAAGTTGATCAATAGGTCAGGTTCGAAACCGGTAACCGTCTAACCACAGGCCTAACGGAACTGGTCACCTAAGGCGCCTGACGTCACAAGTGTTTCGTATTTCTCCTCGTCAAACCACCAGAAATCGACCCCTCGGTTAAAGTCATAGGGTGCGGGTGTTTCAGGTCGACCAAACATGTCCCAACCGGCAACCCAATGCGCGCCCAGATGCCAGGTACCGATCCAGATGTTCTTTGACCTGAGCACCCGGTCAAGCGCGCGTGCTGCAGTGACGACCTCTTCCCGTGTCTCGGCCTGCACGGCTCTTTCGATTAGCGCATCGACCACCGGATCGGCAAGGCCGGTAAGGTTGTTACTGCCTTCCGAAGCAGCGGCAGCAGAACCGTAGAAGGCGCGCAAATCTGCACCAGGATTGGTCTGAACCTGCCATGCGGTAAACGCCATATCGAAATCAAAGGTCTGGCGCCGCTCCGTCCAGGTGCTGGGATCCACAACATCAAAGGATGCGTCTACCCCGATGCTGCGCAGGTTTTCGACAAAGGGCGTGATCACGCGGCCAAGGCTGCGGCTGTCATGCACCAAAGCAAGGGTCAAGAGCGCGCCATCGGCATTGCGGCGCATCCCGTCATCGCCCGCAATCCATCCCGCCTCATCCAACAGGCGTGACGCCGCGCGCAGGCCACCCCTGTCGCGCGGATTTAGTCCGCCTGAATAAGGGATGTGGGGTGGTTCGGTGAACACCTCTGGGGGCAAATCTGCTCGGAACTCTTCGAGAAGCGCAAGCTCTGCACCTTCAGGCAGGCCTGACGCCTGCATCTCGGTGTTTTCGAAGAAACTATCGGTGCGCTTGTAGCTGCCGTAGAACAGGGTTTCGTTGGTCCATTCCCAGTTGAATGCATATTCGATGGCCTGACGGACACGGATATCCTGCAGGTGGGGTTTGCGCATGTTGAACCAGATGCCCTGGGCATTGGCGGGACGGGCATCGGGCAAGGTAAGCTGCACCACATCCCCCCGTTCGGCTGCGGGAAATGTGTAACCCGTCGCCCAGCGGGCCGAGCGATTTTCGGTGCGCATCGCGTATTCGCCGGCGCTGAACGCCTCAAACCCGACCGTATCATCGGCGAAATATTCGTAAGCGAAGCAGTCAAAATTGTTGCGGCCCGCATTTACAGGCAAATCCGCCGCCCAATAATCTTCATCCTTACAGAATGTAATCGTGCGGGGCTGGTCAACGGCTGTGACCTCATAAGGGCCAGAGCCCAAAGGCGGGGTCATCCAGCTTTCGTTGAACGGATTGGCCTCATAAAAATGCTCTGGCAGCACCGGGAGGCTTGCAAGATCCCCGGGAAAAGCGCTGCCTGCACCCGTCGCCAGATCAAAGCGGACGCGCAGATCGGTTTCGGCTGTGACATTTTCCACGTCCGATAGCAGGTTCCGGTAATAGGGGTGCCCTTCGGTTTTCAGCGCATTGATGGTAAAGACCACATCTTGGGCTGTGACCGGTTCCCCGTCATGAAATCGCGCCTCGGGCCGCATGTTGAAGGCGACGTATGACAGATCATCGGGATATTCGATGGTTTCAGCGATCAGACCATAAAACGCGTCAGGTTCATCATAGGACTGCGTCATCAAGCTGTCATAGATGTGGTGGCTAACCTCGGGCGCTGAATCGCCTTTGATGATAAAGATGTTCAAGCTGTCAAATGTGCTGGCGCCATAGAGTTGGCGTTGGCTGATGATGCCGCCTTGGGGCGCGTCAGGATAGGCATAGTCAAAATGCGCGAAATCAGGCCCGTATTTCAGGTTTCCAAAGGCGGAATAGCCATGGCTGATCGTAACCTCGGCAAAAGCGGGGGCCGCCAGATTTGTGATGGCCAAAGTCGCCACGACACGCATGAGCATTTTTTTCACCTCCGTCTGATCCCGTATCAGTCAGAGCTAGCGTGACACAGCTGTCAAGCAAACCCATGCTCACGTTCCTGTTGTAGGCACTAATTGCCGCATCTTCATCCGTTTGCCCTGTTGACGCGCACGTCAAGAACGTGGCGTCGGAGGCGCATCCCGCGTCGATTTTGCACTATTTTTGACCAGCGGTGCAGGATAACAACATCCCGAGAACATGAATGCTCAGATTCTTTGGGAGAGAAACGCAGATGAAGGTGCTCGTACCCGTCAAGCGCGTGATCGACTACAACGTGAAGGTTCGCGTGAAAGCGGATGGTTCCGGTGTTGATCTCGCCAATGTCAAAATGTCCATGAACCCGTTTGACGAAATCGCCGTGGAAGAGGCGATCCGGTTGCGTGAAGCAGGCAAGGCGGAAGAGGTCGTGGCAGTGTCCATCGGCGTCAAGCAGGCGCAAGAAACGCTCCGCACCGCACTGGCGATGGGCGCAGACCGCGCCATCTTGGTGGTCGCGGCTGATGATGTGCATACGGATATTGAACCGCTTGCAGTGGCCAAGATCCTGGCGGCTGTCGTGAAAGAAGAAGAGCCAGGGCTGGTTCTTTGCGGCAAGCAGGCGATTGACAATGACATGAACGCCACCGGGCAGATGCTGTCGGCGCTCTTGGGATGGTCGCAGGCGACGTTTGCCTCTGAAGTTAGCTTGGACGGCGACAACGCCGTTGTGACCCGCGAGGTCGATGGCGGTCTGCAGACGATCAAGGTCAAGATGCCGACGATCGTGACTGTCGACCTGCGTTTGAACGAGCCGCGCTATGCATCACTGCCCAACATCATGAAGGCCAAGAAAAAGCCGCTGGATGAAAAGACACCTGCCGATTACGGCGTGGATGTCACACCGCGCCTGACGGTAGTAACCACATCCGAACCCGAGGCCCGCCAAGCCGGGATCATGGTGGGATCGGTTGATGAACTAGTTGAAAAACTCAAAGAAGCGGGGGCTGTATAATGGCTGTTCTTCTGATTGGTGAAGTGAGCGATGGTGCGCTGTCGGTCGATGCAACGGCGAAAGCTGTATCCGCCGCTAAGGCACTGGGTGATGTGACCGTGCTGTGTGCGGGTGCGTCTGCCTCGGATGCGGCAGCAGAAGCCGCACAGATCGATGGCGTGGCCAAGGTGCTCTGCGCCGAGGATGCTGCACTGGGCCATCGCCTGGCGGAACCTACGGCGGACCTGATCGTGTCGTTGGCGGGCGATTACAGCCACATCGCCGCCCCTGGGACCACAGACGCAAAAAACGTCATGCCCCGCGTTGCGGCGCTATTGGACGCAATGGTCATTTCCGAAGTCACCGCGATTGTGGATGCCGACACGTTTGAGCGCCCGATCTATGCAGGCAACGCGATCCAGACGGTGAAATCGGCAGACGACAAAAAGGTCATGACGATCCGGACCGCTGGTTTTGATGCAGCTGGCATGGGTGGGTCGGCCGCAATCGAAAACATTGGCGCTGCTGGCGATCCTGGCCTGTCAGAATGGGTTGAGGACAAGGTGGCTGAGTCTGACCGGCCCGAGCTGACCTCTGCCGGGGTTGTTGTGTCCGGCGGCCGTGGTGTGGGCTCTGAAGAGGATTTCGCCCTCATCGAAAAGCTGGCCGACACGCTGAACGCCGCTGTGGGTGCGTCGCGTGCGGCTGTTGACAGTGGCTATGCCCCAAATGACTGGCAGGTTGGGCAGACAGGCAAGGTTGTCGCCCCTGACCTTTACGTGGCTGTCGGTATCTCGGGTGCGATCCAGCACCTGGCAGGCATGAAGGACAGCAAAGTCATTGTAGCTATCAACAAAGACGAAGAAGCGCCAATTTTTCAGGTTGCCGATTACGGACTTGTTGCCGACCTGTTTGATGCGGTGCCAGCACTGACTGAAAAGCTGGGTTAACCCCGTCAAAAGAGGATTGAATGGGCCCGCTTGATGCACCAGGCGGGCCTTTTCTTTTACGGTTCGGCGCGGCCAAACAGGTCAGAGCCTAAGAAGGCTCGTTTTGTTGGTTCACCCGGTATTGCAGGATGGAAATCTGCTGTTTGACTTGGCTTAGCTGATCCAGCTCTGTCTTCATGTTCCTTTCAGGCCGTACTATTTCTGCATGGTTTGTGATTGCCTCTTCTTGGATCGCTTCTGGCGCAGGTTGCGGGGTGCTTGTGGCCGGTGCGGGCGCAGGTTGCGATGGTGCAACAATCTGTACTTCTGGCTGATCCCCTTGGGAATTGGGCGTGCCGGTTGAAGCAACATCGGTCGGCGGTTCATCATTTGGGGTCGGCTCCGATGTCAGATCAACATTTTGCTCTACAACGGCTTCGTCTTGCCTAGCGACCGCCTTCGGCAGTTGAAGAAGATCTCGAAGCGCATCTTCCATTTTGCCCCGCCCTCGATTTGCCATGGAAAAAGGTACTTCGATCACCTTTTGATCGGGACGATACTCCATCTTGTCGGCTCCAAAAACCGCTTTGAACGTGCCGCCATCATGCAGGAAAACCTGGATCGCCTTCTTGAGTTGAGGATCTGCCAGCATGGCGTTGAGATAACCGGGCGCTGGTGGACTGTCGGTGCCAAACATGGCAGCATAAACGATGTCACTTTCTGTTGGCACCTCGGAAAGCTTGTGCTTTTCCGACATGACATCAAGGATTGCCTGGCCGTTTTTGCCGTCCAAATAAGCATCGGAAAGCCCAATCCGCTGACCCATTCGTGGTGAACCTGTAATTGTCACAAGCTCGGGTACGTCTTTTGTCAGGTCAATCTCGGGCCGTTTGACGCGCGCTTTTTCCGCCGCAATTTCTTGCTGCTCTAGTTTGTGGGCGGTGATCTTGTCCTCACCAATGATCAGGTCAAAATCGTCGGTGACCGCAAGATTGGCATCAAGCAGCACACAAAGCTGCTGTCCGTCCTTCTCGGCTAGGATCGACGCCGAAATCTGTATGATTTTGGTTTCAGGATCATAGGCAAAGTGGTCATGGGCGACATCGTCAACGGCTTCGAAAGACCCGTTTTGCAGAAGGAACCGGTCAAGTTTACCGGCGACGTCTTTTTTAGCATGGGTCTCCTTTAACAGGACATCAGCGAGGGTGCGATCTTCCCGACCAAACATTAAAATGAAATCCATTTCGCGTTGTCGGGTCTTGCCGGCGGGGCTAAGCCGGTCTTCAACCTGCCCAATTTCAATAGTCTTGCTGATATAGTCGGCATGCAGCGCGTAGTGCTTGTAGCTATCGGCCATCATGTCTCTGGGCTGATCTATGTCAGCGCCCTGCTCTGTCCTGTCTTGTGTAGAGGGCCGCGCTGCCAATGGCCTGGCCACCGGGCTGTTGCGCGTATGGGCCTCAAAGCGCCCTTTTAGGTAGTTGCCAAAGCCAGACATGATGTCGACGACCATATTTGTAAACCGGGTCGCTCCCCTGGGAGGTCGTCTATCTCGGTCGTTAGCCGTAAAGCGGTTATCGGCGATGTTGCCCTGAGGCGCGGCAGCGCCGTCAGTCAGTGACACCTCAACGAAAGTTCGGGCAGTTTCACTGCCAAGTTGCCGGTTGGTGATTTGACTTGGTGTCAATCCCATTGTCGCTCCAATCTAAGAAAATTCGATTTTGTTAACGATAGGTCAAAAGCCAAATGACGCTGTCACAAATGGCACAGGCTGAAGGTTTGATTAGATCACACAGGGCAACGGGATTGGTAGGACAAGTCGGACCCTTGCGATTTCATTTTTTCGACAGCAACGCGATCTTCGGAGCTTCGCAACACGCGGCATCGCTTTGCCCTAGTGTTGCCAAGACTCAATCAGGCACGCTCTAGGTCTCTTGCAGAGCACTATCTCGGCAGGATCACGTTGTCTTCTTGATTCTTGGTGGCGCCATCGTTGGTTCCGTCAAATCGTGATGCCTTTGAAAAACACTCATCAGCTCTAGCTTGGCTTTTGGCCACTCGTGATGCTCATTTATTTGCTGTCGTCCTTCACGATTGAACTCTGCCTCCGCCACAACGTAGGCGCGCTTGCCGAAGGGGTTCGCCATGGCTGCACCCAAATCGATCATATTATCTTTGTTATAGGGGCTTTCTTTGAATAGCGGCTCTGGATGCAAGTTGCTGACCTCGTTCAGGATCAAGGTTTCCGCCAGCGCAATGATGAATTCTCGTGGTTCCAGCCCCATAAAGTCCTTTGGCAAAGTGATATCGGCGAAATCCTTTTGAGCCATCAAGATCTCGTTCCCGGGCGTGTTGGGCACGATGTCGAATTCACACCCAGCGCGATCATATTTTTGCAAGTGCTCCATCAGCGTTGGCGACAAGCCCAGCATTATTTTGATGTTTTGCGGTAACTTTTCGTCCCCCGGCGTCATCTTGTCGATTAATGCGATGTTGCGTGCAAGCTGGCCTTGCGTGACACCATTGACGCCTTTACGCGCGAGTTGCGGAGTCTGATCCGGTTCTGTTCTGGCGTTTCTACCGACCTGCACATTCGGAGTGCGTCCAGCGTCAGAGCTTTGCTTGCTTGAAAACGGGTTGAACCGCTGAACGAACCTGCCAGCCATCGCAGTGAATTGCGATAGCCCAGTTTTCTTCTTTCCACCGTCTTTGAAAAACCCAGCTTCAACCATTTGACGCCGCATGTGATCAACAGGTTCTGGCCTTCCGTTGGCACCTTCAACGAAGTGTCTGTCCCCACGACTTGGCGCTTCATTTTGGTTGGGACGTTCATTTAGAGGCATCGCGTGCCCGCTACCAATTTCAGTTACCGACATTTGCGTTTCCTTTGTTTGACTGCGTGTCACATAGCAGCCTGGGCAATGCGAACTGTAACAAACAGCACCATGATCAAAGGATGTGTGTCAGCCGGAACGTGTCTCGACTGCGGAGCTAGGATATCAGGCCCGGAAAAAGGGCTTAGGCCAGTCCGGTGCAATTGGCCCGCAAATCAGCCATCAAATCGCATAAAGCTGTTCGCGCAGCGCCGGCACGATCGCTGCACTGGCGTCAACGTGGCAGGCCGCCCCCAGCATTTCGGATGCCACGGTCTCTTGCGAGGGAGGGAAGAACATACCTTGGGTCCCACGGGCCAGTGAGGCTTCGGACGGGTTGGCAACCACCACCTCTTTCACAAGTGGTCGCAGTTCGTCGACCATGCTTGCTGTGATAAACAATGGATCGGCCTGCAATTGGTTTTTCTTTTTCGACCAGT
>JBCBGX010000090.1:0-9380 GCA_038526325.1 Pseudomonadota bacterium | reverse complement strand
CAGCCTGCCAACCACCGACCGGTTCCTTTTTACCAAACTGCTGACAGGCGGTTTTCGGATTGGGGTCAGCGCCAAACTGATCACTCGTGCACTTGCGCAAGCGACCGGTCAGCCGGAACCTGAATTGACCCACAAGCTGATGGGCAATTGGACGCCCGACACCGCCACTTGGGACAGCCTGATCATGGCGGATGATCCCACCGCCGACCTCTCCCGCCCCTACCCGTTTTACCTTTCTTATCAATTAGATAGCCTTGATGATCTGGGCCCACCTTCCGATTGGAACGCCGAGCGTAAATGGGACGGCATCCGCGGGCAGCTGATCATCCGCGGCGGTGAGCATCACCTCTGGTCGCGCGGCGAAGACCTGATGACCGACCGTTTCCCGGAACTCAGCGCCCTCAAGGACTACCTGCCCGATGGGACGGTCATCGACGGCGAGGTGCTGGCCTTTGCGGATGAAAAACCGCTGTCTTTCAATGCCTTACAGAAACGGATCGGGCGCAAGACCGTGCCTAAAAGGCTACTGACCGAAGCGCCCGTGATCCTGATGGCCTACGATCTGCTGGAACATGACGGCACTGACATCCGCGACACGCCTCTGGCAGAGCGGCGTAACCTGCTGGAAACGCTGATAAAAGAGAGCCCGAACGAGGCACCCCTACGCCTCTCGGCGACGGTGCCTTTCACCACATGGGACGACCTGGGCAAAGCCCGCGCCCAATCGCGCGATATCGGCGCGGAGGGCCTGATGCTGAAACGGCTGGATAGCCCCTATTTATCGGGCCGCAAGCGCGGCGACTGGTGGAAATGGAAGATCGATCCGCTGACGATTGATGCGGTCATGATCTATGCGCAAGCGGGCCACGGGCGGCGGGCAAACCTGTTCACCGACTATACATTCGCTGTGCGCGCGGGCAATGATTTGATCCCCTTCACCAAGGCCTATTCCGGCCTGACCGATGCCGAATTCCGCGAAATCACGGCTTGGGTCCGCAAGAACACGCTGCAACGCTTCGGCCCGGTCCGGCAGGTCCCGCCCGAACATGTGTTTGAGATTGCCTTTGAAGGCATCCAGGCAAGCCCACGCCACAAATCCGGTGTCGCCCTACGCTTTCCGCGTATGTCCCGCTGGCGTCGCGACAAACCAGTGGACGAGGCAAACACGCTCGACGACCTCAAGGAAATGTTGACAACCTACGGCTAGAAACCCGGACGCCTGCGGCCTATTAAGGCGCAAACAATTGGAGTTGAGACATGGATTTTCCGCAGCCACTCTTTGACGCAAACGCCAGTGGCGGAAAAGACCTTGGTGACCTGCCTGAATGGGACCTCACAGACCTTTACGCTAGTGTCGATGCCCCAGAACTGTCCCGTGATTTGGATTGGCTTGAAAAGGAATGTACCGACTTTGCAAAGACCTACGAGGGGAAACTCGCGGTTCTGGACTCAGCTGGGCTACTGAAAGCTGTCCAACGATATGAACAGATCGATGTGATTGCCGGACGGATCATGTCCTTTGCCGGCCTACGCTATTACCAGATCACCACTGATGCTGATCGCGCGAAATTCATGTCGGACTGCCAGGACAAAATCACAAGCTTCACCACACCACTGGTTTTCTACAGCTTGGAGTTCAACAGACTTGATGACGATCATCTGGCTGCCCTGCTGGCTGATAATGACGATCTGTTACGCTACAAGCCGGTGTTTGACCGGATGCGGGCGATGAAGCCCTATCAGTTGTCGGACGAATTGGAACAGTTTTTGCATGATGCCTCTACCGTTGGGGCCGCGGCTTGGAACAAATTGTTCGATGAGACCATGGCTGGGCTTGAGTTTGATATTGATGGAGCCACACTACCGTTGGAAGCCGCGCTCAATCTTTTGACCGACAAAGACCGGGCCAAACGCGAGGCAGCAAATCACGCTTTGGCAGCTGTCTTCCAGGACAACATCAAGACCTTCACGCGGGTTCACAACACCCTTGCCAAGCAAAAAGAGATTGAGGATCGCTGGCGCAAAATGCCGACCCCGCAGTCGAGCCGCCATCTCTCCAATCACGTCGAACCAGAGGTGGTTGATGCGTTGCGCAATGCGGTAGTTGCTGCCTATCCGCGCCTATCGCATCGATACTATGCGCTAAAGGCAAAGTGGCTGGGGCTAGAGAAACTGCAAGTCTGGGACCGAAACGCGCCGCCGCCAAGGGAAAACGACATAACCATCGAATGGGATGCAGCCCGCAAAACGGTCATGGATGCCTATTCAGGGTTCGACCCAAAGATGGCGGAAATTGCTCAGCCGTTTTTCGAGAACGGTTGGATTGACGCGGCCGTCAAACCGGGCAAAGCACCCGGGGCCTTCGCACATCCAACGGTCACTGCCGTTCATCCGTATGTCATGCTCAACTACCTTGGAAAGCCGCGTGACGTAATGACCTTGGCGCACGAACTTGGTCATGGTGTGCATCAGGTTTTGGCTGCCGACCAAGGCGAACTTTTGTCTTCAACGCCGCTGACGCTGGCAGAGACGGCTTCTGTCTTTGGTGAAATGTTGACCTTTCGCAAAATGCTTGAAAGAGCCGAGAGCAGCGCAGAACGTAAGGTTCTGCTCGCCAACAAAGTCGAGGATATGATCAATACCGTCGTCCGTCAGATTGCGTTCTACGACTTTGAATGCAAGCTTCATGACGCGCGATCAATAGGTGAGCTAACTCCCGACGACATCAATGCAATCTGGATTGAGGTTCAAACAGACAGCCTGGGTCCGGCCTTTGAATTTGCAGATGGGTACGAAACATTCTGGACCTATATTCCGCATTTCGTCCACTCCCCCTTCTACGTCTACGCCTATGCATTTGGTGACGGTCTTGTAAACGCGCTTTATGCGATTTATGAAGAAGGCGACGCAGGTTTTCAGGCAAAGTATTTCGATATGCTGCGCGCTGGTGGCTCAAAACATCACAAAGAGCTATTAGCGCCATTCGGTCTGGACGCATCCGACCCCAAGTTCTGGGACAAAGGCCTGTCAATGATTGAAGGTTTCATCGATGAGCTTGAGACCTTAGAGGAATAATTCCGCCGATAACCTTTGGATTGAAAATATTGGGGCATTGGGCCGTATCGCTACGACCACTCGCATAGTGGCTCATTGCTGCAGATCAAACAGATCAAAGCGGATGAATTCACCATTCTCGCGTCTGGTATCCGAAATCGCATTCAACATCTGCTGACCATGTGCCGGGAAGTAGCGGGCGCTGACAACGATTGTTCGGATACCGTGCTCGCGGGCAAGGGCAAGACGGTCTTGGGCCGAAATGACCGGATCCAAAAGCGCATTTGTAATTTTTTGGCGATCCCTTAGGTCGTGAATGCCAGGTTCCGGCCACGGTATCGATAGCACCCGTTGACCTGTCGCCACCACCGGCCATACCGCGAATTCGCTGGCCACAATGGCCTGATCATTGGGAATATCATTTGTCAGCTCTTGTGCGGCCTCAAGCTGATTGGCGCGCGTTTTCATCACTAAAATCTCATCCACAAAAATCCTGACCGTCGGAACCGCAATCAAAACGATGCATAGCAATGCCGCGGAAACCTGGTAGAGGCGCAGCGTTGTCGCCTTCTTCCAGAATACAGGAAAATATTTCACGATGACGCCCGCGAGGCCGATCTGCATCATAAGCGCCATGGGCGCATGAAACCTGACGCCTATCGTGACACCCCAAAAGCTTGACGCGTAGACACATGTAAAAAACAAAAAAGAGCACAGCACGGGGCGAAAGCTGCGCTTGCGAAACTGCGACAAACCAATGATCGCAGGAAAAAACGCAGCCATCAGATAGATGGGTTGGCGAAAGACCTCGCCACCATCCCAGTCAGAATGGCCAGGTTGCAGCATTAGGGCAATCGGATTGTGATAAGGCCAAAGCATGGCAGCCATGACACCCAAACCCAGTGTCACGGTCACAAAAATACGCGCCCTCAGGGCTCCGTTCGGCCAGAACGCCACAAACAGAATTGCTGGCACAAAACCTATAACAGCACCTAGTTGATGGGTGGTCAGCATCACCGCCGTTAATGGCAATACGCGCCAGTTATAACTGGGGTCGTCCAATGCGCGAATAACCCACGCCCATAAAAGAAAGCCCGCCCCAATCATCAACGTCGCTGGATAAGGTCCGGTCCGCGTCAGACTGGTGATGGCATGGATCCCCGTATGCGTTGGTTGCAGCCCCCAGCCATACAGAAGCACAAAAAGGAGTGTCAGCGGTGCCCAGCGCGACGCAAAGAATACCCTTGCAAACGAATAGACGCCAACCGCCAAAAGGCCCATCGACAAAAATGAAAACCCTGCAAGAACATGCCACTCTGTTATGCCAAGTGTCTGCATTGCAAATGAGCCGACCACCCAGAAGGGCTGGAAATGCCGACTGGTTTCCGGGCTGACGACAAATGGATTTGCGGGGTTTAACAGATCGGCAGACAGAGCCCTGAGCGACGCCGCATGCTGCCACAGATCGGTATTCGGTGGCTCTAACTGCATATTTGTCGCGCCAACGACGGCTACACTTCCAAGCAAGAGAAGTACTGCGGCCAAATAGACCTTGTCAGGGTTGGAATGCCATCCTGACCCAAACACAGCCCCTAAAGCCTCTCAAATAAATTAGAAACCGCAGACGAATGGTCTAGCAAAAGATACCAGGACAGACGACCTGTGAGGGTTTCTGTGTCAGCAGCCAATGACCACATTTTATACGGATCCGATCAGTCCAACTCGGTCCAAGGCCATGGCTTTACTTCGCTTGCTGCTGTTTGATAGCGCGCAGCCTTGGCCATCCAAACGCCCATGGTTGTGCCGATTTCCGCAAGCTGTTCGTTGGGCTGGCGACTGCTGAAAAGCATGATCAAAAACTGCGCCACAGTCAGCAGACCCAGAATACTGCTCGCCATACTCATCAAGACGGCAATGATCACCATATTCAACAGCCGCACCCAGATGCTTTCCAGGTCATCATCGATCTCTGGTCCGGTACCATCGTGATCTTTGGCCATCATCCCCTCCTAATTCGGTGCCTCAGCGGCTGCAAAAACCATATCTATCATGACTTGCGTGCCTTGCGAGAATTCCAGCGGGCACGGATATGCGGCGCCAGTCTGCACCGACTGACAAAAATTTTCCACCTGCAAGACGTAGTGATTGACCGCTGGCCATCGCTCTGACACGACAGTCATCCCATCATTTTCCAGTGTCAATTCCGCCACATTAAATGCATTGGCGTTGAAGGGGCAAGTCAACCGCAACACGCCTTCTTCCCCATGAAACGTGGGATGTTGACGGGGGAACATGCGCATCGACACCGTTGCCGCATATGTAAAGCCCGGGAAAGCAGCCGCGACTTGCGCAAAGACGTCGACCTCGTTTTCATATCTAAGTTTTGCATAGGGCACAGCGTCAGGCTCTTGCCCTGTGACAAATCGGGTCCCGCCAAAAGTGTAGACACCAATATCCCGCAACCCGCCGCCGCCCGCATCGGCCCGGTTTCGAATATTTCTAGCGTCATCGTTGAAAAAACTGAAAGTCGCATCTACATGCGCGAGTGCGCCAATCGCACCGCCCTGCACCAATTCGCGGGCACGATGAAATTGCGAATGATGAACAATCATGAACGCCTCAGCCGCAAGCTTGCCAGAGGCATCACGTTTTTCGATCAGGCGATCATACTCCGCCGCGTTTAAGGCCATCGGCTTTTCGCAAAGCACGTGTTTGCCGGCCTCCAACGCCTTCAAGGTCCAATCGACGTGCAAATGGTTGGGGAGTGGAATGTAAACGGCGTCAATCGACGGATCAGCCAACAAAGCGTCGTAACTGTCAAAGACCCGCAGCCCTGGCGCAAAGGCCTGAAATTCAGTCGCTTTTTCCGTGCTGGACGTTGCCAGACCCGCCAATTCTGCGCCTCGGGCCGCGTGAATGGCAGGTGCCATGTGGTTACGGGCAAAATTTGCCGCTCCTAGCACACCCCATCGAAGTGACGTCATTTCTCTTTCCTCTTTTGAACGAGATGTTAGCCCTGCCAGGATAGGAAAGGAATGCATCAGATATTGACACAAAAAATCCCCGCCGAGGAGGTTTCCGGCGAGGATCGGAGATTTTTCACGCGTTAGCTTACGCTGTGGTCAGCATACCTTTTTGGCGCGCAAGCTCTTGCATCTTCTTTTGCAGCTTTTCGAATGCGCGTACCTCGATCTGACGGATGCGCTCGCGGCTGACATCATATTGACCACTTAGATCTTCCAAGGTCACGCTTTCTTCCGACAGCCTGCGCTGAACCAGAATATCCTTTTCACGGTCATTCAGAACGGCCATGGCCTCGGACAACAATTCGCGCCGCGCGTCCATTTCGTCATGCTCTTCATAGTCGGCTGCGGTGTTGGCGCTTTCATCTTCCAGCCAGTCCTGCCACTGCATGGACCCTTCGCCGTCTGAACCAACCTGAGCATTCAATGACGCGTCACCGCCCGACAAACGCCGGTTCATCGAAATCACTTCGTCTTCGGTCACGCCAAGATCCGTCGCAATCCGCTTGACGTTTTCAGGGCGCAGGTCGCCATCTTCCAGTGCGCCAATACGGTTTTTGGCCTTACGCAGGTTGAAAAACAGCTTTTTTTGCGCCGATGTCGTACCGAGCTTCACCAATGACCAAGACCGCAGGATATATTCCTGGATCGAGGCGCGGATCCACCACATGGCATATGTCGCCAGACGAAAGCCTTTTTCCGGATCAAAGCGTTTCACGGCCTGCATCAAGCCCACATTCGCCTCTGAAATCACTTCGGCCTGCGGCAATCCATAACCACGATAGCCCATCGCGATTTTGGCCGCCAAGCGCAGGTGCGACGTGACCATTTTGTGCGCCGCTTCGGTGTCTTCATGATCCACCCAGCGCTTGGCCAACATGTACTCTTCCTCAGGTTCCAACATCGGGAACTTGCGGATTTCTTGCATATACCGGTTCAGCCCACCTTCGGGGGATGGGGCTGGCAAATTTTGGTAGTTACTCACTGTCACTGCCCTCCTATGTTTAAAGGCTTAACATCGATATGGGTATGATCGCGGCGGCTTTCAAGAGCTGGCTATGCGATTTCTGTAAACGATATATGAACTATTCAGTTTAGTTTGGCGAGGCACATTTCCGTGCGCTCACGCACATGGGATCGAATATTTCAGCCCATTTCAGAGAATGCGCGCAGTAATCCGCGCATATCATTGGGCATTTCCGCCTGAAAGCTCAGGCTTTCGCCAGAAACAGGATGCACAAACCCCAACGTGGCCGCATGCAGCGCCTGCCGGGGAAATCCAGCGACCGCAATGACGCCAGCCTCACCAATCACCGTGGGCGACAGTTTTCGCCGTCCGCCATAAACCGGATCCCCAATCAATGCGTGTCCGCAATGTGCCATGTGAACCCGGATTTGGTGCGTGCGCCCCGTTTCCAGCCAGCATTCGATAAGGGCTGCGACGGGTGGCTGCCCCATTGGTTCGACGATCCGTGCCCGGGTAACAGCGTGCCTACCAGCCGAAAACGACACAGCCTGCCGCTGCCGGTCAGTTTTATGGCGACCCAGAAAGGTTTGGATTTTCAGAATATTGCCCGGCTCGAATGATGTCCCCTTGATACCGCGCAACCGGGGATCGTTGCCGTCAGGCACACCATAACAGACCGCGAGATAGCGGCGCTCAACACTATGAGCTGCGAATTGTTCGGCCAGGTGATGATGTGCCCGATCCGACTTTGCGGCGACCAGCAATCCACTTGTGTCTTTGTCGATGCGATGAACAATGCCCGGACGCTTCATGCCGCCCACCCCAGATAGGCTCTCTCCACAATGATGGATTAGTGCATTCACAAGCGTCCCACCCGGCGTTCCCGGTGCGGGATGAACAACCGTCCCCGCGGGTTTGTTAACAACGATCAGGTCATCATCTTCAAAGACCACGTTGAGCGGGATGTGTTCGGGGCCGATGTGGCTTTCCTCTGCCATCGCGACAGTCACTGTCACCACCGCCCCCTCTGCAATCCGAAAGCGAGGATCTTTGACAACCGCACCGTCAACGGAAACCGCACCATCGGCGATCAGTTTGGCAAGACGGGACCGGCTGAGTGCCGCGTCATCGGGCGCATCGCGGGCCAGCGCCTTGTCCAGTCGTGGCGGCGGGTTGGGACCGATTTGGAAGGTGATGGTGGTCACTGCCAGTCTCGCGCTCAAACTGCAACTGAGCGCGGCCACATTTGGCTACGCCAAACGTTTCCCCGCGCGTCTTCAAAATTCTAGAATTTTGAAGATGGTACCACCTCCTGGTCTCGAACCAGGGACCTCTTGATCCACAATCAAGCGCTCTAACCAACTGAGCTAAGGCGGCACTGCCGGTGGATTTAGCCCCAAGGCGTCTTGATTGCAAGACCTTCAAAGGGTGATCTCCCATGTCTCTTCCACAAGATCCAAACCGAAAGAGTGGACCGGTTTTGCCTGTGTTTGGGCAAAACCATTACGTTGGTAAATCCGGCCCGCCGCCGCGTGGCTTTCATGGGTCCAAAGGGTCATGTCGCGATATCCCGCATCCCGCGCAAACGTCATGCATTGCGTCAACAGGCCCTGCGCCACCCCGGTACCTCGGGCTGTTTCAACAACATAAAACAGTCGCAACTTGGCTGTGTGCTCATCCAGCCGAACGCAGAAGATCGAGCCTAAGCGTTGGCCACTATCCTGTGCGATCCATCCAGCCTCAGACGCACTATCGTGATCGTCGAGGAAACCATCGACAATGTGTGCCACAAGCGGCCCGAAACTATCGTCAAAGCCGTCTACACGGGCATAGTGTTCTGCGTGTTGTGTGACGACCCAGTCGCGATCACTCGCGTCACACAAGCGAATTCCAAATTCCATACCGCAGCTTCACCCCCCTGCCCTTGCCAATCAAGCCCCTCGCGCGCTAGGGCATTTGTGACATTGCAAGGGACATCGTCATGGGTATCAATAGCGAAAGCGACATCACCGCCAACCTTCAAATCGGACCAACCGACCAGGGCATGGTTCGTGTTTTTGTGGAAGCTGATAGCGTTGAGATCCCGATGGATTTCGACCCGGACGAGGCCGATGAGATTGCGGATGAAATCAAGGCCGCCGCCATGGCCGCACGGGCCGTCAGGAAACGCTAAGGATAGACGACGCCCGCCTCAAGCAGTTCGAGAACATGGCAAGGCAATCTCGAATTCGTAAATGTGCCATGTGGGTGCATGTGCTTGATTATGTGCGCGCTAGAAGAACCCCGGCAGGACCATATCCGGATCCCTGGCCGCTTGCGCGCGAATGGCAGCATGG
>JBCBGX010000089.1:0-9457 GCA_038526325.1 Pseudomonadota bacterium | reverse complement strand
CGGCTGACCGCCGTCAGATCAAGGGCGATGAAAAGACATAAGAACTCAAACGCAAAGACAATGCCCAAGATGAACCCCGCGCCCCGTGTCCCCTTTTCAAACCGCAACGGAATAGCGCGCCACCACAGCCACAGCCAAATACACAAAACAGCACCCGCAGAGCGGAGCCCGGCAAATAACACCGGTTGCAGGCCCCCATTCGTCACCTTGATCACGACCTGATAGAAGGCAAGCAAAAGCGCAAAGCCCGTAAGAGCAATCGCGCCAAAAAGGTCAATCTGAGGCTTCTTTTCCATCCGCGCACCAGACGCCCAGCGCAGGAGGTCGTCAAGCGAAATCAATCACCTAGCGTGTTACGGATCGGGGGCGGCAGGCTGCGGCTTTGAACAGCCTCAGCCATCCGTCCCAGCGCCTCGGTAGATGCGACGGTCATACGGTCATAAGCCTGAAACTCATGCGGCATATCCGGCCAGATATCCAAGGCGATCAGCGCGCCATTGCGCCGCTGTATCTTGGCAAACTCGATGATCATATCGCGCAGCACTTCGCGCCCGCCCGCCTGCAGATAGATCGGTGCCAGCCCCGCATAGTCGTAAAAGCTAGGCGACAGCGCCTCGCGGTCAAACAGCCCTTGCGGGTCGAGCCACTGACCAAATTCAATCGCCATCCAGCCTTGAACCAGATCATATCGGTCATTCATGCGCAGGCTCTCGCCCCGGTCCCCGATATCCGTCCAGGGGCACAGGCCGACACATAGACTTGGTTGCGCCAGCCCCTCGGCGGCAAGCGCCTGCAGCAACATCAGCGCCATATGCCCGCCTGCACTATCACCGGTGACCACCAGCCGTTCCGGCGGCACATGTCCGGTCATATAGTGCCAGGCGGTCATGGCATCCTCGGCCTGCGCCGGATGCGGATGCTCGGGTGTCAGACGGTAATCAGGCGCAAAAACGGGGCATTGCAGACGATGGGCCAACATCGCGGCAAAGCGCTTGCTGATCCCGCTGTGCAACCCGCAGCCGCCGCCATGGAAATGCAGGACAACACTGTCGCCCCGCCGTATGGCGGGGCGATACCAAGTGCCCCTTGGCGCGATCACCTGTTCCACCGAAACATCATAATGATCATCCGTCTCGGTCAGCAGAGCCTCAAACTGCACCCGCGCCTTAGCCTTGTCCTCTGCCCTCATGAAGACCGCGTGTTGGTGGCGCCAATAACGGATGCCAATCTCCATCTGCGCATCCCAATCTGGCGTCATGCGGCGGCCCACAAGGTGGCGGGCAAAGGTTGTAACGGCGATGGCGTTTATGGTCCATAGGCTGCGCAAACGCGCCGCCATAGGGCCCTGAAATCTGAACTTTGGCATGGGTGTCCTCGACAGTTGCTTTGGCCCCGGTCTTGGCCCATCCCAGCAGTGGCGATATAGAACGATTGCGACAGGAAGGAGCCGCCCATGCCCGCCGCCAAAGCCCTGATGTTCACGCCCCCCAAATCGCTGGCAAGCGTTCTGTTCGGGGGCATCTATCGGGACATTCGCGGCGCACATCTGCAAGGGCAGGATCTGCTCAACCACTTCCCAGCCTCGCCACTCGTCACTGTCACGCGGGTGCTAAGTGGAACGCTGACGATCTTGCCAGATGGGCCACAGCGCAACGCAAATGGCAACGTCATCATGGTGATCGGCCCGCAAAACACTCCTGTGACCAGCCGATCCTCCGGCGATTTGGCCGCGATCACCCTGGCCATCTACCCCGACGCTTGGAGGGCCCTCGGCGGGGATAAAAATTTCGGAACCTGCCCAAACCTCATCGCCGACGCCCTGATGCAATTCGACGCGGACAAGGCGATCACAACCGGGTGGGACACGCTCTGCGCCGCCCTACCCCAAACCGCAGAGTCCGCCATCGCACCCACCATCCGCGATTGGGCCCGCGCGATGCTCACCCGCGCCGCTTTGGCAGGGCCCGGGCGCAGCCTGCGGTCCATCGAACGACGGCTCAAACGGACCAGCGGGCAGACCCGCAGCACTCTGGATTTTTTTGCAAATGTCGAAGGGTTGCACCAGACCGTGACACAATTGCCAGACGCCAGCGCAGCTGAAATCGCCCAGGTGGCAGGCTATGCCGATCAGTCGCATATGGGGCGGGCTGTCCGGCGGGCCACAGGCTTTACGCCCGTTCAGCTGAATAAGGCCATCGACAGCCAAGAGGCCTTTTGGTGCTATCGGTTGCTGGGCGAGCGATTCTAAGCGCTCGCCCGGACCATATCATTCCGTGACGCGGACCGCTTTCATCATGTCAGGTTGACCGATGACAGAGCCGTTCGGCCCGGTGCCGCGCTTGATCGCGTCCACGATGTCCATCCCGGCGGTCACCTCTCCTACGACGGTATACTGGCCGTTCAGGAAATAGCCGGGCTCAAACATGATAAAGAACTGGCTGTTGGCCGAATTTGGGTTCTGCGCCCGGGCCATGCCAACAACACCGCGTTCAAATGGGATATCCGAAAATTCCGCCGGGATGTCTGGCAGATCAGAACCGCCAGTACCGGCGCGCGACAAGTTGCCCCCCATGACACCGTTTTGCACATCCCCAGTCTGGGCCATAAAGCCATCGATGACGCGGTGAAACACAACGCCGTCATAATCGCCAGCAGTGGCGATAGTCGTGATCTGTTCCACATGCAACGGTGCTGTTTCTTCGAAAAGGTCAATGACGACTGTGCCATTGGCCTCGCCTTCAATGTCGATTTCCAAGCCATCCGCAAAAACAGGTGCGGCGAGAATGCTTAGAACTGCGCCAAGCTTATACATCAGCCGCCACCTTGACGCTAATCATGCGGTCAGGGTTCATCGGTGGTTCCCCCCGTGTGATGGCGTCCACATGTTCCATCCCGGAAATAACCTGGCCATAGACCGTATATTGGCCATTCAGGAAGTCATTATCCTTGAAGTTGATAAAGAACTGGCTGTTGGCAGAGTTGGGGTTTTGCGACCGCGCCGCGCCCAGTGATCCGCGCGCATGGGGGATCTTTGAAAACTCAGCCGGCAGGTCCGCCATGTCAGAGCC
The DNA here is from genome assembly GCA_038526325.1 of Pseudomonadota bacterium. Taxonomy (GTDB): domain Bacteria; phylum Pseudomonadota; class Alphaproteobacteria; order Rhodobacterales; family Rhodobacteraceae; genus Yoonia. The sequence continues at coordinate 6,389 of JBCBGX010000089.1, read as the reverse complement.
ACCCGTGCCAGCGCGCCCGATGTTGAAATCCTTTTCCATATTGCCATTGGCCACATCACCCGTTTGGGCCATGAAACCGTCGATGACCCGATGAAAACACACATTGTCATAGGCCCCTGCCCGGGCCAGTTCTTTCATCCGTGCGGTGTGCGCGGGCGCGACATCGGGCAAAAGCTCGATGACAACGTCGCCGTCTTTCAGCGTCATGATGATGGTGTTTTCAGGGTCTTTGATATCGGCCATGGAATGCTCCTCATGCGTTTGTTGGCCCCCGTCATATGGCCCACAGCCCCGAATGCCAAGCCGGTCCGGTTGACGCGGGCAGCACATTGCCGCAACAAAGCACCGCAATTGACAGCATGGGATTGGCAGATGACCTGGAAAACTCTTGATGACATGGATTTTGCAGGCAAGCGCGCTTTGGTGCGGGTTGATATCAATGTCCCTGTAGAAAACGGAAAAGTGACCGACGCCACGCGAATTGAGCGAATTGTGCCAACGGTTGAAGATATTCAGGCGAAGGGCGGCAAGGTGATCCTGATGGCGCATTTCGGACGTCCAAAGGGCAAGGTGGTACCAGAGATGTCGCTTGAGATAATCGCCCCTACCGTCGCGGATGTATTGGGCCTGCCGGTCACATGGGTAAATTCGGACTATGGCGAGGCCGTCGCTGAAATGGACGGGGACGAGGTGTTGCTGCTTGAAAACCTGCGCTTCAATCCTGGCGAGGAAAAAAATGACGAAGGATTTGCCAAACGCCTGGCCAGTCTCGGCGACATCTACGTGAATGATGCGTTTTCCGCCGCCCACCGCGCCCATGCCAGCACCGAAGCCATCGCGCATCTGTTGCCCGCCTGTGCTGGTCGCTTGATGGCCGAGGAATTGGGCGCGCTTGAAAAAGCTCTGGGGACACCAGACCGCCCCGTTGTGGCTGTGGTTGGCGGGGCGAAAGTGTCCACGAAGCTCGACCTGTTGGGCAATTTGGTCGGAAAGGTTGATCACCTGATCATCGGAGGTGGCATGGCCAATACATTTCTGGCCGCTCAAGGAATAGATGTGGGCAAATCGCTGTGTGAGCATGACTTGGCAGATACCGCCCGCGATATATTGGCTAAGGCGGAGACGGCGGGTTGCGAAATCATTCTGCCTCGCGACATTGTTGTGGCGCGTGAATTCAAAGCGGGGGCGGCGTCCGAAACGCTGGCACCGGATGCCTGCCCTGCCGATGCGATGATCCTTGACGCGGGTCCGGCAACAGTCGCCTATATCAGCGACGTGCTGGACAAGTCCAAAACCCTTGTTTGGAACGGACCATTAGGTGCTTTTGAAATTACCCCCTTCGATCAAGCTACCAATGCCGCGGCGGCACAAGCTGCCACACTTTCAAAGTTAGGTCATCTTATCTCAGTTGCGGGCGGTGGCGACACAGTCGCAGCCCTGAATCAGGCCGGCGTTGCTGACGATTTCACGTATATTTCCACAGCAGGTGGTGCGTTTCTGGAATGGATGGAAGGCAAAAAACTCCCGGGCGTTGCCGCTTTGGGCTAGCGACAGCTTTTCTTGCCGACTGTTAGCGCGACCATGATTGTCACCTTTTGTCCGCTTGCCTAAAACCTCACATAACCGGCGGCGGCCTGCAGAATTTGTGCACAAAGGTAAGTTTCATGGCAAATCAAAAGATGGCAGAGCAGATGGGCACCAGCGCAGGGTTTGTTGCTGCGTTGGACCAAAGTGGCGGATCCACACCAAAAGCGCTTGCCGCCTATGGAGTGTCATCTGATGCCTATGCCAACGACGATGAAATGTTCGACCTAATCCATGACATGCGCTGCCGGATCGTGAATGCGCCGGCTTTTACTGGGGACAAGATTGTCGGGGCCATTTTGTTTGAGATGACGATGGACCGCGAGATCAACGGGAAGCCATCTGCGCGGTTTTTGTGGGAAGACCGGGGCGTCGTCCCATTTCTCAAGATCGACAAGGGTCTTATGGACGAAGCCGATGGCGTGCAATTGATGAAACCGATGGACCACTTGGACACGGTCCTGCCACGCGCCGCCAGCTATGATGTTTTTGGCACCAAAGCGCGGTCTGTTATCAACTCTGCAAACCCGGTCGGAATTGCAGCAATCATCGATCAACAATTTGCCGAAGGCAAACGCGTGCTGGCCCATGGTCTGGTTCCAATGTTGGAGCCGGAAATAAACATCACCATCCCAGACAAGGCAAAAGCCGAAGACATCCTACGCGATGAGACCCTGAAGCATCTTGATCAGTTGGGCCCTGATGAGATTGTCGTGCTCAAGCTCACACTTCCCGAGGTCCCGAATATATACGAACCGCTCGTCAATCACCCGAATGTCATGCGTGTCGTTGCCCTGTCGGGGGGATACAGCAGAACTGACGCCAACGCACGGCTAGCCCAGAACAAGGGCGTCATCGCAAGTTTCTCGCGTGGCCTGACCGAAGGATTAACCGCGGATCAAAGCGATGCGGCATTTGGCAAAGCTCTCAGCGATGCAATCGACGACATTTATGCTGCGTCTGTAGCGGGATAAAGCCAAAAATTCGGCGTTTTGGGGATTCACAAGTCGAATCAAATATGCGATTCTCGTCCCAGTCACTCAGCAAGAAGCGATGCAAGGGGCAGGACGATGGCGCAGCGCGGACGTGCGAATCTAGGTGCAGTTTTTTACTTTCTTGGTGCTCTTATGTTGGGCCTGTATTTTACCTTTGCTGCGGTGCAGGGGGATTACGGACTATTCAAACGCGTTGAGGTGCGCGCAGAAGGCGAAGCTCTGCTTGTTGAACTGGCGACTTTACGGGCCGAGGTTACGCGCATGGAAAATCTGACAACGCGTCTGTCCGACGACTTTCTTGATCTTGATCTACTGGACGAACAAGCCCGTGATGTGCTGGGCATGATCCGGGCGGACGAAATCGTTATTCGCTGAGCGCAAAGCGGGAATTCCGATGCTGCGTGACGGAGCGTCACTTTGACCCTCGCATTTTCTGTAGCCTTGGTTTAAAGATAGTTTAACGCTAAACTATTTACCACGCGCTGGAGGATTGCACATGCCGCCGAAAAAGAAGGCCGCCGCGAAACCCAACGTTTCAGCCGAAGAGCTGCTGAAACACTACCGTGAAATGCTGCTGATCCGGCGATTTGAAGAAAAGGCAGGCCAACTTTATGGCATGGGTTTGATTGGCGGCTTTTGTCACCTTTACATAGGACAAGAAGCGGTTGTCGTTGGTTTAGAGGCTGCGGCGGAAGACGGCGACAAGCGCGTTACATCGTACCGCGACCACGGCCATATGCTGGCCTGTGGGATGGACCCTAAAGGGATCATGGCAGAACTGACAGGACGTGAAGGCGGCTTTTCCAAAGGAAAGGGCGGCTCCATGCATATGTTCTCCAAGGAAAAACACTTTTATGGCGGGCATGGCATCGTGGCAGCACAGGTACCCTTGGGGGCCGGGCTGGCCTTTGCCGACAAATACAAGGGCAATGACCGCGTGACATTCACCTATTTCGGTGATGGCGCTGCCAATCAGGGCCAGGTTTATGAAACTTACAACATGGCAGAGCTTTGGGATCTTCCGGTCGTCTTTGTCATTGAAAACAACCAATATGCGATGGGCACTTCGGTCAAACGCTCCACCAAATCACCGTCCTTGTGGGAACGTGGTGCGGCTTACGGTATTCCGGGCGAGGAAGTCGATGGGATGAACGTCCTGTCGGTCAAGGAAGCGGGCGAACGTGCCGTCGCACACTGCCGCGCAGGCAAAGGCCCCTACATTCTAGAGGTGAAAACATACCGCTATCGTGGCCATTCCATGTCCGACCCGGCCAAATATCGGACCCGGGAAGAGGTCCAGAAGATGCGGGATGAACGCGACCCGATCGAACAGGTCCGCGACATGTTGTTGACCGGCAAACATGCCTCTGACGACGACCTCAAAGCCATTGATAAAGAAATCAAGGCCATCGTGAACGAGGCGGCGGAATTCTCAAAAGAAAGCCCTGAACCTGCCTTGGAAGAATTGTGGACCGACATCTACGAAGAGGTCACGGTCTAAGGCGATGACGCATATCATTGCGCAAAAGAAGGGCTTTGCCTTTATTCACATCCCGAAGAATGGTGGATCGACGATCCGTGACCAATTCGCCGGGTTTGATGATTGTGGACAAACCTTCTTTTACAGTGAAAATCAGCATCCGGTGTTGGGGGATGTCGCCTACTGGCATCTTCCGCTTTGGGCCATTGCCGACCATCACCCCAACGAATTCGCCATGATCGAGGGCGCATGGGCAGCTGCGCTGACACGAGATCCGGAAAGCCGGTTCCGATCTGCCCTGGCACAGCGCGCCCGCCAGCATCTTGGAAAACCGATTGATCAGCTAAGCAAAACCGAACGTAGACACGAGGCTGACGCCGTGATGCGGCATCTTGAAGACAACGCCAAACTGCCAAATGCTGCATTCTGCCACTTCACGCGACAGATTGATTTTGTCAGCCTTGAGGGCGCTCAGGTCGTCAAAAACGTCTATCCGATTGAACAAATTGATAATCTGACGGCGGAATTCGCTCAGCGCGCTGGTATTGCGGCCAAATTCGGCGCCGCGAACAAAACCGAAGTGACACGACATGGCGCGCTTGGTCAGGCTGCACGGACCGCTTGGCGCCTTGCGAAGCCGCTTATGCCTGCCAGTGTCCAAGACAAGGCGCGCGCCCGACTTCGGGATGTCGTCGTTGGCTCTGTCACGGCGACCGACAATCTTGAAATCATGGATGAACGCCTTCTGGGCTTCGTTCGCGACTTTTACGCTGCAGATTACGATCTGCACCGGCAGTCAAGCCAGTCTGCCGCCTCACCCAAACAGATGACACAGGAAATTGCGCAAACCGCGTAGGAGACGAACTCATGGCAACTGAAATACTTATGCCCGCCCTCTCGCCAACGATGGAGGAAGGTACGCTCGCCAAATGGCTTGTGAAAGAAGGGGATACCGTCTCATCTGGTGACATTATGGCCGAGATCGAGACGGATAAGGCCACGATGGAGTTTGAGGCGGTTGACGAAGGCATAGTCGGTAAAATCCTGATCGCCGAGGGCACCGAAGGCGTTAAAGTTAACGATGTGATCGCTATTCTGGTCGAAGACGGCGAAGACGTACCGGCTTCGGGCGCGGCCCCTACCCCGGCACCAGCAGCCGAAACCCCTGCCTCTGTTGCCGCGGAACCAGTGGGTGCGGCCCCCGCTCCCGTCGTTGCTGATGCAACGCCGGATTGGGATGCAGATGTCGAGGTCAAACAGACAACGGTACGCGAAGCTTTGCGCGATGCCATGGCCGAGGAAATGCGCCGCGATGAAGATGTATTCCTGATGGGCGAGGAAGTCGCCGAATATCAGGGCGCCTACAAGATCAGCCAGGGTCTGCTGGATGAATTTGGCGCAAAGCGCGCCATTGACACACCGATCACCGAACATGGCTTTGCAGGGATCGGTGTGGGGGCTGCCTTTGGAGGCCTGAAGCCGATTGTAGAGTTCATGACATTCAACTTTGCCATGCAAGCCATTGATCAAATTATCAACTCTGCCGCCAAAACGCTTTATATGTCAGGAGGCCAAATGGGGGCACCAATGGTCTTCCGCGGTCCCAACGGGGCTGCAGCAAGAGTAGGCGCGCAGCACAGCCAGGATTATGCGGCTTGGTACATGCAGGTGCCCGGACTGAAAGTGGTCATGCCGTATTCGGCGGCGGACGCAAAGGGCCTTATGAAAACGGCCATCCGCGATCCAAACCCGGTGATCTTTCTGGAAAATGAAATTCTGTACGGGAAGAGCTTTGATGTCCCCGTTTTGGATGATTTTACGATCCCCTTCGGCAAGGCCAAGATTGAGCGCGCAGGCGACGATGTCACGATTGTCAGCTTCGGAATTGGGATGACATATGCGATGGAAGCTGCGGCAAAATTGGCCGACGATGGCATAAATGCTGAGGTCATCAACCTACGTAGTTTGCGTCCGATGGACATGCCGACCGTGCTGGCTTCGGTCCAAAAGACAAATCGCTGCGTGACAGTTGAAGAAGGTTGGCCGCAAGGCTCCGTTGGATCCTGGATCGCGTCAGAAATCATGCAGCAAGCCTTTGATTACCTCGATGCTCCGGTCATCACCTGCACAGGCAAGGATGTCCCGATGCCTTATGCCGCCAACCTAGAAAAACACGCCCTTGTGACCACCGATGAAGTGATCGCTGCGGTCAAACAAGTCACGTACCGCTAAAGGAGACAGCGCTATGCCAACAGAAATTCTGATGCCTTCCTTGACCAGCCACTTGGCAAGCGTGCCTTCCTCCATCGTTGGGGACAAGGCGGGCATCA
>JBCBGX010000088.1:0-9491 GCA_038526325.1 Pseudomonadota bacterium | reverse complement strand
GATTGAGGGTGACTTGTCCCACATTGCGCCGCTGCGCGACAATGTCGTCAGCGTCGGGCAAATGGAGGAACTCCGCGCACCTGACGATGACGACATTGTCGCGCAGCGGCGCAATGTGGGACAAGTCACCCTTAATCGCAGCGATATGCTGAGATACGAGCTTATTGACGAAGTTTACCGGCGCGATTTCAGGCGCGAAACGTTCGGCCGCATCGCGTACGGCGGGCCAGAAGCGGGCGGCAGCGGCCAGGCAGTCTGCGGCGGGGCCGACCCAAAGCGCCATACGTGGGGACGAACATGCCATTTGTCCAAACCAATAGGCATCATTGGCAAAATCAGTGCCTAACTTGGCTAAATCGGCCGTATCACAAGCGAGAACTGCCTCTGCGGATAGGGCCGCCAACGACCAGCGATTGGGGAAGCTGACATCACGAGCGCGAGGCGGCAAGGGCAGGGCGCGAATGGTTTGCACTGTTTGGTCGCCGCCCCAAATGACCCGAAGGTCACAAAGACCGGACAAGGCTGCAGTGATGGCATCGTCATGATCATACTTCACGATCAGCAAGCGGTCCGCGACCGCATGATGGGCCGGGTCAGCCAGCACGGTGTTGAGCACCTCAACGAGCAGGTCAATCTGAGGCGAGGGGCGGGATGAAACACGCACGACATTGCGGTTTCCTGTCAGGATCGCGAGAAGTGCTGAGTAGAGAAAGATCGTGTCGACATTGCCGGGCGCAAAATGCAGCGCCACGCCGCGCGACAGCGGCACCGTATCCACCGGGCGGGTAGCTGCATAGTTTTCTGCCAGATCGAGCAGCGCGCGTGGTCGCATCCAATGCGCAAGTGAGATGATTTCGGGAAAACCCCTGGCGGCCTGGGTCTTCATCAGGGCCCGAGATAAGGCCCCCACAAAATCGACGATACTGGGATGAAACGGGGGCAGGTCGGGCGCTGCCAATAGCCGGTCGATATCACCGCCCTGAGGCACCTGCACGGCAAGATTTGCCAAAACGCCTTTGTCAGGCACTGAAATGACCTTTCTCAAGCGGCGTCCCTGCGGGAATGTCCTGTTTTGCAGCTTTGCCAAGCACCTCTTCGTAGTGGCGCGGGTGCAGGCCCATAGCTGGACGAATTGACCGCAGGTTGTCCGGCGTAAACACATCCCCCACCTTCATCGCGCCTGTGACGTACAAAGAGCGGCGGAAATCCCGGCTTCGCACTTCGCCAGCGCTCGGCTCAAATATAGCTTGGCCAAGTGACGCCTCAGCGTTCCGCACCACTTGGATCATCTCTGCAAATTCATCGGGCTCGAGTGAGAAGGCGCTATCTGGACCGCCATCTGCGCGCGCGAGAGTGATGTGCTTTTCGATGACTTTCGCACCAAGTGCGGTGGCCACCATTGGCACGGTTGGCCCCATCGTGTGATCTGAAAGGCCGGGGATGACGCCGAACCGATCCGCAAACTCCACCAGTGTTTGCAAGTTCGCTTCTTCCACTTTGGCGGGGTAGGCCGCTGTGCATTTCAGCAGACAAATATCTGGGCAGCCATGGGCGCGAAGGGTTGCGAGTGCCTCTTCAATCTCGGCCAGGTTGCCCATGCCGGTTGAGATCAACACCGGTTTGCCTGTCTGTGCCACACGCTTGATCAGCGGGATATCAACAAGCTCCGATGATGCGATTTTGTAAAAATCAACCCCGTGGTCTTCGAGGAAATCGACCGCTGTGAAGTCGAACGGTGTCGAAAGAAACTGTATCCCGTGGTGACGGGCGCGATCGAAGAGCGGTTCGTGCCATTCCCAAGGCAACGTCGCTTTCTCAAACAGCGAATAAAGCGTTTCGCCCTCCCAGATCGTCCCAGAGACCTGGAACTCCGGCCGGTCAGAGCGGATCGTTAGCGTATCAGGCGTATAGGTCTGCAGTTTGATCGCATCGGCACCCGCCTCGGCAGCAGCATCTACGATTGCGAGGGCACGGTTCAGATCGTGGTTATGATTTGCGGAGACCTCTGCAATGATAAAACAAGGGTGGTCACCACCGATCTGCAAGTCTGCGAATGTTGTCTGGGCCAAATTGCGTGCCTCATGCCAAGGATGTTTTGTTGAGACTGTCTAACAACCCTTGCGCCGCCCGAACAGCCCCGTCGCGGGCAACCAATGCCCGGCTCTTATCATGATGAATGTGTTGACGTTTCGTGTCTGCCGCAAAACTTTTCACCGCATCTGCGAGGGCGTGTTTGGACCAGCCGGGTCGCAGGTCAAATTGGGTATGAATATCCCTTTTTGCGAGCCAAACTGCGCTATCAATCTGGTTATCCGCGACGATCAAACAAAGTGATGGCAGGCCCATGCTTGCCCGCTCCCAGGTCATGGTGCCACCAGCCGCCACAGCAAACTGGCTTCTTTCCATTTGATCTGCCACTGATGGGCTATCAAAAATCACCTCCAGCCGGGTACTATGCGTTTCTGCGAGGTTTCGGAGCGCCGCGGCGTCTGTGATGTGGCTGCCTGTTGCGATGGTGAGGGGCCGGGCGGTGTTGGCCAAGAGAGTTTTCACGACGGCGACGAGATCACGGTGCGGATCCCCCCCGCCGAGGCTCACAAAGATTGGGGCGTTTGGTTTTGCGAGGGCTGGGGACCGCTCATTTTGAAAAGGGGCTGAAAGGAGACAATATTTCCCCCCGACAAGTCGTCTGCAGTGGTCTGGCAGCAACCCGTTATACACCGTTGCGTCATGATGGGCATTCTGATCTAGCAGGACATCTGCGTCATGCGACCGATCAGCAAGATCATCGACAACCGCCAGGAAGGGGACATGAGTGCGAAGCGGAGTTTCGTTCGCCTCATCCCACCAGTAATTGTCTAGGATCACACCATCATACTGCGTCATCGCCAATGTTTGCCCAACGGCTTGCGGATGACAGGGGGCGACAACCAGAAATTCTTCTTCCCTGTTGGTCCGCGCGATCTCAGCTCCTAGTGGGCTTGTCTGCAAGGTGATGGAAGCCCCTTCGCCACGCAAAGCAGCAGAAAGCGTGAGCATGCGGCGCAAATGACCTGTGCCCATATCCGCCCCTGCGTCGGCGCAGATGAGGAGCCGTGTCATGCGTCCAAAGGTTTTTGCTGGATCGCTGCGTTGATGAGATGAAGCTCTGGGTCGCTTTGATAAAGATCCAGAAAATCCCTTAGGCGAGCCTGCTGCAACGGAACATCAAGCATATCTGACATACGCGAAATCAATTCCCAGTCTTCGGGGGTATCTAGGGTCCAGCGCAGAGCTGAGTGATCATCTGGGAGGGCCCGGAAACCACAGATATCAAAGCGATCTGCGTTCTGGTACAGAAAAGGGGTCACATGCTCCCGCAAATGGGGGGCTGTAGCCTCATCTGCGGCTGTTTGCAGCGCAGCAGCGGTAAACACTTCAACATCTAAACCCCTTGGCAGATGCGGCACCAACGTATTGGTCATGTAGTCGGGGGCCAGATCTGAAAATGCGCCAAGCATGGCATCCAGAATGTCTGGGTCGATGAAGGGACAATCGGAGGTGATCCGGACATATGTGTCTGCCGGATACAGGGTTGCGGCCCCTGCATAGCGCGCCAGGACATCCGTCTCTGATCCGCGAAACATCATTGGACAAAACGTGGCCACATGATCGGCCAGCGCATCATCTGCCGCACCTTCCGGCATAGCGATGACGACACTATCGAGCCCCTTCGCTTGCGCGACCCGATGATAGACTTGTGAGATAACACTGTCCCCTGCGAGGGTCTTTAGGATCTTGCCGGGGAGGCGGCTGGACCCTGTCCGGGCCTGAATGATGGCGATGGTGCTCATCAGACCATCCGAGCGTTATGTTCGGCCAATGCATCATCTATTTTGTCATGCCAGGTAAGATGCCCCTTTTCGAGGACCATTCCGCTCTTGCAAATCGACTTCAGCGTACCATCGGAGTGAGACACGACAATAGCGCCAGCAGTGGCAAGGCGCTCATTCAAAACAGTGGTACATTTCTTGCGAAACGAAGCGTCACCAACAGCTGTGACCTCATCAATCAGGTAGTAGGAAAACGGCACACCCATCGAAAGGCCAAAAGCAAGACGCGCCCTCATTCCGGACGAATAGGTCCGGAACGGCGCATAAAAGCTCGGTCCAAGCTCCGCGAATTCACCGACGTAGTCGATAAGATAGTCTGTATCAACGCCATAGGCGCGCGCCACGAAGCGAACGTTCTGCGCACCTGACAGCTCCGGATGGAAACTCCCAGCAAATCCAATCTGCCAAGAGATACCACCACTGGAAATCACACGGCCGGACGAAGGCCGCATGGTTCCAGCGAGAATCTTCAAAAGCGTCGATTTTCCTGCTCCGTTGCGCCCCAAGAGGCCGATAGAACCACGCTCAGGGAGAGTTATGTTCAAGTTGTTAGCGACAAACTTCTTTTCGCCTCTGACCCAAAAGTACTTCGTTAGGTTTTCAAGCCTGATCATATAGTCAACGCCGGTCCATCATCGCATAGGCGGTGAGGACCAGGATCATCCAAACAAGAAGCAAAGCACCAAAGACACCAAGCGACATCAACAATCGGTTGGGGTATTGTGCGCTTTGCGCCATCGTCGGAGGGACATGAGCAGCGAGATAACGGCTCTTGCGTCGGGCCTCAGCCAGCGCGGTATCATAGCTGGCAGCGGCGGCAATATAGGATTGTTCCGCAAATTCACGATCCGCCAAAAGGGATTCGTACGAGCCGACGACGCTTGCAAAGGCCCGGGTGTCGGGATCTGCACTGGTTTGGCCGATCTTATTGCGCTCCTGCTCGATACGGTTTTTGATCGCATCGATGCGACGGTTAATGGTGTCCAAGCGGCTATCGCCAGCACGTGTCGATCCGACCATCAGGTCATATTCAATGGTTGCTTCCGCCAATTGCTGTTGCAATGCGGTCAAGACCCCCATCCGGGCCTCTAGATCCGCACGCGGATCAATCAACTGTTCGCGGTCTCGCAGGGCACCAAGGGCAACGCGCGCTTCTGTAAGGCGTTCGCGTGCCCGTTCTAGCTCGTAAGCAGCATGTCGCGTCGTATCTTCGCGCGCGATGTTAGATAGTTCATCCACCAGATCGCTGCTTGCTTCCATGATTGCAGTCGCGATCTGATGTGCATCTTCAGGCGTGAAGGCAAAGGCCTCTACATCGATAAGGCCAGACCCTGCGTCATAGGTGACATATGTCATCCAGTGCCAGTAACGGATTAAGTCCTCGATGGGCTTGTTCGGGTCAAAGGCAAACACAGGATCATACTCGGGCTTGCTATACAACGTACCAAGGTCGAGGTCTTCGCTGATATCCTCAATCAACTTCTGACTGCGGATGTATTCGTTAAGAATGCTAGCATCTGATGAGGTGCCTGTCGAAATCTGGCCCAGGGTACCCAGTGCGTCGAGCGGGTTCTGAAACTCCTCGGAGCGGATCGAGAAGCTCACCCGACTTGAAAATTGATCAGCCGCTACGGTGTAGAGATAATACACGGCCGCCGCTGTGGGGGCACAAACCAACAAGAGAAAACTCAGCAAAATCGCCCAATGTCGCCGACGGGGTCGCGACTGGGTAGCCAATTGCGCGGCAGGTTGGGGCAACACTGTCACTGGCGCCGGCTTTGCATCTGTCTTGGGGGCTGGGTTGGTGCTCATGCCACACTACGATCTCGGATATGCAGTATGCTTGTACCGCTGTTAAACCAACAATATACCCATTCTCAGTCCCATACAATCGGTCACCAGGCACGACGGCGGGGCAGCGTGACAGTTCCGCACGGGAGTTTGTGATAAAGATGTCCTCAACATCACCGCGCATGTCGCCGCTTCCCTTGCCCCGATCGATGCGGGTGATTTTAGCTTTGATGCTGCGAGAAATGGGAACGACTTACGGCAAGTCTTCACTCGGATACCTGTGGGCTCTATTGGAACCGATTGGTGCCATTGCGGTGTTGTCATTTGCCTTTTCGGTGGCATTTCAAACCCCGCCTCTTGGGTCGAGTTTTCCGCTCTTTTACGCGACTGGCTACATCCCGTTTATGGTCTACAACACCATGCAAAATCAGGTCGGTGCGACGGTGCGTGAAAACACACAACTGCTGTTTTACCCGCGCGTCACGTACATGGACGCGATAATTAGCCGATTTTGTCTCGTCTCGCTCACACAGTTCTTGTCTGCAGCCATCGTGTTTGCCGGAATCATCATCCTAGACGGTGTGAACCAGCAAATGGATCTTGGCGCGATCTTGCTTGGCTTTGGTGTGGCGGTCTTGCTTGGTCTGGGCATGGGAACCTTAAACTGCGTGATCATTCACCTGATGCCATCTTGGCGTCAGATATGGAGCATTCTGACCCGGCCTTTGTTCCTGATCTCTTGCATCTTTTTTATGTTTGATACTCTGCCGATCTGGATCCAAGACATTTTGTGGTGGAACCCGTTAATCCATATCATCGGAGTCACGCGGCTCGGCTTTTACAGCGTCTATGAAGGCGGATACATCTCGTTGGCCTATCCCTTGATCATTGCCGGCACCACGCTTTTCTTGGGCTTGGCTTTGTTAAGGCGGCATGCCGCGAACCTCATCAACTCCTGATGTCAATGCCGCAAGTTTCCGTCGTGATACCGACCTACTGTGACCCCCAGCATACGCTTGAGGCGATTGCATCGGTGCGCGCGCAAGACATGGCAGATTGGGAAGCCATTATCGTCGACGATGGATCTGATGCCGCTTCTCGTTCCAACTTGAGTGCAAAGATCAGCGCACTTTGCGACCCGCGTTTGCGATATGTCCCTTCTTCGCGCAATCGTGGTCCTGCCCGGGCACGCAATCTGGGGATTCGACTGGCGCGCGGGCGGTTTTTGGCGTTTCTGGATGCAGATGATCTATGGCACCCAGAAAAACTGCGCTTGCAACGATCTGCTATGCAAGAAGTCGGGCTGGGCCTGTCTTGCACGGCTTACGAAAACGTCGATTTACAGACAGGCCACCGCACTGTCAGGGTCCCGCCGTCCCGCATAACCTACAATCGCCTACTATATAGAAACACCATTGGATGCTCGACTGTGATGATTGATCGTATGCGCATCCCCCGAAGCTACTTTCCGGAAATTGACATGCGGCAGGACTTTGCCCACTGGCTTGCCATACTGAAACATGGAGAAATGGCCTTGGGTCTTACCACTCCGCTGACGCAACGCCGGCAGTTTCCGACCTCGCTATCAGCCAACAAGCATCAAGCCGCTCGCTATACGTGGCGAATGTATCGCGATATCGAAGGATTTGGCTACCTGAGGGCCGGATGGTACTTTATGGGCTATGCCCTTAGTTCCGTTCTGGCGCGCTGATCGGGATATTCTAAGTACATTGTTAAGGTTACTACCTGTATTGCAGTTCCAGAGCAAAACGCTAATGTCGCTCAAAAATTGAAACGCACCCGCAAGAGGTAGAGCTCCCCATGACAATGTTTGATGGTAAGACAATCCTGATCACAGGTGGGACGGGCAGTTTTGGTAAGAAGTACGTCGCGACGCTCTTGTCACGCTTCAAACCACGCAAAATCATCATCTTCTCGCGCGACGAGCTCAAACAGTTCGATATGTCGCAAGTGTTTGATGCGCCTTGCATGCGCTATATGATTGGCGATGTGCGTGACAAAGAGCGGCTCGTCCAAGCCTGCGATGGAGTGGACTACATCATCCATGCGGCCGCGCTGAAGCAAGTACCAGCGGCGGAGTATAACCCCCTGGAGTGTATCAACACCAATATCCGCGGTGCTGAAAACGTCATCCATGCCGCCCTGCAATGTGGCGTTGAAAAGGTCATCGCGCTGTCGACAGACAAAGCTGCGAACCCCATCAACCTTTATGGGGCGACAAAGCTAGCCTCTGATAAGCTCTTTGTGGCGGCCAACAACATGGTCGGCGGGCGCAAAACCCGCTTTGCGGTCGTTCGGTATGGGAATGTCGTGGGGTCCCGCGGGTCCGTCGTGCCGTTCTTTGAAAAGCTTGTTGCTGATAAGGCCGAAGCGCTGCCGATCACTGACGCGGATATGACCCGCTTTTGGATCTCGCTGCAAGATGGGGTGGATTTTGTTCTCAAGAACTTCGAGCGCATGCATGGCGGAGAGATATTTGTTCCCAAGATCCCTTCTGTGAAGATTACCGATCTTGCCACGGCGATCGCACCCGATCTGCCACAAAAGATTGTCGGGATCCGCCCTGGTGAAAAACTGCATGAGATCATGTGCCCGGCAGATGACAGCCACCTGACCATTGAATTTGAGGATCACTATGTCCTAAGCCCCAGCATCAAATTTTACGACGCTGGCAACGATTTTATGACCAACAGACTTGATGAATGCGGCAAACCCGTTTCGCGCGGCTTTGAATACAACTCAGGCACAAACCCACATTTCCTTGCTCCTGAAGAGATCGCAGCCTTCAACACCAGGGCGATGGCATGATCCCCTATGGACGGCAGGATATTCAAGACGCAGATATCGCTGCCGTCAAAAACGTACTTGAAAGCCCCTACCTAACACAGGGCCCAATGGTGCCTAAGTTTGAAGAGGCCGTTTGCAATGTGACGGGCGCCGCGCATGCCATTGCTGTGAACTCGGCAACCTCAGCGCTTCATATTGCCTATATGGCTTTGGACTTGGGACCAGGAGATCTCGTTTGGACCTGCCCGAACACCTTTGTCGCGACGGCGAATGCCGCAATTTACTGCGGGGCGGATGTTGATTTTGTCGACATGGATCCGCGTACATATAACATGTCGGTGGCGGCGTTAGAGACAAAACTGAAAGCAGCCAAACAGCTGCCAAAGATTGTAAGTGTCGTTCACTTTGCTGGCCAATCAGCCGAAATGGCACAAATTCATCAACTGTCACAGACTTACGGTTTTCGATTGGTCGAAGATGCAAGCCACGCCATCGGCGGCAGCTATGATGGACAACCGGTGGGAAACTGCCGGTATTCAGACATCTGCGTTTTCTCCTTCCACCCCGTGAAGATCGTCACGACCGCCGAAGGTGGCGTCGCAACGACACAGGACGTGGATCTGTCTAACGCGATGGAGCTTGCACGGTCCCATGGTGTCACCCGTCGGTCGGACTTAATGCAAGACAAGGGCGCTGATCCTTGGGTCTATGAACAGCTTGCGCTTGGGTATAACTACCGGATGACAGATCTGCATGCGGCCCTAGGCGTGAGCCAGATGGACAGACTGTCAGACTATATTGATGCCCGTCATGCAATTCGCGAACGGTATGACGCGGCACTTGCGGATCTGCCATTGATACTCCCGTATCAACATCCAGACCAACGCTCTGCCTTGCATCTCTATCCAGTGCAGGTGACGGACCTCGATCGCCGCGCGGTGTTTGACGCGTTGCGCACCGCCGAGATCGGCGTGAATGTGCACTACATCCCTGTTCATACCCAACCTTACTACCGTCATC
>JBCBGX010000087.1:0-9635 GCA_038526325.1 Pseudomonadota bacterium | reverse complement strand
GCAGGACGCAGCATCCGTCGCAGGTCTGCTGATCACAACCGAAGCCATGGTTGCCGACAAGCCCGCCAAAGAAGGCGCTGGCGCGCCAGGTGGCGGCATGCCCGACATGGGCGGAATGGGCGGCATGATGTAAGACGTGGTTTGGGCTTCGCCCAAACACGCCTAACCCGTAGCGGGCATTTGCGCAGCAAATGCCGAGAACGCTCCGAGGCACAAAGTAAGAGAGGCGGTCCAAACGGGCCGCCTCTTTCTAATTCGGACTATCATTCAATTGTCTACAGAGCACACCCCCAGCGAGGTGCAATAAAGTTCACAGCACACAGTTGGTAGTGTCATGATCAGAAGCGGTTGCGGATGAAAGTTGTCCGGGTCAATTCAATATCAAATTCTGGGTCTTCGACAACGGCTACATCAGTTTTACGACATGCTGCAGCTTGTCCGTCAAGCTCCTGACCACCCGGATAGATTCTCGCCCATTCCAAACCCCGGATCAAAGTATCATCGTTGACGGTCAATCTCACAGCGTTCAAAATCTGTCGGTCCTCTATAGCGCGCACGTTCTTCGCTGCAGCGCACACAATATAGGCGCCTTGTTCTTCAAAGATACCAACTCGGTAATCAATAGTTGGCCCGTTTTGCCAATTCAGGGATAACGGCACAAAAGTCTCATCAATAGTGGCGTCGTCGACGGCTTGAGAGGAAGCTGACAACTCACACCCCACCAAAGCAAAGGCACCCAAGCCAAGAAAGATATATTTGTACAAGTCACTTACCTTTGTCGTTCAATTTAGGATTGTCTAACCCAGAATGGGCTCGTCATTCAGGAGAACATGAAAGCCAAAAAGGTACAAGCCGGTCAGGCAAGACTTAATTGCGTGTCGCTGTGCCGCGACAGACCAGGGCCATGATTGGGCATTGCCTTTATCAATCTAGAGATGCCAAACCCACTATAGAAACACAGATGGAGGATACTGATGATGAGCATCGGCATCATCGGACTGGGCCGAATGGGCGCAGCAATGGCGCAGCGTTTCGCAGCACTAGGCCATGAAATACGTGGCTGGACCCGCAGTGGCCGCGCGCTGGACGGCATTCAAAGCACAGAAGATATCCCAACCCTCGTCGCCTCAAGTGACACCCTGATCCTCAGCCTCCTTGACGATACAGCCGTGACAGATGTGCTCGACCAGCTTTTGGCCTGCGATTTGCAAGGTAAGCAGATCATTGACACCTGCACCGTCATACCGGACCTGCTTAAAGATCGCATGGCAGCCATAGACGCCCAAGGCGCCACCGCCGTTGACGCCCCGATCTCGGGCGGGCCGGAACTGGTGCTTGCAGGCGCCTGCGGCATTTTCATTGGTGGTGATGCAGAGGCAGCAAAACGGGCCGAAGTCACACTCAGCGCCATCTCTAACCGCATATTTCATGTTGGCCCCTTGGGCACAGGTCTCGTGATGAAGGTTGTCAATAACGGGATGATACAGGCCTATTTCGCGGGTTTGGCAGAAATGATGCCACTGGCCAGACACGCCGGTCTACCGATGGAAACCGCGATGCGCATCCTGTCAGGTGGTCCAGCTGGCATGCCGATGATCGCTGATCGCCTGCCCAAAATCCTAGGCGAAGATCCCACTGTCGGTTTCGCGATGAGCGCGGTGGCGAAAGACAATGACGTCTTTCAGAACGTCATGCAGTCCTTTGGTCTTGACGATCCAGTGCTGAAACTCGCCGGATCTCAGCAGCGCGCGGTGGTGGAGGCTGGCCACGGTGACAAAGACCCCGCAATCATGGTGTCATTCGCGTATGAGAACGGCTCAATTGCGTAAAACGCTTTCGTGAGCTGCCTTGCAAATCGGGTCAATCCCTCGCTTACTCCGACATAAACTGCGAAGAGGCTCACCCGTGCAAATTCAAGACACTCACCTGTGCGGTGCCGTGCGAAAATCTGACGATTGCCGCCGCTTGTATCGGCCTTAACATGCAGATTTTCTTCTTGACTGTTTTGACGATGACCGCGTTTGCGTCAAACTCACTCCTCAACCGGATCGGTGTGGCACAATATGGGATGGACCCGTTTGATTTTGCAGTGATAAGGACTGCCGCTGGTGCTGGAATGTTGTGGGCCCTGGTTGCCCTGCGCCGCCAACCCGTACCTCCGCTTTTCAATGCAACGCGAGTGTTCGGGGCCCTGGTACTCGCCATTTACATGATTGGGTTCTCATGGGCCTACATTACGTTGGATGCAGGCCTCGGCGCGTTGATCCTGTTTGGCGTTCTACAAGTCGTCGTCTTTGGATGGGCCGTTGCTGAGGGGCAGAGTATTCCGCCATTGCGGTGGATCGGGGCAGCAATTGCCTTGGTGGGCCTTTGCGTTTTGCTATGGCCCATAGGTACGGCGGCGGTTCCGATCTTCGGCGCGCTGTCTATGGTAGCTGCGGGGGTCAGTTGGGCCGCTTATACTTTGCTGGGCCGAGCCGAAACGGACCCTCTAGGCGCGACCGCCAGCAATTTCCTGCTGTGTCTGCCGCTTGTGGCGTTGACGCTGCTGGCCGGGATCGACCACCCAGTGACAACAGGCGGTGTGATCACTGCGATTGTCGCGGGTGCTGTGACATCGGGGCTAGGCTATGCGCTCTGGTACCGGGTACTGCCAAATCTGCCGACCACTGTGGCTGGCATTGCCCAGCTAAGCGTCCCGGTCATCGCAGTTGTGGCAGGCGTGCTGCTGCTGCAAGAGACGCTGACACCAAGACTAATAGTCGCTGGCATTTTGGTTTTGGGTGGAATTGCAGTGTCGCTGATCACAAGACGTAAGGTTTCTTGACCTTGGGGCTTTTGCCGACACAAACCGGTGATACATCTTGAGCATGAAACTGCTTTGCACAGCCATACTATCCCTTTTTGCAGGCACCCCCATCTTGGCCGAGGAATGCGTTGTGCTATTTCATGGGCTGGCGCGAAGCGAAATTTCCCTGACGCCCATGCAACTTGTCCTGGAAAACGCGGGCTATACGGTCATCAATCGCGGTTATCCATCCACCAGCGCGACCATACAGGAGCTGGTCGATGACCACGTTGCCGAGGACGTCGCCGCCTGTGGCGACCGCCGGGTGAATTTCGTAACCCATTCGATGGGCGGCATTTTGGTCCGCGCCTGGTTGACCAATAACCGGCCCCCACAGATGGGCCGCGTTGTCATGCTTGGGCCACCCAATGGCGGATCGGAACTGGTTGATCTTTTTGGCGATCTTGAGCCTTTTCAATGGGTCAACGGCCCGGCTGGCTTGCAGCTAAGCACCGATGCCGACAGCCTGCCGAATACGCTTGAAAACATCCCTTATGAGATCGGTATCATCGCAGGTGACAGGACGCTCAACCCGTTCTATTCCAGCCTGATCGAAGGGCCGGATGATGGCAAAGTCTCTGTGGCCTCCGCGCGACTTGAGGGCATGCAGGATTTTATTGTGCTGCCTGTGACGCATACCTTCATGATGAACAACCCGCTGGTCATCCAGGAAACCCTGCTATTTCTGCGCGATGGTCAGTTCAACCATGGGCTGACCTTGTTGGATGTCATTTTGGACGACGAATGATCCGGTTGACATGCCCCATCTTGCGGCCCGGCTTAACCTCGGCCTTACCATAAAGATGAATAGCTGCATCGGTCGTGGCCAGGTCAGGTACACGGCTCATATCATCGCCGATCAAGTTCTCCATCGCCACGTCACTGTGGCGTGAGCCATCCCCCAAAGGCCAACCAGCTATCGCCCTGACATGCTGCTCGAACTGGCAAATGCAGCAGCCATTTTGTGTCCAATGGCCGGAATTGTGCACACGCGGTGCAATCTCGTTCACGATCAGCGCGTGGGGTGTCACGAACAGCTCCACCCCCATGACGCCGACATAGTCCAAAGCGTTCAAGATACGCGCGGCAATCAGCACCGCATCGGTGCGTTGCGAAGGGGACAGTTTCGCTGGGACGGTCGTAGTCCGCAGGATCCCATCTTTGTGCACGTTCTCACCCGGATCGTAACAGGCTACCGCGCCATCCGGCCCCCGCGCCCCGATCACCGACACCTCATGGCTGAAATCCACAAACCCTTCCAGAATTGCAGGTGCGCCCGCCATCGCCTCAAGTGCTCCGGCAGTATCCTCCGCAGACATAATCCGCGCCTGACCTTTGCCGTCATAACCCATGCGGCGGGTTTTGAGGATGGAGGGGGCTCCGATATCTGCCAGAGCCTTTTCAAGATCAGCCATCGACGTCACATCGGCAAAGGGCGCGGTTTGAAGCCCCAAATCCTGCAGAAACGTCTTTTCCGTTATGCGATCCTGACTGGTCGCCAGCGCCTGCCGTCCGGGATGAATCGGCGCGAGCGCCTCTAACAGATCAAGCGCACTGGTCGGTATATTTTCAAATTCATAAGTGATGACATCGACGGAGTTACCGAAAGTCGTCAGCGCGCCTGCATCGTTATAACTGGCGGTTGTGACCTGACACGCCACGTCGCCGGCAGGTGCACCCGGCGCAGGTTCGTATAGATGAGTCCTCAGCCCCAGCCGGGCCGCGGCAACAGAAAGCATGCGCCCCAACTGGCCGCCACCTAAAATCCCAATTGTCGCCCCAACGGGCAGCGGGTCAGTCATCTTGCGGCTCGTCTGGGATTGAGGCAGACAGCGCCGCGCGCCATGCATCCAACCGTTCAGCCAGCGCAGCATCCTGCAAGGCCAGTATCCCAGCCGCCATTAACCCGGCATTCTTGGCCCCCGCCGCACCAATTGCCATTGTGGCCACGGGATAGCCGCGCGGCATCTGCAGGATGGAATACAAGCTATCAACGCCAGACAGAGCCTGCGTTTGCACTGGGACCCCAATCACCGGTACCCGCGTTTTTGACGCCATCATGCCCGGCAAATGTGCGGCCCCACCCGCGCCCGCAATAATCACCTGCAATCCACGATCTACCGCTGTCTTGCCATATTCCCATAACCTGTCTGGTGTGCGGTGCGCGGATACGATCTTGGCCTCAAAGGCGACATCAAGTTCGCTCAAAACATCTGCCACCTCTTTCATGGTAGGCCAATCGGACTGGCTGCCCATAATAATTCCTACCGAAGGTTGCCCCATCGCGCCTGCCCTGCTGCAAAATGAAGCGGCACTATAGCCGAGGCAGGACGCGCCGCAACGCCTGTTAGGCGATAATATCTGGATGAAGCGTTTGATCGTCAGCATATCGGCGTTGCCACGGTCATGCAGGGCCTCAATCGCTTCATCCAGATCGCGATGTTCGCGGCGCAAAACCTCCAATTTGACGCGCAGAACCTAGTCCTGCTCCATTTTTGCGGTTTTGTTCATTCGAGGCGTGTCCGTTATTCGTCCTGCTTTTCCATATAAATAGGGCGTTTAGCCCAAAGTTCCTAATACTTCCTCTTGATCAAATGAGCATTGGCACCCATGTTTTTGTCAGGAAGGCTGCCATAATGGGGCCGAAATCGACAGTCGCTTGTCAAAAAGGACATGTCTTATGACGAAATTGGCTTTGGGGACGCATCCGTTCCTACTGGGATTTGAGCAGCTTGAACGCTTGGTTGAGCGGACAGCGAAAACTGGTAATGATGGTTACCCCCCCTACAACATCGAACAAACGTCAGAAAACTCCTATCGCATAACATTGGCGGTGGCAGGGTTTTCTGAAGATGATCTGTCGATCACGGTAGAAGACAGCTCTTTGGTGATCCGTGGCCGCCAAACCGATGACAGCGAAGGACGTATATTCCTTCATCGCGGCATCGCGGCTCGCCAATTTCAACGGTCTTTTGTGCTGGCCGACGGCGTCGATGTCGGCGAAGCAGTGATGGAAAACGGGTTGCTGCATGTGGACCTCACCCGCGCCGTGCCAGAGCGTATCGTCCAAAAAATCAGCATTAAGAAAGGGTAAGACATGCATACAAATATTGATCTTAAGGACCTGGGTCAGGATATCGTCTATGTCAAACCCGTCTTGGTGGCTGACCTGCCCGCAGAGGTGCAAAACGAGGTTGGGGACATAGAAGAGCTTTTTGCCGTCCACAATTCAGCCGGTGAACAACTGGCTCTGGTCGCCAACCGCAAACTGGCCTTTCATCTTGCCCGTGAAAACAAGATGCACCCAGTCACGGTTCACTAGGATAGCTGGCTGGGCCAAAGCCCAGCCTATGCTTTGATCAGGCCCAGACTTTCCAGCTTCAATATGACCTGATGTGCACAGTTGTCGACCGGCACATTTTCCGTTTCAACCCGCAATTCTGGATTTTCTGGCACATCATAAGGGTCTGAAATCCCGGTGAATTCCTTGATCTTGCCTTCCCGCGCCAACTTATAAAGGCCCTTGCGGTCGCGCCGCTCGCATTCTTCGATTGACGTCGCGACATGGACCTCAAGAAAGGCACCGAACTGCTCAATGTCTTCGCGCACCGCGCGGCGGGTCGTTGCATAGGGCGCAATCGGCGCACAGATCGCGATACCGCCATTTTTCGTGATCTCGGACGCCACGTAACCGATCCGACGGATGTTCAGGTCACGGTGTTCCTTGCTGAACCCCAGCTCTGACGACAGGTTCTTGCGCACAATGTCCCCGTCTAACAAGGTTACGGGCCGTCCCCCCATTTCCATCAGCTTGACCATCAACGCATTGGCGATGGTCGACTTGCCCGACCCGGAAAACCCGGTGAAAAACACGGTAAACCCTTGGCTGGCCCGCGGGGGGCGGGTCTTGCGCAGCTCTTCCACAACGGCAGGGAATGAGAACCATTCCGGGATCTCCAGCCCTTCCGACAGCCGCCGCCGCAATTCGGTGCCCGAGATATTCAGGATGGTCACATCGTCCTTATCCGTGATCTCATCGGCTGGTTCATATTGGGCACGGTCCTGCACATAGACCATGTGCTTAAAGTCGACCATTTCGATGCCCATTTCCTCCTGATGCTGGCGGAACAGATCCTGCGCATCATAAGGCCCGTAAAAATCCTCACCGGCTGAGTTCTTGCCCGGCCCCGCATGGTCGCGCCCAACGATGAAATGGGTGCACCCATGGTTTTTGCGGATCAGCCCGTGCCATACGGCCTCACGTGGGCCAGCCATACGCATGGCCAGGTTTAGCAATGACATGGTTGTGGTAGAGGTTGGATATTGGTCCAGCACAGCCTCATAACAGCGCACGCGGGTGAAGTGATCAATATCCCCGGGTTTGGTCAGCCCAACCACCGGGTGGATCAGCAGGTTGGCCTGCGCCTCTTTCGCTGCCCGGAAGGTCAGTTCCTGATGGGCGCGGTGGAGCGGGTTGCGGGTCTGGAAGGCCACGACCTTGCGCCAGCCCAACTTGCGGAAATAGGCGCGCAGCTCGTTCGGGGTATCGCGGCGGGCCCGGAAATCATAGTGCACAGGCTGTTGGATACCTGTGATCGGGCCACCCAGATAAACCTCGCCTGCCGTGTTATGCAGGTAATTCACCGCAGGATGGGCAATATCGTCGGCACCAAAGACCTTTTCGGCCTCACGCGCTTTGTTCGGGGTCCATTTGTCGGTGACGGTCATCGTCGCCAAAATCACACCTTCCGGGTCACGCAGGGCGATATCCTGGCCCAAGGCCACGGCCTCGGCAAAATCAGTGGTCACATCCAATGTGATGGGCATCGGCCAGAGCGTGCCATCCGCCAGGCGCATCGTATCCACAACGCTGTCATAGTCTGCCTCGGACAGGAACCCTTTGAGCGGGTTGAACCCCCCATTCATCAGCAGCTCAAGATCGCAGCTTTGGCGCGGCGACAGATCGTGGCTGATCAGATCGGCGGCCTCCAGCTTCATTTTCTGCGCGCTCTCGTAAGAAACGTAGAGTTCAGGGATCGGTGCGAGGTCGTGTACCATCGGCTAGCCTAACAATGACTGATTCAATTGGCGGTGGCATAGACCCGTGGCGCGGCGGATGTCTAGCAATGATCAAGAAAAAAGACCGCAATTTGCGGCGGTGAAACGATCAAGGGACAAATCCACCCCTTTTACCGATAAGGCGCCTCAATCGTCCCGAACCAGTGGCGGATCCGCCTGCTTGACCTGGGCAGCTGACCCCTCTTCGTTCCATCGAAAGAGCGTCAGATGCGTTTTGCGCGGATCGCTGCGTGACGCGTAAAGCATCCCATCCAGCCCCAAAGCCCGCACCCGATCTGCCAGGTCCCATGTGGGCGAAGGAAGACCTTGGGCCCGCAGGCTTTGCCATTCTACGGCGCGATGTGTTGTGTCAATCTTCAACGCAGCGGTTGCCGCATGATCGCGCAGATCAACGACCCGCGCCTTAGAGACGCGCAAAGGAAAGATGCCCCGCGGGGGCGTCGCTTCATTGGTGTACCTGGCAGTGGCGACCATGCAGCCTTCGGGTGTCTCTGACAGATAAAGCGCGCGCTGGCCGTCCCGATGTGACCGCCCCTCGGGCGCATGGGCCGGTTCAAGGATGGCGTCTGCCTCGGCCAAGGCCTTAATGCGGTAGTAGATCCCGTTCAGGGTCAGGACATGGGGCTCAGACAAAGATCACTCTGCCGCAGCAGCAGGCGCATCTTCTAGCTCGGCCAAAAACTTCTCTGCATCCAGCGCGGCCATACAGCCCATTCCTGCGCTTGTGACAGCCTGCCGGTAAACATGATCCGTCAGATCTCCGGCTGCGAACACACCTGGGATGGCCGTGCGGGTGGTGCCCGGCTCGACGGTCACATACCCGCCCGAATGCGTCTCCAACTGGTCCTTGACCAGTTCGGAGGCGGGCGCGTGGCCGATCGCCACAAACACACCTTTGGCTGCGATTTCAGTGATTTCGCCTGTTTTGGTGTGCTTCACCCGGACACCTTCCACGCCAAGCGGGTTTTCGGTGCCAAAGACCTCATCCACCTCGTGAAACCACAGGGTTTCGATCTTGGGGTGGTTCAGCAAACGGTTTTGCAGGATCTTCTCGGCGCGCAGCTCATCCCGGCGGTGGATCAGTGTCACCTTTGAGGCGAAGTTCGTCAGAAACAGCGCCTCTTCCACGGCTGTGTTCCCGCCGCCCACGACAACGATTTCCTGCCCCCGATAGAAGAACCCATCGCAGGTCGCACAAGCGCTGACCCCGAAGCCTTTGAACTTCTCTTCCGTGGGCAAGCCCAGCCATTTCGCACGGGCGCCCGTACACAGGATCACCGCATCGGCCGTGTAGACCGTGCCGCTATCGGACTGAGCGGTGAACGGGCGGTTCTGGAGATCAAGCGAGGTGATAATATCGCCCACGATATCACAGCCCATGGCGCGGGCGTGGGCCTCCATCCGCACCATCAGATCGGGGCCCTGCACCTCGGTGTCGCCGGGCCAGTTTTCAACCTCGGTTGTTGTCGTCAATTGCCCGCCAGGTTCAATCCCCTGTACAAGGACAGGCTCCAGCATTGCACGGGCAGCATAGACCCCAGCGGTATAGCCCGCAGGGCCGGAACCAATGATCAGAACTTTGGTATGACGGGTTGTAGACATAGGGCAGCCTCATGCAAGAATATGCTTGTACATAGCCATGTGATAGCCCATCGAAAAGGGCCAGTGTCGGTCGGCCAAGGTCATACTTTGGGCATAAAGTGTCGTT
>JBCBGX010000086.1:0-9656 GCA_038526325.1 Pseudomonadota bacterium | reverse complement strand
TCATCAGCAGCGATATAAGGCGGGTTGGACACGATCAGGTCAAAAGTGCCGCCCACGGCCTGAAACCAATCCGACGCCATAAATCCGATCTGATCTGCAACACCATGCGCGTCTGCATTCTGTTCGGCCACGCGCAAAGCATCGGTGGAAATATCGGTCGCGATACCAACAGCCGCCCGTCTTTCTGCCAAAAGCGACACAATGATCGCCCCGCTGCCCGTTCCGAGGTCAAGAACTTCCGAAAAAGGCCCTGACACTGCTTCGATGATCAGGCATTCCGTCTCAGGACGGGGATCCAGTACGCGGTGATCAACGACAAAGTCGCGCCCATAAAAGGCGCGCTTGCCAATGATGTGGCTCATTGGCTCACCACGCCGACGCCGCCCAGCTAACACATAGGCATTCTCATGGGCTTCGAGTTCTAACACATCTTGGCTGAACAGGGTAAAACGTTCCGAGGGAACGCCCATGGCACATGCAAGGATCAGACGCGCTTCTCGCGCTGCGTGGTCGACATGAAATTCACCACGCTCTGGATCATCTGGTCGCTCCAAATATTCAATCAGACCCGGGAGCGCATCCTGAACGGTGGTCACCCACCCATCTCCGCCAGCAGCGTCGCCTGCGCATCCGCCTGCAAGGCCGTAATTACCTCTTCCAGATCGCCCTGCATCACCTGCCCAAGTGAATAAAGCGTCAGGTTGATCCGGTGATCCGTCATGCGGCCTTGTGGAAAGTTATAAGTGCGGATGCGCTCTGACCTATCCCCCGACCCCACTTGCGCCTTTCGATCAGCCGATCGTTCATCTGCTGCTTTCTGCCGCTCCAAATCAAACAGCCGGGTTTTTAGGACTTGCATCGCAATCTCGCGGTTGCGGTGCTGCGATTTCTCGGAACTGACCACGATAATGCCCGTCGGCTCATGTAAAATCCGCACCGCCGAGTCGGTGGTGTTCACGTGCTGCCCGCCCGACCCGGATGCGCGCATCGTATCTATGCGAATATCCGCCGGATTGATCTCTATATCCACATCCTCGGCCTCTGGCAGCACCGCGACTGTCGCAGCAGAGGTATGAATGCGCCCGCCGCTTTCCGTTTCCGGCACGCGCTGAACGCGGTGCACGCCGCTTTCATATTTCATCTTGGCAAAGACGCCGTCGCCCGCAATTCGGGCGACCACCTCTTTGATGCCGCCCAACTCGGTTTGGCTTTCCTCAAGAATTTCGAATTTCCAGCCTTGCCCTTCAGCATAGCGCTGATACATCCGCAAAAGATCGCCCGCAAAAAGCGACGCCTCATCCCCCCCCGTTCCGGGCCGGATTTCTAGCAGTGCCGGGCGGGCGTCGGCAGCATCTTTCGGCAAAAGCGCCAATTGAACATCATGCTCAGACGCTTCCAGTTGCGCCTTCAACTCTGGCAATTCCGCCTCTGCCAGCTCCCTCATTTCAGGATCCGATAACATCGCCTCGGCATCGGCGATCTGGCTGACCAGATCCTTGTAAGCGGTCACCGTTTCGACAACGGGACGCAGGTCGGCATACTCCTTGCCCAAGGCCGCGATATCCGCCCCCGCGGACCCATCGGCCATCTTCGCCTCCAGAAACTGGAAACGGTCGATCAATTGTTCAATACGGTCAGCAGCAATCATAAAATCGGAATTGGCGGATCACAGCGGCTCGGTCAAGGGGCCAAGCGTTTCCAACCAGCCTGCAATGCGCGCCCGATTGACCCCAAGATCAGACCGACCAAAGCGCAAACGGCCATGAATGATCAACAGACCATCCTTGATGCCTACCGTCGTGTGATCAGGAAAGCCCATCACCAAGGACCGGGTCTGAAAGGTCAGCATGCCTTCGGCCACGTTGCCCGCGATCACTCTTGTCCTCGGCGTCGCCAATGCGCGCTGTTCAAGCGCGGATAACGCCTCGGTTCCGGGAACGGTGATCCGGCGCACTGCAATAAAACCTCCATCCTCTGACACATCCCCCGGCCCATCGGCATTTGGCAAAATATGCCACTTGGCCGTGTTGGTGGGTGCGAACCGGACATACGCCATAACCGCCACGATCAGCAGCACAAACAAAGCCAAAAAACGCATCTGTCAGCAAGTCCTTTTGATCAGGGGTGTCCTTACACGGTCTGTAAGCATTCTGCACGCCGGCTGCCAGAGCAAACCGAACCAGATTTTTTGGCGCATGCAGACTGGGCTTTCGCAGACAAGCACGCTACCAAAACCAAAAATAGACCGAGGATCCATCATGCAGCGCGCCATACTTCTTATGCTCTTTTTCACACTTGGCTGCACCAGCATCGGCACCGACCGGGTCGTCGTCAGCGGCGCGGGCGACGACCTGCTCAAGCTGCGCTCGGGCCCCAGTCTGGGGTTCAACATCATTATGGGGCTGCCAGATGGAACCGTATTGAACCAACGCCGTTGCGTCACCGAAGTGGGCCAACGCTGGTGCGAGGTGTCCCTGGCCGATAGCCCGTCTGTCACCGGCTATGTAGCGGCCGATTACCTGATAGACGGATGAACTGAGCCGGGCCAATCACTTTGTCATAGGGGGGATAGCCCGCTGATAAAGATGCCACGTCGTATGGCCAAGGATTGGCAAAGTGACGATCAGGCCCAAAAAAGCAGGCACGAACGACAAAATCATTGTCAAAGTGATGATTGCCGCCCACACCAACATGACAAGAGGGTTTTCCTGCACGACGCGCACGGATGTCAGCATCGCCGAAATGAAATCAGCCTCATGATCTAGCAGCATCGGCATCGCAATAACAGTCACTGAGAACAGCACAGCCGACAAAAGCGCACCCACGCAAGTTCCAATGACTAGAAAGGTCCATCCTTCGGGCGTGTAGAACACAGCCGTGATAAACCCATCGAGGTCGGAAAAGGACGAATCCTGTAAAGTCACCACCAGCAAGGTCCGAAACTGGTAAAACCAAATCCACAAGATGAACAAGGTAACAAAGGCCATCCAACCCATTTCACGCCTGCGCTGATTGGCCATAACCGTCAGAATATCGATCCAGCCAAAGCTCTCAGACTTCTGCAAGCGACGCGACATTTCGTACAGACCGGCCGCCGCAAAGGGGGCAACCAGCGGAAAGGCTATCGCAGCAGGTATGACCATCCAAACCTTTCCGACCCAGAACAGGCACCACACAAACGAAATACCAAACAGGGCATAGAAAAAACCAAAAAAGCCACTCATCACGGGGCGAGCACGAAAATCTGACAGCCCCGCCTTCAGCGACACAATGATATCATCAGCAGTCATTTTATTGATCACAGGACTGCCTGACTGTGGTGAGGTCAGATTGCCCGGCGATGAGGGTTTGGCTGTCTTGAATGTCATGAAACATGCCTCCCAAACATGTCGCGACCATAGTCAGATTAACAAATCAGGCGGCAAAACATAAGCCAGTTCGAAAAGGGTCATTCTACCGATATGGCACACCCGGTAGGATCGACAGCATCTCAAACATCAGGTTCGCGCCAGTCAATGCGGTGTTGCCCGAAGGATCATAGGGCGGTGACACCTCCACCAAGTCGCACCCAACGATATTCAAACCTCTGAGCCCACGGATCAATTCCATCGCCTGCGCTGTGGTCAGCCCGCCAATCTCTGGCGTGCCGGTACCCGGAGCATAAGCAGGATCCAGACTGTCGATATCATAGGTGACATAGCAAGGCTGATCGCCAATTTTTGCTTTGATTTCAACAGCGAGCGGCGCGAGGGACTTATGCCAAAGCGCGGGTGCAAGATATTGGTTGAACCCCCATCCCAAGGCCTCGGTAAAGTCGTCCGCCGTGTACCCCGTCCCACGCAATCCGATCTGAAACACCTTTTCGGCAGTGATCAAACCTTCCTCGTAGGCACGACGAAACACTGTGCCATGGGTCTCACGTTCACCAAACATCTCATCATTCACATCCGCATGAGCGTCCACATGCACCAGCGCCAGCGGTCCATGCTTTGCAGCGACGGCCCGTAGTACGGGCAACGTCAATGAATGGTCGCCCCCCAACGTCATCGGAATGAAATCATACTTCAAATAAGCCGCGTAAGTATTTGTAATTATTTGAATACTTTCCGCTAGCGAAAATGTGTTAATCGCCACATCCCCCAGATCAGCGCATTGCAACGCATCAAAGGGCGCTGCACCTGTCTGAATATTGTAGGGCCGGATCATCGCCGATTGCTCCCGCAATTGCTTGGGACCCATCCGTGTGCCCGACCGCCAGGACGTTCCGATATCCATAGGAATGCCAATAAATCCAACATCAAGCCCTTGTGGCGTATTTGCCTCCGGCAGGCGCATAAAGGTCTGCGGACCTGAAAACCGGGCTAGATCATTCCCCGAGATCGGCTGGTTTGGCATCACTTTTTCCTTTTGTTCCATAGTGCAAGGCAACAAAGCTCCATCGCGACATGCGCCCCGGCTATTGCTGTTGCGCCGGTCGTGTCATAGGGCGGCGACACCTCAACCACATCTCCCCCCAGCATATTGATGCCCGCGAGGTCCCGCAGCATGGCCGCCGCCTGCCAGGAGGCCAGACCACCCCAAACCGGCGTGCCCGTGCCGGGCGCAAATGCGGGGTCCAGCGCATCGATGTCGAAGGTCACATAGGTCGGGTGATCGCCCACGATCGCCTTAATGCGATCCACAACATTTGCACTACCCAACTCATGGCAGGTCCGGGCATCAATATACGGCATGCCCAGATAATCCTCACACTCTGTCCGTATCCCGATCTGAACAGACCGGGCGACATCAACCACTCCCAGCTTTACCGCTTTGTACATCATCGTGCCGTGATCAATGCGGTCCATATCATCATCCGGCCATAGGTCAGAATGGGCATCAAACTGTATCACGGACATAGGCCCGTATTTGTCGGCATAGGCACGCAGGACCGGCAATGTAATAAAGTGGTCTCCACCCAGCGTAATCGCGCCACAATCCTGTCCCAGGATCTTTTTGATATGAGCCTGCAGCAGGCCGGGGACAGATGTTACATCCGCATAGTCGAACGGCATGTCGCCATAATCAGCGATGGCAAATTCACCCAAAGGATCGAACCCATCCCAACCATAGGGCGGATCAAAGGTCTGCAACGTCGATGCCTCACGGATGGCCCGCGGGCCAAATCGCGCGCCTGGACGATGCGTGACCGCCTGATCAAACGGCACTCCCGTCACCGCAAGATCGAACCCCGTCAGATCTTTCGTATAGGTCCGCCGCATAAAGGACGCAGCCCCGCCAAAGGCATTTTCAAAGGACAGACCACGCTTATCGGCACGCGTAAAAGCTGTATCCACCACATCACGCGCCTTGTCCAATGTCATGGCCAATCCCTTATCATCTTGCCAAAAATACTCCCGCCGGAGGCCATCAGATTTCTAGAAATCTGATCACCCCAAAGGCAATGCCCGCTCCACCAATCGGGCAAAAAATGAAGCCCCCACTGGTGCAGCATTGTCATCAAAGTCATAGGCCGGATGGTGAAGCCCCGCGGTATCACCATTTCCGACAAACAAATAGGCGCCCGGTCGGGCCTCTAGCATATAAGCGAAATCTTCCGCCCCCATCTCGCGTCCTGCGTCATCTACCACGTCAATCGCAATTTCGCGTGCTGCTTCAGCTGCAAAGGTTGTGCGGTCAGGATCATTGACAGTCGCGGGATACCCCACCTCGTAATTCAGTTCGGCCTCCACCCCGTAAGCGGCAGCCTGGCCTGCAACAATGGCTTCAAGCCGCGCCATGACCATGCCCTGAACACCGCTGTCAAAAGTCCGCACGGTGCCGTTGATATAGGCTGTCTCCGGCACGACATTGTCTGCAGTGCCCGTGTGAATTTGCGTAACAGAAACAACGAGGTCATCCTGCGCATAGTGGTTACGGCTAACGATGGTCTGGATGGCCGTCACAATTCCCACCGCCGCAACAACCGGGTCTGCCGTTTCATGCGGCATGGCGCCATGGCCCCCCTTGCCCGTGATATGGATGTGGAATGTGTCAACCGCAGCCATTATGGGACCGGGCGACGTGTAGAACGCACCCACTGGCGTCCCGGGGGCGTTATGCAGTGCATAGACCTCTTTGATATCAAACCGCTCCATGATGCCTTCTTTGACCATGACTTCCGCGCCGCCGCCGTTCTCTTCGGCTGGCTGAAAAATAAGCGCTACGCGACCCGCAAAGTTTCGGGTCTCTGCCAGATATTTCGCAGCCCCCAACAGCATGGCCGTATGGCCATCATGCCCACAGGCATGCATTTTGCCCGTAACGGTCGAGGCGTAGTCAAGACCTGTGATTTCTTCGATTGGCAGCGCGTCCATATCCGCACGCAAGCCAATAGTCGGCCCCGTTTGGCGGCCTTCGACAATCGCGACCACACCTGTTGTCGCGATCCCCTCATGGATCTCGTCCACACCAAAGTCACGCAGCCTTGCGACGACGAAGGCAGCCGTTTCAAAGCACTCAAAGCGCAGTTCTGGATGCGCATGCAGGTGCCGACGCCAAGCCGTCAGGTCATTTGCAAAATCGGCGATGCGGTTGATCACGGGCATGTTAGAGCGTCCTGCAAGCTTAAATTTCCGCGGCGTCGACACATCCGCAATCAGCAGAAGATGCCGCGCGGCACCGCACAAGGCAAGTGTCTTCAGAAGCAACAACTCTGCGCCGCCCTAGATCGAAAATCGTTTAGCCAAAACGCTTGTCTCGGGCCAGATCGGCAAACCTGCGCCGACCAGGCCAAGTGCCGACATAAATCCATGTGACGCAAGCGCAACAAACGTAAAACCTTGTAACAATGGCATGGAAATTCACGGTCCAAACCGATAGCGCAACGTCATAACATTTGGCCCCCTTGGAGACCCATCATGGCGCATAAAATCAGAACAATTTTACTGGCAATGGCGACTGCACTGCCTTCATCCGCTCTTGCGGATTGGACCGGTGGTTATGCAGGCCTGGCATTGGGAACGTCTCTCAACTCAGAAATTTCTGCGGAAATCGATGATATCGACGTCACACTTGACGTAGACAATACCACTGTGGCCGGCCTTTTTGGTGGGTACCAAGTTCAAAACGGTGAGTTTGTGTTTGGCGGTGAATTCGCTTTGTCACAGGCTTCCGAAGTTACGGGCGACGGCGACCTGAACACCGATATCGACATCCTTGACCTGAAGGGTCGCGCTGGTTTCGCGATGGACAACATCATGTTCTACGGCACGGCCGGGTTTACACGCCTGACTGACGATATTGATGACGACGCAAACGGTTTCAGCTTCGGTTTTGGTGCCGATTACGACTTGGGCAGCAATTTTGTTGTGGGCGCAGAGTATCTTGCACGCCGCGCGACATTTGAAGATGATGAGTTCGACGTTGACATTAACTTCGACACATTTACCGTCCGCGGTGCCTTCACATTCTAATTGAGCGATCATTTTGATTGCCTAAGCCGCGCCTTTTGGCGCGGCTTTTTCGTCAGGTCAGCACGAACAAATTTGTTCTGCATGCAAACCCCGACCTTCCAAAGCAGCCAGTTAGTGCGGCACGACCTGCGCCTATTCTTAACGCGTTGACCTAAGATCAGATTGCAACCGCGGCATTCCATGAGACCCGCTGATCGGTCGCTGATGAGAAATCTATTACTCAACTTTTGAAGCGTTTGCAGAACTTGCTTCTACTTTACGGCTGTGATCAGAAAGCCACTTTGCCGCAAGTTTCATAGGCCCCTCTGGCAGGCCCGATAGGTCTGGCCTAGTTACCAAAACATTATCAAAGTTTGGAGATATGGTGATGAAATTACTAACGACACTTGGCTTTGTCGGCGCAACCCTGATCCCAACCACTGTGTTTGCGGATTGGAGCGGCTTCTATATTGGTGGTTCGCTCGGTACGATGACCAATGGCACCTTGGGCTTTTCCGACGGGTTTGAGCGAGGCATCGAAGAGGCGAGCCCCTTTGGACTGTTCCTGGGGTACCAGGCACAAAACGGGCAAATCGTGTTTGGTGGCGAATATGCTGTTGCTTTAGATGCTGATATCGGGCTCGAAGATTTCGAAAGCCCTGACGAGGTTGTGTATGCCGAAGGAGATCTGAAAGCGCGTGTCGGATATGACTTTGGCAACATTCTCGGCTACGGCGTGGCCAGCTTTTCTACGGTCGCCATTGCCGATCCTGACAACGAAGTTGTAGCCTCAGGCTTTGGTATAGGCTTTGGTGCTGATTTCCAACTTGACCAAAATTTTATCGTTGGCGCAGAACTGCTGTTTCGCGAATTGAATGGCGAGTACGAAAATGAAGGCGTGCTAGCAGACGATGACGTCGATGTCAGTACAACGACCCTAAGCTTGCGGGCATCCTACAAGTTCTGATTGCCCCACAATCAGATTACGAAGCCGTGCCTATTGGCGCGGCTTTTTTGTTTCTGTAGCGTCACAGAAAAACCGAGGGCCTGAATGGAACACGACCCCCTTATCCACAATCCGAACGGTGGAATGCCGCGACTGCTGGAAATCATGCGGCGTCTGCGTGATCCGGATACCGGCTGCCCGTGGGATATTGAACAGGATTTCAACTCTATCGCGCCCTACACGATCGAAGAAGCCTATGAGGTGGCCGATGCCATCGCGCGTCAGGACTGGTCAGAGTTGGAAGGGGAATTGGGGGATCTCTTGTTGCAGACGGTCTATCATGCACAGATGGGCCGCGAGGCAGGGCATTTCACCTTCGACAGCATTGTTGCGTCGATCGCCGACAAGATGGTGGCGCGGCACCCGCATGTGTTTGGGGACGAAAGCCGGGACAAATCCGCAGATCAACAGACTGCAGATTGGGAAAAGATCAAGGCCGCAGAACGCGCGGGCAAGGCCCAAGGACGGACTTTGGATGGGGTGGCCATTGGTCTGCCCGGCATGACCCGGGCGGTAAAGCTGCAAAAGCGGATGGCGCGTGTCGGGTTTGACTGGGACGAAACACAAAGTGTCCTGGACAAGATCGTCGAAGAAGCGCACGAGCTTGTCGAGGCGCGCGATACGCTGACCCCAGATGATGTCGAAGCCGAATTCGGCGACTTGATGTTTGTTATGGCCAACCTTGCAAGGCATCTGGGTGTCGATCCAGAGGCTGCGGTGCGGCGAACTAATGCCAAGGTCGAGCGCCGCTTTGCACTGATTGAAGATCGTCTCGCCGAACGCGGCAAAACCCCGGCAGACAGCGACCTGGCAGAGATGGATGCGCTTTGGAACCACATAAAGCTGGATGAGAAAACCACGCCATGATGCCGGTCATCAAAGCGGTGGTATTCGATATGGATGGCTTGCTGTTGGACACAGAACAGATCTATTTCAAAGGGTATCGCAATGCGCGCAAAACAATGGATTTGCCGCCGCGCGATGATGGCTTTGTTGAACTGATTGGTCTTCCAGAAGATAAGGGCAAACCGTTGTTGCGCGCGCATCTTGGGACGGCCACCCACGCGTTTGTGGCAGAGTGGGATCGCCAAATTCAAAGACTGATGACGGGTGTGATCCCTGTCAAACCTGGCGTGCGGGATGTGGTGGAACGGCTTCAAACGCGGGGCGTTCCCTACTCTATCGCAACAAGCACCCGAACCCAAAAGGCATATCAT
>JBCBGX010000085.1:0-9716 GCA_038526325.1 Pseudomonadota bacterium | reverse complement strand
GGTGGAAAAGGCGGATGCAATCGCAGCGGAGTGATCGAGTTGTCAAGTGCTTGACACCCCATTCTAGCTGTCATAACTCGCGCGCCTTTCACATATGGAAGGAGGCAAGGATGGCGATTTTGGGTATCGACTTTGGGACCTCCAATACCGCAGCGGCGGTGATGGTTGCGGGGCGGCCGCATTTGATCGAGGTGGAGCCGGGGCGGACGACTCTCCCGACCTCCGTTTTCTTTGATTATGATCGCAAGGCAACGACATATGGGTCCGAAGCGAACATGGCACTGATAGACGGCCGCGAAGGGCGCTTCATGCGCGCCTTAAAGTCAGTTTTGGGCACGCCGCTGATGCGGGAGAAACGGCAGATCGCCTATGAAAGGCTCACCCTGATTGAGGTCGTGGCCCGATTTCTGAGGATGCTGCGCGAACGGGCGGAGGCGGAAACCGGCAAGACTTATGATGTGGCTTTATCCGGCCGCCCGGTGCGGTTTCATTCCACAGATGCCGCGCGAAACCGGCAGGCCGAGGTGGATCTCCGCGAGGCCTATATGGTTGCCGGCTACCGCGACGTGTCATTCATGTTTGAACCAGAGGCGGCAGCACTGGCGAGCGGACCTTTGGAGAAGGGCAGATTAGGCCTTGTCGTGGATATCGGCGGGGGTACCTCGGACTTTTCCATCTTTGAACGAGACGGCGACCAAACGCGGATCATCGCAAGCCATGGTGTCCGCGTCGGTGGCACGGATTTTGATCGGTCGATTTCAATCGAAGCGGTGATGCCGCTCTTGGGGCGCGGAGCTGAAATTCGTAATGAACTTGGAACTGGCAGGCACATCGCACCGAACGCTATCTTTAATGATCTTGCGACATGGGCAAAAATTCCTTTTGTCTACACTGCAGAAAACCGGCGCATGGCCGCAGTTTTCGCTAAGCTGGGCATTGATCCGGTACTGTTTGAACGGTTGAAAACCGTTTTGGAGATGGAGTTAGGCCATGACCTGGCCTTTTCTGTAGAGGCCGGTAAAATCCTTCTGAACAACCCGGATGTAGCCGATGCGGGAATTGATCTGAAGGTGGTTGAACCCTTGCTTGAGGCCCGGTTGACCAAAGCGGCCATGACAACTGTTCTGGCCGCCCATACCGCTGAGATCAGCGCTTGCGCGGTTGAAACCTTGGCGATGGCGGATATCCCGGCTAACCGGATTGGGAAAGTGGTGTTTGTTGGTGGCTCCAGCCTGCTTCATGTGATTGAAAAAGCGATGACCGAATTGTTCCCGGGTGCAGAGTTGGAGCGGGCCGAGGCATTTACTGCCGTAGCTGATGGTCTGGCAACCGCCGCGGCCCGAACCTGAGGGTCACGTGAGTGGTATGCCCTGGCTAGCCAAGAGGCAAAGCCCGCAGACAACGTAGACAATTGAAAAACACACAATAACGGTATTTGGCGTTTGACGTTTGCGCATTGGATGCTCCGGGTTGGGTGGCTCTATTGCGATTAAACGTCCGCGTTTTGCGTTTCCGTCGTCGATTTGACAAATATTCTTTCGCCCACTTGCCCCGACATCACCGCGCCCGTATTTGGACGCCCATGATTACTGTTGCTGCGCTGTACCACTTTACCCGGTTTGAGGACCCCGGCGCCCTGCGGGGACCATTGTTGGATATGTGCAAATCGAAAGGTATTAGCGGGACGCTTCTGTTGGCGCACGAGGGGATCAACGGGACAATTGCGGGCCACCGCAGTGGAATTGATGCGGCGCTGGCGCATATCCGTGCGCTTCCTGGCTGTGCAGACCTAGAGTGGAAAGAAAGCACAGCCACAACACCCCCGTTTCACCGTATGAAAGTGCGGCTGAAAAAAGAGATTGTGACCATGGGCCTACCCGATGTGGACCCAGTGGCGCGGGTTGGTAACTATGTGGATCCCGCCAATTGGAATGAACTGATCAGCGCACCCGATGTTGCCGTGATTGACACGCGCAACGACTATGAAGTGGCAATTGGGACATTCGAGGGCGCTATTGATCCCGAAACCAAGAGTTTCGGCGAATTCCCGGCCTGGTGGGAAGAGAATAAACATCGGTTTCATAACAAGAAGATCGCGATGTTTTGCACAGGTGGCATTCGCTGCGAAAAATCGACGAACTACCTAATGGGTCAGGGCATTGAGGAAGTGTATCACCTCAAGGGTGGTATCTTGAAATACCTTGAAGAGGTACCCGTTGAGGACAGCAAATGGGACGGAGAATGCTTTGTCTTTGACGCGCGCGTCAGTGTTGGGCACGGGCTAGAAGAGGGGCCTCATATCTTATGTCATGCCTGTCGACGGCCGCTTCGGCCAGAAGATCGCAACCACCCTGCCTTTGAGGCCGGCGTGGCTTGCCATCACTGCGTGGATGAAACCACAGATGCAGACAAGGCGCGGTTTCGTGAACGGCAAAAACAAATTGCCTTGGCCAAAAAACGCGGCACGCATCATATTGGCGGGCTGTAGTGGCCGAGATCGCCATTGCCATCTTAGTGCAAGGTGACAAGGTTCTCATGGCGCGGCGAGCGCCGCATAAGACAACATATCCAAAATGCTGGGATTTCATTGGTGGTCACATTGAACCCGGCGAAACCCTCGTTCAGGCGCTGAACCGCGAAATGAGCGAAGAGATCGGGGTGCATCCGGTTGCCCCTAACTATCTAGGTCGAATTGTGGATCATGCACTTAGCATAGCGGAGCCCCCGACCTATCATTTCTTTTGCGTGCAAAAGTGGCGTGGAGGTGTCCCGCATTTGGCCAATCACGAGCATACGGAGATGCGTTGGGTCACGATCTGTGAAATGCACCGTCTCGATCAACTTTCTAATCCAGCTTATATCGGTCTAGCTGAACGCGCCTTCGCGCACTACCACACCTTGCGCTAATGCCGTTTTCGCCAATCCACCTTGCCGTTGCGTAAAGTTGTTTGCTTTTTGACCGATACACTGTAAGGGTGCGCGTGTCGGACACGTAAGCGAAGGAGGGTGACGATGACATATCAGCTTGATCATACCTTTTTCTGGATGCTCCCGGCAAGCGCGATGGTGACTTTGTCACTCGCGGGCAAGCGAGCCTGCTGATCGCCACCGGTCGCTAGGTCGGCCACCCCTTCCAACTTAACCAATTGTTTGAACCTGATGCCCGCTCTTCGTTTGCGGTCACGATGGTCAAGCATCAACTCAATAAGAAAGGCCGCATTGTCTATGCGGATTAAGGTGAACCATGAATGCTTTGCCTCTTAAAAATCATCAACCACTTGCTGAGGTCGTCGACGATCTGGTTGCCAATTTTGGTCTGCGCAGGGTCGTTCTGGCCGTAGCAGCGAGGCTGTTTCGCAAGCAGCATCCCCCAGATAGTCAGAATTTTCCACAACTGAGCCGACAAGTCGGCGTTGACGCCCTGTCAGATCATCTGCGTCAGGATCTGGGGCTGCCTCCAGAGATGAACCGTAAGGTTCACATCGATCCGATAGGTTTAAAGAGGTTCTAAACCACGGTCGCCGAGCAAGAAGAATTTGTTCGGCGGCCTGGATGCGATGTCGTTCTTCCCTTGATCACCGTCTAGCAAAGGACCAATCAACCTCTCGTATGCAAGACGGTAATACCCCGCTTGGGGCGGTCACACGATCATGTAACGGAACAGTCGGTCTACTTACGAACCCAAGTATTCTTTCGCTATAACCAAAATACATTTGAACCGCGGTATCGGCTTTGATTGTGCCATGGCCGTTCTTTAGAGTTGTCTGGCAGCTGCAAACCTTGTCCATTCATCATCTTTTCCATCGCGGACAAAATGTCCAAACGGTCATGCAATGCGGCGCCATGATCGTCCGGCTAAGCACTTTGGCGGGGATGATTTTGCGATCCTGGTCAAGCAGCACTGTAAGAACAGCGGGCAGAGCGAACGAAAAAATCTATCTTCCAATTGCGGTTGAAATATTTCCCGTAATGCATCACGACGCTATCATAGCCGCGAATGCCAGGCCACGTGCTTGCGCTAGGACCTCTGCGTCATGAGCACTTTCAGAAATCCAGATTCTCAACGGTCAAGGCGTTGTCTTGGATAAACTCTCGCCGCGGTTCAACCACATCACCCATCAGCTTGGTAAAGAGATCGTCTGCTTCGGCAACATCTTCAATCTTGACCTGCAACAGCGTGCGCGCATCGGGATCAAGTGTCGTTTCCCAAAGCTGGTCGGGGTTCATTTCGCCCAGACCCTTGTAGCGCTGCAACGACAGCCCCTTTTCGCCTTCTTCCAGAATCGCCTTTAGCAGGTCGAGCGGCCCGTGGATGGCTTGGCTGCGGTCCTTACGTACCAGTGTCGCGGGCAGGTTGTAGACCTCTTGCAAGCTTTGCGTGAATGTACCCGTTCGCCGCGCCTCGCCGGATCGCAGCATCGGCCCGTCAAGCGTGCGGACCTCTTCCACCCCACGCAGCATCCGGGCGAGCCGCATGCCCTTGTCTTGGGTGATCCGGCCTTGCCAGCCGCGCTCCCATTCCAGCGCGATCAGGTCCAGCCGCGCGGCCACCCGGTCCGCCGTGCCTTGCAGGTCACTTTCGACCACACCGGGCACGAAAGCCCCGGCGATAGCCGCTTGTTCCAGGATATGGCGCGGATAATGTGTTGGGAAGGCTTCGAGGACACGCTTGAGCTGGCGCGCTTCGTCCACCACGCGGCGCAGGTCGGCGCCGGTGATTTCCTCGCCATTGCCCTGCCGCAACAGCGCCCCGTCGATCCCCTGTTCGATCAGGTACTCATCCATCGCCGCCTGGTCTTTGAGGTAGACCTCTGACTTGCCACGCGCCACCTTGTAAAGCGGCGGTTGCGCGATATAGAGATACCCACCTTCGATCAATTCCGGCATCTGGCGGAAGAAGAAGGTCAGCAAAAGCGTCCGGATATGCGCCCCGTCCACATCCGCATCCGTCATGATGACGACCTTATGGTAGCGCAGCTTTTCGATGTTGAATTCATCGCGGCCAATCCCGGTGCCCAGCGCCATGACAAGGTTGCCCACCTCTTGGCTAGAGAGCATTCGGTCGAACCGCGCCCGTTCGACGTTCAGGATTTTCCCGCGCAGAGGCAAAATCGCCTGCGTTTTCCGGTCGCGACCGGTTTGGGCAGAGCCACCCGCAGAGTCACCCTCGACCAGGAAAACTTCGGTCTTGGATGGGTCTTTTTCAGAGCAATCCTTCAGTTTGGATGCGTTGAAATTCACATCCATCGCTGATTTGCGGCGAATTTCGCGGGCTTTGCGCGCGGCCTCACGTGCGGCGGCGGCTTCGACGATTTTCGTGATGATCGCCTTGGCCTCGTTTGGGTTTTCCTCGAACCATTCGTTCAGCTTTTCGCCCATCAGGTTTTCCACCGCTGGGCGGACCTCCGAGCTGACCAGTTTGTCTTTGGTCTGGCTTGAGAACTTCGGGTCGGGCACCTTCACTGAAAGCACGCAGGTGAGCCCCTCGCGCGCATCATCACCGGTCAGCGACACTTTCTCTTTCTTCGCGATCCCGCTTTCGGTCGCGTATTTGCTAATGGCACGGGTCAGCGCCCCCCGGAACCCTGCCATATGCGTCCCGCCGTCGCGCTGCGGGATGTTGTTGGTGAAGGGCAGCACCATTTCGTTGTAGCTGTCATTCCACCACATCGCGACCTCAACCCCGATGTCGTCGCGTTCGCCAGCCACGTATATGGGGGCGTCCATCAGTGGCGTCTTGGAGCGGTCGAGATATTTGACGAATTCCTTCACGCCACCTTCGTAGAAAAGCTCCGTCTTTAGCGGTTCTGCGGGCCGCAGGTCTTCAAGGATGATGCGCACCCCAGAGTTCAGGAATGCAAGCTCGCGCAAGCGCTTCTCGAGCGTGTCAAAGCTGTAGTCACGGTTGCTGAACGTCTCGGTCGAGGCGAGGAAGGTAACTTCGGTGCCTTTGCGCCCATTGGCGGGTCCTTCGACACGCAGATGTTCGGTGGTGAACCCGCCTTCGAAACGGGCGTAATGTTCTTTGTCATCGCGCCAGATGCGCAATTCAAGGAAATCAGACAGCGCGTTGACCACCGACACGCCAACGCCATGCAACCCGCCGGAGACCTTGTAGGAGTTGCTGTCGAATTTGCCGCCAGCATGGAG
Source organism: Pseudomonadota bacterium (assembly GCA_038526325.1). Taxonomy (GTDB): domain Bacteria; phylum Pseudomonadota; class Alphaproteobacteria; order Rhodobacterales; family Rhodobacteraceae; genus Yoonia. The sequence goes on along the minus strand of JBCBGX010000085.1, from coordinate 3,566 downwards.
CTGGGTCATGATCACTTCAGCTGCTGACACCCCTTCTTCTTCGTGGATGCCAACCGGAATCCCGCGCCCATTATCGCCCACAGTGACAGACCCATCGGGGTTAATTTTGACGTAGACATGGTCGGCATGACCAGCCAAAGCCTCATCAATGCCGTTGTCCACGACCTCATAAACCATGTGGTGCAGACCAGACCCATCATCGGTGTCGCCAATATACATGCCGGGGCGCTTGCGCACCGCCTCTAAGCCTTTGAGAACCTTAATGGAATCTGCGCCGTAGTCTTCTTGGTTATTATTGTCGTCGGCCATGGTCATTGTCCCGTGTCTTTACCCGCAAAATATATGCGTTTTGGCCGGGTTTGTCACGCGACTGCCACAAGATTTTGTGTTTATCTGGGGGCCGTAAGATGTAGGCTCACTCTCATCTTTTTCTGGCAATCTGAACGGTCCACTTGAAAGGTGTCTCATGGTAAAAGGACCGGGTGACCTGATCGCTGGTGAAGGCGCGCAGTTCAGCTGTGCCGCCTGGCAATCCGGTACTTCACCATAACCCCGGTTTGACTGCCCCAAACCACTTGTTTCTGCGGCGGTCGTTAAGCGGCGGATGTACCGAGCCGCGCGACGGTTTTTATCCACTCTTTGACCTTTGGCCCGCTCACATCCGTGGCCCCCGCGAAATAAGTCAATTTTGCCGGTTTGATCCCAACAAAACCCAAGATTTGTTTGCGGAGTTGATGGATGACGGCGCGTCTGTAGATCAACCGCTCGAACCACATGGGCGTGTCCGACGTCATGATCACCCGCCCTGTCTTGCCTGTCAGCATCGGTGTTGGCATCCCCATCTTGGTCACCCGTGTGTTGAAAGCCCGACCCGGCAACAACGCCCGGTCAAACAAGCCTTTGAGCTTGGCTGGCGAGCCACCCCACCACATTGGCGTCGTCATAACGAAATGTTCGGCCCATTCGAGATCTGAAAGAAAAGCCTCTAACTGGGGTTCGAGCGGCTTGTAATCAGTGTAGCTGCCTGTGCCGAAATCCATATCAAACTGCATGTCGGGCAAGTGGTGGAGACGAACATCCGCCCCCGCTTGCCGGGCCGCTTGCGCGTAGCTTTCGGCAAATTGGCGCGACAATGAGGTTTCCCCCGGATGGCCGTTCAGAATGAGGATGCGTTTCTTAGTCATATCGATTCCCTTGAATTGACCCTGGTCACTTTTTAAGACAAAAAATTAACCGTGGTCAAATACTAAATTTGACCGCAGTCGAAAATGCTGCGAAATAGACGCTCATGGAAACGCGCGCCCCTCAGAAACGTCGGCTTGAAACCCGCGCCAAGCTGGTTGCTGCGGCTGAAACCATCATTGCCGAAGAGGGATTTGCCGGTTTGCGCGTGGAGGATGTTGTCGCCCGTGCAAAGGTGGCCAAGGGTACGTTCTTCTCGCATTTCGAGGATAAGGATCGCTTGTTGGCCTTGCTGATCGGGCAAGAGATGGAGCGTATCCTGGCCAATATTGCCGATGGCCCGCCGCCTGCAGATATTGATGACTTTGCCACCCGACTTGCGCCGCTGATGGACTATATCGCCCAGGATCGCATCGTCTTCGATGTGGTCATGCGGTTCTCTGGTGCCGGCGTGATTGAGACAACTGAGCTTATATCGCTCAACTTCATGCATCAGATCGAACTTTTCGCCGCATGGATACAGGCGTTGCAAGGCACAGTGATCAGGACGGATGTGGAGCCGATGCTGTTGGCCGAAGGTGTGCAGGCTTTCGCAATTCAGGCGATGGCATTGAAATTCTGCGCGCTCCACAACACCAACCAGCACCATGAAAGGCTTGCCCCCTATCTGGGGCCATGGCTCGCTCAGCCTAAGTCAGCGCAATAACGATTCCAACACCAATCAGCAGCCATCCCGCTGTCAGGTTCATGCGTCGCATGGCCGCGGGGGATTTCAGTAGACCGCGTACATGGTCGACAGATCCGGCAAGGACCAGGTTGCCCAGCAGCGGCACCACAAAGCTGAGCGTACAAATCACGACCATGTCGAGTGATGTGACCTGTGTCAGGTCAAAGAACCCGGGCAGGATGCCCATGTAAAACAGGGCCGCTTTTGGATTACCGATGATGACGGCCAGCCCTGCCACAAACCCCGCCCACATGCCCGGGCGTGTCAGCCGGCTATTGGCGCTGAGCGCGTGGTCCGCATTGCGGATCAGCGCGACCCCCATGCCAAGAAAGACGATGACGGCCACCCATTGCAGAAAAAGCATGAAGCCCGCAAAGGCGGAAACAAGCCAAGCTACACCAAGGACCGCAACAAGCGGCCAAACGATATCGCCAATCGCGACCCCAATGGCGAGTGGCCAAGCGGCCTGAAATCCGCCTGACAACGACCGCGCAAGAAGAGCCACCCAGACTGGCCCCGGCGTCATAAAGAGGATGAGCAGTGCCCCTGCATAGAGGAACATATCGGCTGGTGTGATGGTCATGCGACTGGAAGCGTCAGGCTGCCATCCGGGTCCAATTCCCAGAAGGGATTATGCGCGACCTCCCACACATGCCCGTCCGGGTCAGCGTAGTAGCCGGAATATCCGCCCCAAAACACAGGTTCGGGTGCCTTCAGCGGCTTGGCCCCGGCGTTAATAGCTGTTTGATAGGCCGTGTCGACATCCGCTTTGCTGTTGAAATTCTGCGCAAGGGTCATGGCACCTGTCCCCAATGTTGTATCTGGGCGGCCTTGGTCAGCCGCAAGCGGCCCTAACCCGAAAAGCCCCAGAGCCATGCCGTTGATCTGGTAAAAGGCGACCTCGCCCGCTATCTGACGGGTCACTGTCCATCCGAGGGCCGCATAAAACGATTTTGATCGGTCGAGATCGGCCACCCCAAGGGTGATCAGGGTCACGCGCTGCGGTGTCAAGAAGCGTCCTTTCGGGTGATGGTAGAATGGCCGTCTGTTTCGGTGACTTCGATATGCTGCGCACGCGGTCCCAGTTCGGAAAATAGTTCCGGCCCGGTGCCGGTCATGAACGCTTGCGCGCCCAAACTACAGATTTCATCATAAAGCGCTGCGCGTCGTGTGGCATCAAGATGGGCGGCGACTTCGTCGAGCAACAGGATAGGCAGCGCACCGAAATCGCGCGCCAGCGCACGGCCATTGGCGAGGATCAGGCTGATCAGCAGCGCCTTTTGCTCCCCGGTAGAGCAATCACGCGCCGCAACACCCTTGTCGGCAAAGACCGCGTCAAGGTCGACCCGGTGCGGCCCGATCAACGTGCGCCCTGCTGCCAAGTCCCGGGGACGATTGTCTGCAAGAGCGGCTTGCAGATCATCGGGGATCGGATCCGGACTGGTCAGGGTGAGCATTGCGCTTGGAAAGGCGGTAGTTGCTGCATCCTGTGCGGCGCAAAGTTCTGCAATGGCTTTTTGTCTGTTGGCCTGGATCTGGGTGGCTGCCTCGGCCATCTGCCGTTCGATCGCGGTGTACCAATGGGGGTCACGCACCATATCTTTGAGCAGGCGGTTGCGTTCACGCATGGCCTTGTCATAGCTCAGCACAGCCTCGG
>JBCBGX010000084.1:0-9723 GCA_038526325.1 Pseudomonadota bacterium | reverse complement strand
GCAAAAACCTTGATATCTGGGCGACCGGCCAATTCGCATACGATCCGGGCGTTTTTCTGGGTCAGGTCCAAAGGCACATTGCCAGCAACTGCGGTGATGCCCAACACCTCAACATCTTCGGGCGAGGCGAGTGCCAGCAATATTGCCACCGCATCATCCTGCCCTGGGTCAGTATCGATAATGATCTTGCGTGGCGGCATTTGGTATTCCTTGCGTCTTCACGCATTAAAGTGGAGCAGCGACGTGGCAGGGGCAAGGGTCAGACCCGACCATAATCCTTTAAGCGGTTAAAAAGTACGGGTGTCGCAGGGTCACCTGTTTCGAGCGCAAAAACGTAAGCTTGGGTCAAGAAAAAGCATGTCGCGTCTGTCGTAGCGGCTTGGTCTGCCGCCTTTGTGTAAAGCGCGACGAGTTGTGCGCGATCATCGCGGGCATGCGCGTCAAGCAATGCCTCATCCAGCGTCATACGCGCTTAATCTGCTGGCAACCCATTCATGAAAGCAATGGGTCGGCCCATCCATGGTGGGGCTGAAGCGCCCGCCATCAAAGCCGGGGGCGAAGCGCCCCTTTTGCATGCCTTCGACAACAAAAATGTCTTCTTCGAAGATTTCTTTCCACTGCGCGCTGTTTCTATCGCGCAAAGCGGCATCGGTATCCGGGGCAGCGTAGTAAATGTGTACATGTTCATGCGTGACATCGTGCGATACTGGTTCCAGCACAATGACAAAGGCATGGTCACGCTGCACGCCGAGCAAGACATTGGGATAGACGGTCAGATATTCTGCGCCCGTGTCCCATTTCTGGTCGAGACCCCCAAAATCGGGAAACACAGTGCCGTCGTCGCCGGTCAACTGGCGGTAAACATATGTGCCCTGGCCTGAAAACTTGCCCGGTTCGATGATGTTGTAATGATCTTCAAGCCGCGAATACGCGTTCAGCCCCGGATGCACCCAGGGCAAATGATAACTTTCGCAGTAATTTTCGACCGCTAGTTTCCAGTTGGTTTTGACCTTCAAGGTAAATCGGCTGCCGACGCCGCCATGATACATCGTTTGGTCAAACTCTGACCAACGGGCGATGAGATCGGCATGCACCTTTTCAAAGGGGTCTGCCGTGCCATCAACATTGATAAAGACGGTATTCAGCCAGATATGGCTGCGGACCTCTATCAACCCAAACAGCGATTTGTCGATTGCATCATGGGAATTGTGTCCAGGACCGCCCACATGCGGGGTTGAGACAAGTTTGCCATCTGTTCCGTAACACCAAGAATGATAGGGGCAGCGGATTGCGCCTTCGATCTTCTTTGCCTCCGAAACAAGGATCATGCCGCGATGGCGGCAGACATTCTGAAATACGCGAACTTGATCTGTCCGATCACGAACCAAAAGCAGGGGGATTCCCAGAAACTCAACTGGTTTGGCATCACCAATCTGGGGAACATCGTCCGTCACGGCCAGTCCGGCCCAAGCCGACATCAATACTGACTGGGCTTCGCGCTTATACATATCAGGGTCGGTATAGTGGGCGTTTGGTAGACCATTGGCCGTTTCTATCGGGCGCCGCACGGTTTGCAGGATGTTCAGGTCAACGTCTTTTGCCATAAGCCAATCTCCCTCACGGGTCCAAGTTTGGACGGTTTGACGAGGAATTGCCGCCTGACCGCGACGCCAAGTTTTCTGCGACCGACATCTGTTGATACGATTTTGGCCAATCCTTGCCGAATGCAGCGCTGGGGTTAGGAAAAGAATTGCCTGTTGCCTTTAGGTTGCGATTCGTGAGCATTGTTTTGCGCACATTGTTCCCGCATTTGGCACAGAGGCGCCGTATGCGGCGTGTTGTTTCCAGCGCTCTGGAAAAACTTGGTTCGGGCACGCATCTAAGGTAGCGAAGGCAACAACGCCTTCTTCATGTCCTAACTTAGGAGACCAAAAATGACACGTACGACTAAGCTGCTTACACCACTCGCTGTTCTAACTGTGCTTGCTGTTCCAGCTTTTGCCCAGGACGCCGCAATCGACGTAAATGGCGATGGGATGTACAGCTTTCCTGAACTTCAGGCGGTAATGCCCGAAATGACAGAAGAAGACTTCACAACGCTGGATGTATCGGGTGACGGCATGCTCGACACCGATGAAATTTCAGCCGCGACCGAAGCTGGTTTGCTGCCAGAATAACGCGCACAGCTATGTCGCGTGGTGCGGCATAGGTCAGCCCTCTGACCTTGTGCCGCCCGCGCCCCCTGCATCACGCCCCAATCGGGTGCAGGGGGCTGCAAAAGGGTCTGTCCGGTGTCTTCCCTACGGTCAGGCTCTTTTCTGTATCTATACCTGTGAACCGCGGGACAGGGCTGCAACACCGGTTCGCGCGATTTCTTCCAGACCCAGCGGCTGCATCAACTCTGCGAATGCGTCGATTTTGTCGGATGTCCCAGTAATCTCGAAAACAAAAGATTCCAGCGTGCTATCGACAACATTGGCCCGAAAAATGTCGGCCAATCGAATGGCCTCGATCCTTTGATCTCCGGTTCCCACCACTTTGAAAAGCGCAAGCTCGCGTTCGACCGAAGGTCCTTCGACTGTCAGGTCATTGACCTTGTGTACATCCACAATCCGCCCAAGTTGCGCTTTGATTTGTGTGATGATCTGGGGCGTGCCTGTTGTGACAATCGTAATGCGTGACCGATGGCCCAAATGGTCCACCTCGGCGACAGTCAAGCTGTCAATATTGTAGCCGCGCCCTGAAAACAGGCCGATGACACGGGCCAGAACGCCAGGTTCGTTTTCCACCAGAATGGCCAGCGTGTGCTGTTCTTCCGTGTCTGAGAATGTGGGGCGCAGGTTATAGGCCGAATGGCTCGTTGCGCCTTTCTTGATCTTCAGCGGTGACATGTGGTGAAACCTTTCAAGTATGCAAGCTGGGTTGACGCGTTCTAAGCTGCAAGAGCGCAAAAGCAAAGGCCATCATCAGGATTGGCGGAACCACAATGGTTGGGTAAATCGCCGAAATGTGGAAGAAATACGTGTTCCAAATCGTAATGCCGGCTCCAGCCCATAAAATTGCTAGACTGATCCAGAAAACTGGACCCCTGTCGTGTTCCGCCAAACGATAAATGAACAGCGCCGTTAGTGCCGTAAACCCTGCATCGTAGTGCCAAAGATAGGGTGTGCTCAGCGGGATCGCGGCACAAAGGAGCGCACATGCCTGGTCAGATTTTGCGCCATGCTTGCGCCACACGACAAACATGATCACCGCCATAGCAATCACAAGCCCCAGATTTGCGAACACACCAAACTCAACCCGTAGACCAAACCGGGGGAGAAAGGCAGCAAAGCTGGACATGGCGTTCCCGTCAGCGAGCCCGTGGATCATTGACGCACCATGCGCATGTGCTGCTTCAATCCATCGTGTAATATATGAAAACCCGTAATGAGCAGCGGCTCCGGTATGCAAACCAATGGTCGTCGCGGTTGCGGCGGCGAATGTCAGATACCGCCGATCCGCCAACAAGATGACTGGTATCAGCAGGCCTAGCGTCGGTTTCAATGTCAGGATGCCAAATAGCAAACCCGCAATGACATGCTGATCACGTCGCATTGCGCTGATCGCTGCCAAAAGCCCGGCGCACCATAAAAGCGTAAACTGTCCTACCAAGAGTGCGGGCAACCAGGCAGGCGCGAAAACCAGTGCGATCAGCGCTGTCATGTCATTTTTCAAGTAACGGCGCGCGACCAAGGCGAGCAGTGCAAGTGATCCTAGCTGAAAGCCGATAAAGGCGGACAGAAAGTCCAGTGCGCCCAAAGGTGTCAGAACAAGACCCATGTTTGCCGGATATAACCAATAAAGAAGCTTGTCCGTATCGCAGGCAAGATAGGCTTGCTGGAGGACCTCTTGATCGAATGCTGCAATCATTGTCCCGGACAAAGCTAATCTTGCGGCGCCCCAGACAGCGTGAAAATCTATAACCCGTTCAGTGCAGTTGCCTTCGCTTGGAATGTCAATTGCCGTGGCCATAAACATCACGACGATTACGATTGCTGTCAGCGCATTGATTATCGCCAATGCAAGATAGCGATGCTGCGCTAAGAAAAATGGCTGTTGGGAGAGGGTATGAGACATCCAATTGGCCATCCGGGCGGTTCTAAAGCACCCTGCGCAAAATCCGCACCGCAGATTTTCCCAAGGGCAAGACGAGTGCAGCAGTTGCGCTTGTTCTCACTTCAAAAATTTTGCGCTGATTTATCTGATTTCGCTTTAAATTTAGCGGATTCAGTCGAATTGAGCGCGATAACGGCGCAGCCCTGCCGCATGATGACTCCGGGAAGCTTGGAGAAACTGACATAGGACCCCTGTATCACCCAACTTTTAGGCCATGCGCATACAGAATGGCAGTCCTGCGTAGGTGTTCCGCATCACCAATTTGATCCCCCACATCATTTTGACAGACAGGCTTTTAGCGGTCAATTCAGCTGCTATTTCGACCTGGGCAGGGGCGCCTAACTGTGCTTTTTGGGTATCCTCAACGGCGCTTTTCTATGCGCCCGCTCAGGTCTCGGCTGCATAGCGCGGATGTTTGACCTGCAGTAGGCTAAAAGTGAATGCTGCGAATAACATCGGTGGGAGCACCAGCGTGGGATATATCCAAACGATGTGAAAGAGGGTGTGGTTTACAACTGGTATCCCTGGTCCAAACCAGAAGACAGCAAGCAAGATCCAAAAATAAATTGGCGGCTTCGACAGGCGCATGCGGTAAAGAAAGAGCGCCACAAGTGCGAGAAACCCCGCATCATAATGCCACAGATAGGGCGCTGACAGTGGGATAGCGGCGCATAGTGCAGCACAGGCAGCATCGGACTTCACACCATGCTTGCGCCAGACAAAGAACAAGATCACAGCAAGCACGATCAGCAAACCGGCATTTGCCAAGGTAGTGTAGTCGCCAGGGACCCCGAAGAGGGTCGTAAATGATCCAAAGCTCGACAAGGCCGGGTTGGCTGCAACATCGCCGCGTTCAATAGCGCTTTGGTTGAACGAAACGTCCATCCATAGTGTTACGTAGTCAAAACCGTAAAAAGCAATTGCGGCAACGTGGATAATGATCGTTGTCCCGGTTGCGACGATAATGGTTGCATACCGCCGCTCAGCAAACAGTATGACAGGGATCAATAGTCCCAAAGTGGGTTTGAGGGTCAAGCATCCAATCAAAATGCCTGCCGCGACATGACGATTTTGTCGCATCATGTATAGCGCTGCCATGAGCCCTGCGCACCACAGCAATGTCAGTTGGCCCGACAATAATGCGGGCAACCACGCCGGCGCAAAAACCACCAGACTCAGCGCGATGGCATCGTTCCTCAAAAAAGGTCTGGCGGAAAGCGCAATCAAAATGAGCGACAAGGCCATCAGCGCAACGTAACCAGTGAAGAACGACACAGCGCCAACAGCCGTTAGCAAGACCATCACCGGTGCCGGGTAAAGCCAAAACATGTCATCGCGCGGGCAAGATTTGAAAGCGTCCAGCAAAATAGCATGACTAAACGCGCTGAGCGGGTCACCGGCATAGGCGAGACGCCCCGCGCCCCAAAGCGCATGAAAATCCACCGCTCGGTCCACACATTCGACATCGCGTGGGTAGTCAATTCCGTAGGCCGTGAAAAGCCCAAGGAAGGCCATTATCCAAAGAGAGTTCGCAAACGCAAAAAGACCAAATCGCTGGCGCGCTGAAAGGGAAATGTTGGTGAATTCACGCATCGCCCTTCGCCCCTCTGTTTACCAATAGCCGGCCACACAATGCCGGCCCCAATGGCGCTTCTGTAACGCGGTTGTGCAAAGTGCCCGTCATGCCGCGTGACTTTCATTGGGTGGGGTCGGCTGTCGACCGAACTGCCAGACACTGGCCGCCAGTGCCAACATAAGTATCGGCGCGTCAATGGTCGCGGGCATAACCCATGGAATTTGAAGTGTATAAGCATTGATGATCGTTAATCCCGGTCCGGCCCACAGGACAAACAAAACGCATCGGAACAACACGCTGTGGTTTGCGGTGTCAGCACGATACAAGAACAATGCCACCAACGCCGAAAACGCAACATCATTGTGCCACAAGTAGGGTGTGGATAGGGGTAGGGCGGCGCATAGCGCAGCGCATGCCGCATCTGATCGCGCCCCTGCTTTGCGCCAAACGAAAAACAGCAGGATGCCCAAAATGACCAGGGCCGCTGCGTTTGTCCTCAGGGCCAGATCATTTGAGGCACCCATCTGCGCAAGAAACGTGGCGATTGACCCCATGGCTTTTAGTTCAATGAGGTTTTCAGCCAGATTTGCACCGTGATCGCGCGTGGCTGTAACCCAAGCTTGCAAATAGTCGAAACCGTAAATTGCGAGGGCGCTTAGATGCAACGCGATTGTTGAAATCATCGCCACAACGATCGTCAAATACCTTCGGTCAGCCAGCAAGACGACCGGTATCAATAGCCCGAGGGTAGGTTTCACCGTCAAGAGCCCCAGGATAAGCCCTGCAATAACGGGGCGGTTTGCGCGAATGGCAGTGATCGCCGCCATCAATCCTGCACACCAGAAAAGTGTAAACTGTCCAATGACAAGCGCGGGCAGCCAGGCTGGTGCAAATGCAAATGCGATAAGGGCAGGGCGATCATTGGGTAGAAACGAACGAAGGCTGAGGAAAAGAACCGCAATGGATGCAATCACAAAACCCAGGAAAGCTGCCAGAAATGGCAGCAGTCCCAAGGGTGTGATCAGTGGGGTCATCGGCGCAGGATAGAGCCAATACATTTTGACTTCGCCGCAGGCACCATAGGCTTGTTCAAGCACCGAGCGATCAAAGGCACTCACAATGCTGCCTTCAAGCGCCAACCGGGCTGCGCCCCAGATCGCGTGAAAGTCGATAAACCGTGTCACGCAGTCAACTCTCTCGGGAAAATCAATTCCGAGATAAACGAAGGTCGCAAAAATCACCGCCATCGTCACCGCGTTGGTCCAGGCAGTCAACTGATGGCGTTGAGTGGCAGTCATTTTTGCTATGCCTGTCTGCGGAGCGACGTCAGGGCTGCGGCGGGCGCTTAGACGAGCACCGCGCCTCCCGCCTGGATTGCGTTTGATGTATCGGCATCAGCGCCCAACAGCATTTCATTATGCGCCTTGCCTGACGGGATCATCGGGAAGCAATTTTCATGCTTTTCCACCAGACAATCAAACAGGACGGGTCCATCATACGTGATCATTTCCATGATCGCATCGTCGAGGTCATCGGGATTGTCGCAGATAATGCCCTTGGCCCCAAATGCTTCGGCGAGTTTCACGAAATCAGGCAGCGATTCCGACCAACTGCTCGAATACCGCTCCCCATGCAGCAGTTCTTGCCATTGGCGCACCATGCCCAGCCGTTCGTTGTTCAGGATAAACTGCTTTACGGGCAGTCCGTATTGCATGGCCGTGCCCATCTCCTGCATGTTCATCAGCCATGATGCTTCACCTGCCACGTTGATGACGAGCGCATCGGGGTGGCCCATTTGCACGCCGATGGAAGCGGGGAAGCCGTAGCCCATAGTGCCCAGACCGCCAGAGGTCATCCAGCGGTTGGGGTCCTCAAACCCCAAATATTGGGCGGCCCACATCTGGTGCTGGCCCACTTCGGTGCAGATGTAGCGGTCATGCTTTTTGGTCAGCGCTTCAAGCCGTTCCAAGGCATATTGTGGCTTGATGACCTTGCCTTCCTGTTTAAACGCCAGACAATCAACCTTTTTCCAGTCATTGATCTGGTGCCACCATTTCTGCACCGCGTCCTTGTCGGTCTTGCGCCCACGGGATTTCCACACATTCAGCAAATCTTCCAGCACATGGGCCACGTCGCCCAGGATTGGAATATCAACCTTGATCACCTTGTTGATGGATGACGGGTCGATATCGATATGCGCCTTGGTTGATGCCGGGCTGAACGCATCCAGACGCCCGGTGATGCGGTCATCGAACCGCGCACCAATGTTGATCATCAGATCGCAATCATGCATCGCCATATTGGCCTCATAGAGCCCGTGCATGCCCAACATGCCGATCCAGTTCTCGCCTGAGGCCGGATAGCAACCCAGACACATCAAAGTAGACGTGATGGGAAAACCGGTTGCCGCAACCAATTCGCGCAGCAATTGCGACGCGGCGGGGCCAGAGTTGATCACACCGCCGCCAGTATAAAAGATCGGCTTTTTCGCCGTTTCCATGGCTTTGGCCAATTCAGTGATCATTTCCATGTCACCTTTGACCTGCGGGTTATAGTGCGTCTCAACCTGCCGGGCCTCTGTGTAAGTGCCCGTCGCGAATTGGACGTCCTTTGGAATGTCGATCACAACCGGGCCGGGGCGACCGGATGTGGCGATGTGAAACGCCTCGTGCAGGGTCGGGGCCAGGAGGTCGGTTTCCTTCACCAACCAATTATGCTTTGTGCAGGGCCGCGTGATGCCGACGGTGTCGCATTCTTGAAACGCGTCAGAGCCGATCATGAAGGTCGGAACCTGCCCAGTCAGAACGACAATTGGGATCGAGTCCATCAGCGCGTCGGTTAGACCGGTGACTGCATTGGTCGCGCCGGGACCGGACGTTACGAGCGCAACGCCAGGTTTGCCTGTTGAGCGGGCATAGCCTTCGGCAGCATGGACCGCGCCTTGCTCATGCCTCACAAGCACATGTTTGATGCTGTTTTGTTGAAAGATCTCATCATAGATCGGTAGGACAGCACCACCGGGATACCCAAAGACGACGTCCACGCCCTGATCAATCAGTGCTTGTACGACCATTCTTGCGCCCGTCATGGCTTTGCTCATTTCTCTCGCGTCCTTCGCGTCTTGGTTTCAGTCATAAAAAAACCCCCGATTGTGTCGGGGGCGCATGGGATTGTTATGGTCTTACCGTTACCGGCCCATGCGCATGTTTTCCACAAGTAGTACAACAGTTTTCATCTTGGTTCCTTTGCGTGGCGCCATGTGTACTGTGGGTGCTTTGCCTGGTCAACCTAAATACCTGAGAAAGTGTCGCGTAGAGGTGGTTTTTCGCAACTTTCTTTCAACACGTGGTAAGAACGGTCATAAGGTTGCGACATGTCTTGCCGTCGCAAGATGAAGCTGATCCCCGCAAAGCAGCACGATGACCACCCCAAAAAATGCCAACGCGCTTGGTCCGACATGTCAGGCAGCACGGTTATCCAGCTCTACAGATGCCGCCGACCACCGATCCTATATCGCATGGTTTCGGCTATCTGAGCGCCGAAAAGGGCCATGTGCGCCACGATAAGAACTCCAAGCAATGCGGCCCCATATAGGGCAAGGATTTGCACCATTGGCACCTGAAAATTCAAATGCGGTATATTTGCGATGATGAGCGGCGTGTACCAGGACACAACCAATACCATACCGGAAGTCACCAAAACCGCTCTGCGCCGCAAGCTCAGCCCATACAGCATAGTGGTACCAACACGCTGTCCTATAAGCGGTAGGATCGTTTTGTGAATAAACATCCCATTGATAGTCAAAATGCCGACGATCACCATTTTGGCCCAGACTTTTTCATTCTGCAGCTTGATCGGGTCGTTGGCCCAATAAAATACCAGAAAGCCAAACCCCGTAACCCAAAGAAGCTTGAGGCCGACGCTCACAATATCAGAGAAGAAGACGAAATATTCATAGCTTTGTTCGGTCATCTTGCGCCCAAGAAAGA
>JBCBGX010000083.1:0-9740 GCA_038526325.1 Pseudomonadota bacterium | reverse complement strand
GACGCCCCCATCGAATACATAGCCTGCGCGCAGGAATGGCAGGATGCGGGCAAAGGCGACGATTGGGAACGCTGGTGGCGCACCGACAAGGGCGCCGATGACGTGACCTACACCCAATTCATGGGCAAGGATAACGTCCCCTTCCACACGCTCAGCTTTCCCGCGACTATCCTGGGCAGCCAAGAGCCTTGGAAACTGGTCGATTACATCAAGTCCTTTAACTACCTCAACTATGATGGCGGGCAGTTCAGCACGTCACGCGGGCGCGGTGTTTTCATGGATCAGGCACTTGAGATCCTTCCGCCAGATTATTGGCGCTGGTGGCTTTTATCCCACGCACCCGAGTCTTCTGACGCGGAATTCACCTGGGAAACCTTCCAAACGGATGTGAACAAGGACCTGGCCGATGTGCTGGGAAACTTTGTTAGCCGGATCACTAAGTTTTGTCGGTCAAAGTTCGGCGAGGCGGTGCCAGAGGGTGGCACCTATGGACCGGCTGAAGAACAGTTAATCGCGGATCTGACCGCGCGCATCCGTGCCTATGAAGGCCACATGGACGCGATTGACGTTCGCAAAGCGGCAGCCGAATTGCGCGCGAGCTGGGTGCTGGGCAACGAATACCTGCAGGCAGCGGCCCCTTGGTCCACCTTCAAGACCGATCCTGACACAGCGGCCATGCAGGTGCGGATGGGCCTGAACCTGATCCGCATATACGCAGTATTGTCATCGGCATTCATCCCAGATGCATCCGCAGCAATGATCACGGCCATGCAGACAGAGGATGTCAGTTGGCCAACAGATGTCGCATCCGCCCTCGTTGCTTTGCCCGCGGGTCACGCATTCTCTGTCCCTGACAATCTTTTCCGGAAAATCACTGATGACGAACGCGAAGATTGGGAACAGCGTTTTGCAGGAACACGCGCCTAGCGCATTAACGCTTCATTAAGCATGTTGGCCTCATATCGGGTCATGTGTGGGGTGGGGAAATGGCAGGAGACCAAGATGCCCCATCCGCAGCAGACAACACCAAATGATGATGAGCTAGACATAGCACTGCGCCAGTATTCTCAGCATGTCGCCACCCAGCCAGTTCCCGCGCGATTTAAGACCCTGTTCAATCGTCTCCGTGCGTCTGAACGAGAGTTGGAGCATGAGCGGTGACATCAGCCCTTAGGGCCGATGATCCACGCGAAGACATCCTTAATCATTTGAACGAAATGCGGGCCTTTGCCCGCAGCCTGACACGGAATGCGGCTGCGGCGGATGATTTGGTTCAAGACACGATTGAGAAAGCTTGGAAAGGCTTTCATGCCTTTACCCCCGGCACCAATTTGCGGGCGTGGCTGTTCACAATCCTGCGCAACACCCACTACGCCAATCTGCGCAAGACACGCCGCGCACAGATTACTTCTATCGAGCCATTGCAGGATAAATTAGTGGGCCAACAAGGTGCCGACACCTATCTGGCCATGATAGACTTCGAACGCGCCTTGCGCATGTTGCCGATAGAACAGCGCGAAGCGATCATTTTGGTTGGCGAAAGCGGGCTGTCCTATCAAGAGGCTGCTGCTACCTGTAGGGTCTCGATCGGGACAATCAAAAGCCGGGTAAACAGGGGCCGCGCACGACTGTCTGCATTACTTGGGCGACAAAAGTCGTGCCACAGGTGACACTGTGGTCTCTCACATTCAAGGTGTGATAGACATTTCAAATCCGTAGGCAAACGAAGACCCTGGCAAAAAGACTGCACTCCAAACGCCCCGAAGGCGGCACCGCTATGCAATTTCTGTGCGTCCCAAGAAACAAGATGGTCGCAAGGATTTGAGGAAACCTTGGCAAAACGTCCCCTTGAAAACGTACCGGAGATCGCCGTGGCAAGTGCTGACGACTTGCGTATTTGGCTGGCCGCCGAGCATGCACATTCCACAGGTGTCTGGGTTGTCACCAAGAAAAAGACCGCATCAACAGGATACGTCCCGCTTGGCGATATCGTCGACACATGTCTGTGCTTTGGTTGGGTTGATAGCTTGCCGCGTGCCAAAGATGAGCTGCGCACCATGCTTTACATCAGTCCGCGCAAGCCCGGGTCGAACTGGAGCCGGATCAACAAAGACAAGGTGGCGAGGCTCGTCGAAGCGGGCCTAATGCACCCGGCGGGCGCAGCCGTCGTCGAACGCTCTAAGGCGGACGGGTCATGGACTGCGCTGGATGATGTAGAGAACCTTGTCATTCCTCCTGATTTGCAGACCGCTTTTGATGCGCAACCCGGATCGGAAGAGAATTGGCAGGCCTTCCCACGCTCAGTCAAACGTGGGGCGCTTGAAATTCTACTAAAGGCAAGACGGACCGCGACACGCAAAGCAAAGATTGACACCATTGTCAGCGACAGCGCTGCAAACCAAAGGCCCTTCCAGTGGAAGGGCCCCGGCAAAACATCAGGATGAATTCAGAGCTCAGACCTCTGCAAACAGGTCCTGTGCACCACGTTTGGCCAGATAATCCGACTGGCTGATCGGACCCGCGGAACCGATCAACGTGCGGTAGGAATCATAGCTTTCAAAGATGCGGCGTCCCATATCGTCATCCTCTGCCACGCTTGCGGCAACTTCAAAGGAGACGCGCGATAGCTCATTCCAAACGTCTTCTGGCAACCGGGTCGGCTTAACGCCGTTTTCTGTCAAAAGCTGAACTAGTGCGATGCCGTTGTTGCCGTAGTAGTCTGCGGTGTGGTTTGTCAGCTCTGCCTCTGTCACTGTTTCAATGACGGCACGGTCGACATCAGACAAATTGTTCCAGAAATCCAGGTTCATGCCTACCGATGCCATCGTGCCTGGCTCATGGAAGCCCGGGTAGATATAAGTCGACAGCAGTTTCTGAAACCCAAATTGCAGGTCGTTATAGGGACCAACCCATTCGGTTGCATCAATCGTTCCTTCGAAAAGGGCTTCGACAATCCCACCACCGGGCAGCACAACCACGTTGGATCCCATACGCGCCAGAACCTGACCACCCAGGCCCGGCATCCGCATCGTCAGCCCTTCGAAATCGTCCTTGCTGGTGATTTCTTTGTTGAACCAACCGCCCATTTGGACGCCGGTACTGCCAGCAGCCAGCGCCTTGACGCCGTATTCTGCATTCAGTTCATCCCAAAGGGCCTGCCCGCCACCATATTTTACCCAGGCAGCCTGTTCGACAGATGTCAGCCCTAAGGGCACAGTCGTGAAGAAGTTGAAACCACGGTGCTTGCCCTGCCAGTAGTATTCAGCAGAATGATACATCTCGATTTCGCCGGCACTTGCCGCGTCATGCACGCCCAAAGGGGGCACCAGAGAACCAGCCCAGTAAATTTCAACGTTCAACCGCCCATCGCTGGATGCATTGATGCCTTCAGCAACACGAGCGGCACTGTCGGCCAAACCGCCCAGACCCGCAGGCCAAGATGTGGCCATCCGGATCGTTTGTGGCGCACCTTGTGAGATCGCCGGGGTTGCAAGTGCCGCAGCACCGGTCAAAGCCGCACCACCACCAAGAAGTGCACGACGACGGGACATCGTATTTGGGTGTGTGTTTGCCATAGCTGTCTCATTCAATTCGTAAGTCATTGGGTCAATGCCCCCTTGCGGCCAAGGAAAAAGGCAGTCTCCCCAATCTCGCTCCATCCGGCCACATCACTGATGAAGTAAAGATAAGCATCCCCAATATCGGCCCCCAAATTACCGGATTCGATAATTTCCAACATGGTGCCGTTTGCGGCCGCGAGCTGCGCTGTCCAGATATCTTGCGGCATTATATTGGACGTCACAGACGCACTTGCCGCCTGCAGCGCCGACGCACTGTCATGCATCGCCTTCATACGGTTGATGCTGTGTTCTGCCATGATGCAACGTTCAATCAAAATCTTGTCGTTGTTTGACAGAGTGTTCCATACGCCAATGTTGAACCCCACGGAAAGTGCTGATGACGGTCTACCGGCATTGGGTGATGTCATATGGGGAAACGTATCAAGTAGGCCAGCCTCAGCCATTTGAGCAACGTTGAGCCCGTCAAACGCATCCAACGAGGCAAGATCAACACCGCCTGCACGAATGTCACTGACGTCACCAACCCCCATTGCGCGCATGATATTGCCGCCCAAACCGACCGAGCCAACTTTACCGCCTGTCAAATCCGCTGCACTGGTCAGCGGGGATTTTGACCAGATTGGCATCGGCCCATCGTCGCCAGCCATGAAACATTTTACGCCATATTCCTCGCCCAGAATATCCCACATGAACCGGCCATCGGCGACCTTGATCCATGACTCCAACTCGCTAGGGCTCATCCCGCCAGGCATCGATGAAAAGATGCCGAAGGCGGCGTTTGCGTCGACAAACGCTTCCTCTGCTGAAAGATACATATCTGCATCGCCAGCCGAGACAGAGGCCAAGAAAGTTCCAGCGCCGGTACCCGTCGGCGCTTCAACGTTGATTTGGAGTGCACCTTCGGAGGTACGGGCGACACGGTCGGCCAAGGCAAGCGCCTTGTCTGCCCGGTCGGTGATCAGGGTTAAGGTCACAGCGCTTTGCGCGCGTGCCGGGGCCCCTGCGACCACCATGGCACCAAGGCCGGTGCCAAGTAATGTTCTGCGTTTCATATCAAGTGTTCCTTCACTTGTGGCCCAAGAAGATGGCGCATCCATCAAAGCGAACCAAATTCAATTTAATCCTATTGGCCGCCAGCTGATCAGCGCAGCCAAATCTCAACCCGTCTGTTGCTTTCGCGGCCATCCGCCGTCTCGTTGCAGCCTACAGGTGCAAGAGGCCCGTACGAAGACACTGCCATTCTGTCTGCCAAAACATCCCCCCCAACTGCAGAGACGAGCGCTTCGCGAACCGCAGTGGCCCGCAAAAGTGCCAAGCGTTCGTTCAAATCGAAACGACCGACATCATCAGTGAAACCAATAATGAGCACCTCACGATTTCGGGCTTCGGGGCTGTTGAGATAATCGACCATGCGCTGAACATCTTCGACCGACTTGTTGTCCAATCGTGCGGAACCAGACGTAAAACGGAACGTAGTCGAGAGGCGATCAGCCGTCGCCAGATCACGTGAAAAATTCTGCACCAATCCAAGTGTGGCGCCAGTTGTCGCCGACAGAATTGCAGAGGTCATGCGCGTGCCTTGCAAACTAATCGGTTCACTCACAACAACCTGATCCACATACCCCGCTTCAGCTATCAAGGGCTGCGCTTCAGGCGATGTCAGATACTCCACAAAATCGTCACCAGCCGAAGATTGTACTGCGTCACCAACATAGGCAAAGACACGGCGGCTGAGAGGATATTCTTCTGCCTTAATCGCAAAATCCGTGGCATAGGCCAGTGGTCCGCATGTCTGGCGGATCGGAAGAATTTGCCCTTGCGTCGCCTCTGATAGGCTTGTCACGGCAATTGCCGCTTCGTTGCTCGCAACCGCTGCTGCTGCCGCACTTTCGCTTTCGGCGCGTTCGGCCGAGCGGCGCAGTCGCACCCTGTTAGGATCCAGAACAGTTTCTGTAAACGCCTGGTCCAGCGAAGATCCCTGTGCAGGCAATAGCATCTGGATCGGCAGATTATCACCGCCAAGCTCTGACCAATTCTGGATTCGACCCGACGCTATAAGTGCCAGCTCCTCAAGCGACACAGAGCGCACTGGGTTGTTCGGATGAACAATAGGAACAATCGCATCAAGCGCAATAATGCGTTCACGGCTCAGATCACGAGGATCTGTGCCGCCCGATGCAATGACGTTTTCCGCAACAGTGGCTGGCACTGCCACTTTCGTGATCGCAAGATCAACTTGGTTTGAGACCAGTTGTGTGAACGCAGCATCGGTCTGCTGCAAAGCAACATCAACTTTGCCTGCGGTTGTATTGGTTTGGAAATTCTGCAAATCGATCCGCGCAACCATACCATCACTTCCGGCCGCCGACAGTCCAGTCAAATCCCGTGATGCTGCAAATCCATTCACCATGGCCTGAAGCAATGTTGCTGTTTTCGGTTCATTTACGGCAACTGCCATGTCAAGATCTGTAGTCAAAACCGGGCATGCTGCTCCCGAACAAGCAGTCACAGAACGTGACAGGCGCAACTGGCCGATATCGGTATCAAGCACAAAGATTTCGTCATCGAATGCAACCAAGTCACCCGTGATCGAAACAGCGCCGTCGCTACTGGAGATGGTAACCTGATCTGCGAACGTCGCCGCCGGTACGGAGATGAGAAGCGCGGCCAAGCTCATGTTTTGTCGGAGTGTATTCATCAATCTGAACCCTATTGTGATTGCCGGCACCCCTCCCCAGAGACACCGATTTCATCACACACGCGCTAATTGTCTAATTTGGCGAAAAGATGATCCAATTGCGGTAATAACCCAACTCTGTTTCCTGATTTGCCAAGCGGACGCGAACAGCTTGAACACCATGATTGCCAAATCGCCCCAAGTAGTCCCGAGCGGGCAACTGCCTCTCGGGCCGTTTCATGGCAATCGAAAGCGTGAAACCATCACGAGAGCATTGACCAGATCGTCAGGCTTCGCCAATTCTCGTTGAAACACAGGAGAGGCAAGGTATGATCATCGGCCACATTGGCGCACGTGCAGGTAGCAAGGGCGTGCCCGGCAAAAACTTTCGCCAGCTGCACGGCAAACCCTTAATTGATTGGTCTCTTGATCAGCTCTTTACCTGCGAGAGGGTCGACCATGTTGTCGTGTCGACTGACTCTGTAGATATCTACAACCATGCGATCAAACGTGGATGCCTTGATATAGGGTTGCGACCGGCCGCGCTTGCGACGGATACAGCTGCCAAATGGAATGTCTGGCAGCACGCCTTAGCCGAAGTCGAAAAACAAACTGGCCCGGCAGATGCATTTTTGGATCTCGACTGCACCTCACCACTCAGGCTCCCCGATGATATCGAAGCAGGGCTCGATCTTTTTGCAGCCGAGAAGCCGGATATGGTTATGTCCTGCTGCGAAAGCCGCAAGAACCCGTATTTCAACATGCTTGAACTGGATGATGAAGGGGCACTTGAGGTCTCGAAGCCGCTTCCGCACGGTGTTGTTGCCCGCCAGCAGGCCCCAATGGTCTATGACCACGTCGGGCTGGTTTATGTGGTCAAGCCGTCCTATCTGCGCACGGCCACACGTCTGTTTGAGGGGCATGTCATCCCGCTTATCGTCCCAAATGAGCGGGGTCTGGACGTAGACAGCCCGCTTGATTGGGAGGTCATTGAGTTTCTTTTGGGCAAACAGATCGCAGAAGGGGTGCGCGCACCAGCCAAGACAGAGTGATCATCCGCATCAATCCGCGAAAACTTCGCACAAGGTAAAGCGTGTGGAACATTTGGAATATGCGTGGGCACCCGCCACGTGCCAAGCGCGTCTGACCCGAGGCGCAGGCGTGGTGGCAAAAATTCAAATGCGAGACGGCCAGATGCGACCTATATCATATACAATTGATTGACAAAGGATCACTGGGCGTCGCAACCAATGACACTGATCTTCGCGCTGGAGCTACTTGGCTGGACCATCATCGCAATTGAACTTGCGGGAAGGCAAGGGCAATTGGAACGAGCATTAGAAAGCTTTCACAGTGCCATTTCCGCGGTGGTTTATCCGCTGGCAGCACTGCTGCTTTTTGACAAGGATGGCCATTTCGATGGTCAGAAACTGTTGGTCATCGGTCTAGCCATTGGTGCGCTGATCTACGTTCCGGGCTCGATGTTTTATCAAGACCAGATGGTCGCAGCCTATGATCGAATAATGTATGGAGACGCGTTTGACCGTGAGATGAATGAATTCATCAGCGGCCCGATGGACACGCCCGGTCTTGTCGACTTTGGCCTTTTGGCGGCCGGCACGCTTTTGATCGTTGTCGGCGTACCTGCGCTTTTTCTGTTCCTTTTCGCCCGATATCCGGGAGGAATGATTGCGGCATCAGGATTTTGCCTGGCGTTGACCAGTTCGATCGCGGCGCGCGTCAGTAGCTAACCGGGTCGGCCTGCTGGAAACTTGTCACAAGCCGCCAATTCACCCCTGCCAAGGGGCGCAAAAGCAAATTGTCGGTGGCACAGAGAGGTTGCCACGCTGTTGCACGACGTGATTGTCTGGACGCCCTTTCGACCATTTGTCTACGTTGGACTTTGCCCCGGCCTACGAACTGGCTGTTGTTTTAGACGATACGTATCTGACCGGCGCAACGGCATCGTGGTGCTAAGATCGTCCCCACTCGTATCAGGGACCCACAGCAGATTGCTTGTTGTCTTGAGCTTAGGGGGCGGTGCCTCACCTTTATCTTCGGTTTTCCCGTCTTCGGATGCATCAAACCTTTGCAGCAATTTGCTTTCAAACTTTACCTCTGTGTCAGGATTGACCGGCTGCTTGGCAGGAGGAGCGGTTACGGGTGTGTCCTCCGCCGGATCCTTCCACCCCAATGCCATGATAGCGTCAAATTCCTTTTCTCCATAAAAGGGTTTTGTCAGGTCGATCGAGCTCGACCTCGTCATCTCGCTGTCGGTACTATAAAATGCGGAAAAGCGCGGACCCTGCCGTTGCGGCAGGTCGAATGACTCCGCGATATGCTGTGAGGCTGTCCTGCTCCGTGTCGCATCGTTTTGGTTGGCATTGACCGACCGCCCAGACATCGTGCCGGATTCGGCTCTGCCACCAGGGTTTAGCTGCGGCACCGGTCGTGGGGCGGCGCCCTTAGGACGGGAAAAGGGGTTGAACGAGGACAGTTTACCTTTGATCGCGGACCGTGCTTTGCTGAGCATGTTCTTCACAGATAAGGGTGGCCGTCTTCCCTCATGGATTGAAATGCGGGTTGACCCAATTCTTCCACCATCCGTGGCTACGTCGCTCTGCATATCAGAGAGACGCGTTGGCGTTGTGCCACGAATTGATCCATTGACACTTCCGTCTGACATGCTCAGAGCCTCCTTCTTGTATTGCTCAGGTCATCTATTAGACGGGCTGATCTCCAGCGGCTGTCATATAAATTACATTGGACACAGAAACCTGAGATATTGGACTATCAAGGGGAAAGCCTGTGGTGCTGCGGTCCAGCAAACTCTGCTCAGCGCCATCCTTGCCAGGGTCGCAGTGACTTTTGCTTTTCAGCGAAGCTCTTTTTAAGTGCCGCCGGCTCGTATTCACTCTTGATCCACTCATCGATCCTGATCGGGCTTTCAGCCGCACTTGCCGCGTACATATCAAGGAAATGATCCAGGATGCCGGTGTTGCTGCGACGAATATGCAGATACCGGAAACTTAATTGCTTTTTCGCATCTGCCAGCGACTTGCCTTCATAAATCATCAGATACAATGCCGCAGCCAAACCGGTGCGGTCTGCACCGGATTTACAATGCAACAGAAAGGGTCGCTCGATCTCGGAGAATGCTTTGAGCAGATTGTTTAGCTCTCGTTTGGTCGGCGCACGACGCGCGGCCATCTGGCTATTGACCAGCGTCAGACCCAGTTTTTCGCAAGCCTCAACCTCGAACAGATAATGCGGCTGCTTGGCGACACCACGCAAGTTCAGGATGGTGCTGATCCCCATGGCTGCATATGCCTCGAACCGTTTTGTGTCGGGTTGGTTCGACCGCCAAGCCCCCGGCGCAAACTCCTCCAGATTGTGCCAGTATGTGCGCAAAGCGATAAACATCTTCTTCGGCGCTGGTCCGCTCTTTGGGATTGCGCAACGCAGTATGGATTTCGCGGGAC
>JBCBGX010000082.1:0-9887 GCA_038526325.1 Pseudomonadota bacterium | reverse complement strand
CCCACACATGGTCCATTCGTGAAAGCTATGCTGGCCGTATCGGGATTTACGGTCCACATCACGGATCATGACCTTTGTTTACGGAGTGCTGCACCACCGCCAAACCTGAGCGGCCCGGTCTTTGTTTCCGACGACACATGGCAGATCTGGGCCTCATCCGCGGCCCGCACCTATGTTCCGGGTAGCACTGTATCACGCACCGCAGGTGCCGGGGCCGGCCTTTCAGACAATGATTAGGGCGAGTACAAATTTCTGGAAATTTGCAAAGGCAAGAAGGAATTTCTAGAAATGCCTTCGCTCGGCCGAAAATGGATCGTCTGGATACTGGACTGCCGCCAAATATAGCCCTTGCGGCGGACTGACAGGTCCACATGCTGCTCGATCCTTCGCCGCTAGCGCCGTACCTACGTCATCCGGGCTCCAAGCACCTGCTCCGACACGCTCTAGCGTTCCCACAAAACTGCGCACCTGATTATGAAGGAACGATCGCGCCCGCACATGGAACCGATACTCCGTCCCTGCATGACGCTGCACGGTCTCTATTCGCAACTCATCCAGCGTTTTCACGGGGCTCTTTGCCTGACAAATAGAAGATCGAAAGGTCGTAAAATCATGCTGACCGATCAGTTGATCGGCACCCACCTGCATAGCATGCGGATCAAGATCATGGTTCACGCGCCACATCTGGCCCGCTTCGGACGTGAGCGGCGCGCGGCGCGAGATCAGGCGGAACAGATAGCGCCGTTCCACCGCATCAAACCGCGCATGCCAGTCGTCTGCCACGCCAACGCAATCCAGGATGGCCACCGGATTTGGTTTCAGATGGTAGTTCAATGCCTCGGACAGACGAAACGGGTCCCAGTCCCGCTTCAGATCGCAATGGGCCACCTGACCCATGGCGTGTACGCCCGCATCCGTGCGCCCGGCAGCAGCGATCGTGTGATCCCCGGGTTCAAGTTTGGCCAACGCTGCCTCTATCGCGCCCTGCACCGATGGTTGGCTGGTCTGGCGTTGCCACCCTGAAAACGGCGCGCCGTGATATTCAACAAGAAGGGCATACCGAGGCATCTGTCCCGATTAGGGGGAGGATTGCGCAAAATCAATCCCTACACATCCCCTCGCCTCGCGCCTATCTTCACGCAAAGCATGAGAAAGGCGCGCCTTTGGTTATTTCATCAATCGCGGATCAGATCAGCCGAACGGTAGAGGGGGTCAGCGATACACTGACCGCGCCGTTCAGTGATCCCGTGATCCGCTTGGGCGTCACAGGGCTCAGTCGTGCGGGCAAGACTGTCTTTATCACATCGCTTGTCGCCAATTTGATGGACCGGGGCCGTATGCCGCAGCTAACAGCCGCTGCAAATGGCGCCATTCGCACGGCCTATTTGCAGCCGCAGCCCGATGATACCCTGCCACGGTTCAACTATGAAAGCCATCTGTCACAGCTGACCGCGCCGCAGCCCACCTGGCCCGATGGCACCCGGCAGATCAGTGAATTGCGCCTGTCTTTGCGTGTACAGCCCAGCGGGTTGTTGGGCGGCTTTTCTGGCCCGCGCACTGTTCATATCGATATCGTTGACTACCCGGGTGAATGGCTGTTGGACCTTGGCCTTTTGGATCAAACCTATGCGGAATGGTCGGCCGCCGCCCTTGACCGGGCGCGGGGGCGCCCAGGCGGGGATGACTACGTCGCGCTGGTGGCGGGCGTTGATCCAACGGTGGCACTCGACGAACCAGAGGCACAGGTCCTTGCCGAACGCTTCACCGCCCACCTGCAAGAGGCGCGCGCCGCCGGGTTTTCAGATTGTTCGCCGGGCCGCTTTTTGCTACCCGGTGATTTGGCGGGGTCACCCGTTCTGACCTTTGCCCCTTTGCCAGACACGCGATTTCCCCGTGGATCGCTTGGCCGGGAATTCGAACGCCGGTTTGAAAGCTACAAGCGCAATATCATCCGCCCTTTCTTTCGCGATCACTTTGCCCGGATCGACCGCCAAATCGTTCTGGTTGACGTATTAGGCGCTATCCATGCAGGACCCGCCGCACTGGAAGATCTGCGCGGCGCCATGGCAAATATCCTGGGCGCCTTTCGCCCCGGCAAGAACGATTTTCTGACCCGGATCTTTCAAGGCCGCCGCGTCGAAAAGATCCTGTTCGCCGCAACGAAGGCTGATCATCTGCATCACAGCCAGCACCCGCAACTGACGGCCATCGTGCAAGCGCTGCTGCGTGAGGCGAAAGATCGCGCTGATTTTGCTGGCGCGAAGACCCAAGCGATGGCAATCGCCGCCCTTCGCACGACCGTTGAAGAAACGGTTGATCATCGCAACGGGCCGCTGGATGTGGTGCGCGGCCGCCTATTGGAAAATGGCAAACAGGCCGCGTTTTACCCAGGTAAATTGCCCACCGACCCGGCCCATCTGTTGGCCCCGGCGCGAGAGGGATCCGAAAAGTGGCTGGATGCCGATTACAGCGTCATGAATTTTGCCCCGGCGCCATTGACCTTGCGTCCAGGCGACGGCCCGCCGCATATCCGGCTAGACAAGGCCGCGCAGTTCTTGCTGGGAGATCGGCTATGACTCTACGCCCGGCGACCCAAAACGATGCGCCAGCCATTGCCCAGATCCTTGGGGGTTGGCGAGCAGTAACGCCTTATATCCCGCCCCCACATACCCGAGAAGAAGATCGCGATTTTGTCGCGGGTTTGGTCACATCCCAAGATGTGGTTGTTGCCGTAAATCGGGCGCAGATCCAGGGAGTTATTGCCCGTGATGAAACCAAGATTAGGCAACTATATCTGTCGAAAAATGCGCGCAGCAAGGGGACCGGGACCGCATTGCTAAATCACATTAAAGCCAAAACCGAGCAACTGAAGCTGTGGTGCTTTCAGGCCAATACAGGCGCGCGCCGGTTCTATGAACGCCACGGCTTTGTCGCGGAACAGTTCACCGATGGGGCAGATAATGAAGAACACCTGCCTGATATCCGCTATGTCTGGAGTGCCAAGGGATGAGCCGCGGGCCCGTTTTGATCGAACTGGAAGACGGTGACGCAGCCAAACCGGATCTTGCCCCCGCAATTCCCGAAATTGTTGACCGACAACAGGGCGCCACGATGCAAAAAGTCGCAGCCATCGCCGCGCGCCGACCCTCGCGCCTTGCGCGCTGGTTCTGGTCGATCACGCTCGCACTGACCGGCTTTGTCGTGTCGCTAGCGGCCTGGGATTATATCACCGGGTTGCTGGCCCGTTCGCCGGTGCTGGGCGGGATCGCCACGATCCTGATCGGCTTGCTTATCATCATCCTCCTTGTTCTTGCGCTGCAGGAACTTGCCGCGTTTAGTCGTTTGCGGCGGCTCGATACTGTCCAGAAACAGGCGAGTGATGCCCTCGACAGCCAGGATCTGACAGCCGCCCGCAAAGTCATCGCGGCGCTAGACAAACTTTATGGGGATCGCGAAGACACGGCCTGGGGCCGGGCCGAACTCAAAGAACGACAAAAGGACGTTTTGGACGCAGATGGCTTGCTTGGCCTGGCAGAAACAGCCCTGCTGTCCCCACTGGATGCCCGCGCCCAGCGCGAAGTTGAAGCGGCCGCACGGCAAGTCGCTACGGTCACAGCCATTGTCCCTTTGGCTCTTGCCGATGTCTTTACCGCTCTCACAGCAAATCTGCGAATGATCCGCCGCATTGCAGAGGTATATGGCGGCCGGGCCGGCACGTTGGGCAGTTGGCGACTGACCCGATCTGTCCTGACCCATTTGGTGGCCACCGGTGCTGTTGCTGTGGGCGATGACCTGATCGGGTCAGTAGCAGGTGGCGGCGTCTTGTCCAAAATTTCGCGCCGGTTTGGCGAGGGTGTTGTGAATGGCGCATTGACCGCCCGCGTTGGCGTCGCCGCGATTGAGGTCTGTAGGCCCTTACCCTTTCACACAACCAAACGCCCATCGGTGACGGGGCTGGTCCGCCGGGCGCTGACGGGTCTGTTCGGGACAAACTAACGCAGAAGCGGCGCAGGCCCGAGCGGCAACAGACCCATCGACATAAACCCATCGCGGAATGTCACTGGCAGTTCCAGCACTCCATCTGCGCCAACCATTGCCGAAGCCATATTTGTCATGGTTGGCGCGACCCCCGCATCGATCATGCCGACGGCAACAAGTGCGTCGATCACCTCAAGCCAATCGGCTGTGCGGAGAGTAATCCGCCCTTCCGGACGACCGTCTTCATCGACATCCAATGAACCCATCGCATCCAATGCAATGTCACCCCAAAGAAGATCGAAGCGGCGCAAAACGATCCGTTCCACCATTGCCCTGGAACCAGTACCGTCGAGCGCGAACCGATCTAGTTCGCGGTTCAAAGTCACCTTGGCCCCAAGATCAATCTGATCAACGGTTTCGGGCAGGAAACCAGTTTGCAAAACCAGATTCGAGGGGAGCATAAGATCTCTTGCATTTAGGCCCAGGTCATAGGTTCTTTCCTGACCCTCTTGTTTCGTTAAGAACGTGTTTCCCTCGCCCAGCCCAGCACGCCAGCCCTGATCAGACTGTACCGCCCCCTTTGAAATATCGACTGACATACGCTCAAAACTAAGCGCCATGTTCAGCTTTGTGGCTGCCGCAATTACAAATCTGCCCGCATCTAGACGCAGTGTCTGTCCCGTTAGCCGCATGACCTGAGTTTCAGGCAGTGTCACCGTGACATTGCTTGGCCTAAACCCTGGCGCTGTCGCGTTCAATTCTGGTCCCTGCCACGCCCAAGTCCCATAAGGTGCAACAATACCCACTTCGCTTGCGCGCAAGTTAAACGCGCCCGGGAAACCGCTGGTGTCAAAACTGTCATAGCTAACTTGCCAAGTATCCTGACCCATATCTTCAGCAGCGGTGACAACAGCCTGCTCAACTGCGCGTGCAGCACCAAACCAGTAACCGCCGTAAAGTAGAACCGACAGTAGTCCCCAGAAAACCAGTCGCGCCATCCGCAAGTTCCCGCCTTATTCCGGGCCGAGATGTAGCGCGCATAAGGATAGGTGACTAGCGGCTGCGTTTCGCCCGGGCAGCTTCCAGCGATATCTTGACGCAAAGCCCGCCATATTCCTCGGATCTATCAAGCGTGAGTGTACCGCCATAGGCCTGCACAAGATCATCCACAATCGCCAATCCAAGCCCTGTGCCGGGCGTCGCAGTGTCCAAACGCTGTCCGCTTTGTGTCGCTTTGGGCTTATCTTCCTCGGCAATGCCAGGGCCGTCATCCTCTATCCGGATGACGACGCGATCCGCCTCTTGAGCTGCAGAAATATGGACATGCGCCTTGGACCACTTCACCGCATTGTCCAATAGGTTGCCAAGGATCTCTTCCAGATCGCTTTTGTCAACGCGTACACGCAGGTCAGACGCAATATCTGATGCAAATGTGCGGTCAGCATTACGCGCGAGAGCCGTGAACGCGCGCACCATGCGCGATAGCGTCTCGGTTCCATCCGTCAGAACCGGCATTGCGTTTTGCGTCCCATCAGCCCGCATCCGTGCGAAGGATCGCTTTAATTGCGCATCAAGCGTATCAAGCGCGGTGAGCGCATCCGACACGCCCACACCCTTCGTCTGAAGTGCGGCCAGTTCGTTGCGCATGATTGCCGATGGCGTCTTGATGGCATGTGCCAAATCAGCCGCCTGCCGTCGAGAGCGCCCGATGATTTCCTGGTTACGTTTCAGCAATGTGTTGATGTCATCGACCAAAGGGGCAACCTCAACCGGATAGGATGATGCCTGCATGCCATCTTCATCATCCCAGCGCCGTGTTACGTCTGCCCGCAGCGCATTGAGCGGCTGTAAGACCAGCATCACCTGAACCAAAGCACCCACAACACCAATTGTACAAATTATGAAAAACGCAAACAAAAGGGTCTGGCGCAGATTAATAATATCGGCGTCCAATGTCCCAAGGTTCGACGCCACTTGAACATGCCAGTTTGTGCCATCTTCCAGCGTCAACCATTGTCCAACGCTAAAAAGCTGCTCTCCATTCGGACCACGAATTTCCGTTGTTTCAGCCTCCGCAGAAACAGCCGCAGGAGCCGGCAAAACGGTTTCTACCAAAGACGGCGATGTGAACAACACGCCTTCGTCGTTCGCCACTTGCCAATATTGTCCGGAAAACGGCAATTGATAGCTCGGGTCGCCGATACTGCGAAGCAATGCTGTTGAGTTATCGCCGTAGTTTGCGACAGCAACCAGCACCTGCGTGTGCCTGCTTGTGACGTCGTCTATAAATCGCTGCTTTGTTGCACCCAGCGTATATGATGACAGACCAGCCAGTCCAAGAATGATTGTCACCGCTGCCCACAGCATACCGCCTGCGACAGCGCGGCGGCGCAAAGATATCATGCGGCCGCTTTGATCACGTAACCGCGGCCCCGCACAGTCTCGATCAAGTCGTTACCCAGTTTCTTGCGCAGGCGGTTTACAAAAACCGCAATCGTGTTGGAATCCCGATCACCGTCGAATTGATAGATATGCTCTGACAATTCCGTACGCGAAACCAACCGGCCTGAGTTGTGGAAAAGATACGACAACACTGCCACTTCCTGTGCGGTCAGGTTCTTGGGGATCCCATTGACAGTGACCTGGTTGTTTCGGCTGTCAAAGCTGACATCATCTTTTTGAAACACTGGGTTGGTTTGGCCAACATTCCGACGGATCATCGCCCGGACACGGGCTGACAATTCCGGCATGTGAAAAGGCTTCGCCAGGTAATCATCCGCCCCGGCATCCAGCCCATCGACCCTGTCAGACCAGTCATTTCGAGCCGTCAGGATGAGCACCGGCGTGTCAACACCGTTAGCTCGCAGTGACTTGAGAACTGATATGCCATCACGTTCTGGCAAACCAATATCGAGAATAATGACATCATAAGGTTCGGTTTCAGCAAGAAACTGAGCCTCTACACCGTTTGGGGCAACGTCAACGACACGCCCTTCGGATTTCATCACACTTCTTATTTGGTCAGCGAGCACTGGCTCGTCTTCGGCAAGCAAAATACGCATGGATCCGGTCTAAGAGTACCGCGTGGCAGAAGTTTGGCGAGAATTAGGCCCGCGGACTATGTCCGTTCAATGGCGACCTTTAGTACCACCGGTGCCATTGTGACCTTGGTCAAGGCCGCCGATGTTCCCATTGTCCTTGCTGCTTGTGGACAGGAGTTCAGACTGCGACAACGCACGCGTTCTTTCGCGTGCAAACGCACTGACCTGTTGTGCCACATTGGTCGAAGGCATAATCACCTGACCGCTGTTTCCTTCCACCAAAATCGCATCTAATCCGCTCTGGTCATTTCGGACCAAAATGCGGTATGTGACGTCACCACCCACATCAAACACTCTGACGTCGACAACAGTCCCGCCAGTGTAGCGTTCGACCCCTTCGATCAGGCGATACGACGCTATGGCGCGGCCATCCGCGATTGCTGTCCTTAACTGGGCAGATGTCAATTCTCGCACGTCGGCGTGCCCGATATGCGGAACGATCAGCGCTGCAATTGAGAAGGCGACAACGACTTTCATAGGTTGAATTAGATCTAAGATGATAGGCACATCTGTATGATCCGCGAGAGCCTGCGCCTAATCTGCGCGGCGAATGGCACCAACGGCAACACGCGCATTAACGTCGAGGCGGTCTAGAATTTCGTCAACTCGAGGGAATCTTTCGTCGCCCGTTGTCATTTCTGATCGCGAAAAGTCTACAAGATGAATATTTGAACTGCGGTTTGCAGCAAGCGGTTCTTTGTTGTTTGCAGGAAGGGGTTGTGGTGCACATACCTCGAACCCATCATTGTGGTCTTGGAAAAACCGCCGCACGTTCAACATGATCGCTCCTCTACTGACGCGGCGATCCACTCTCGCCTGTCTTGCCACCTCGAACACTATGCACAAGGCAATGTGAACTGGGTGATAATGCCCCATTCATCTAACGTTCATGTTTCGGAGCGGGCAATGAAACAGCAACAGACCGAGACATTAAATTCTCTTAAAATATTGTTTATGAACGTTTTTTCTGGGTTCCCGGCACGAACATGGCGCTGTCTACCGCAGAGATTTGCCCTAAATATTCCGCATTTTAAGATTGTGTTAACTAAAATCATGCAGCCAAGAGGCGACTTGGCGGCACGAATCGGTTGCAGCTATAGCGTATCCTAGATTGACATCGCGCCACGCTCGGTTGCAGCGTGTGCTGACGATGCTCTGCTCAAAGACCTCTATTGATGCGACCCGTGCGGCCTTTCGTTGGGACATACCGACCCACTACAGCATTGGCGTCGATATTTGTGACAGACCTGCCAGCCTCGCTCCCGACGCGACAGCGATTGTTGATGTGGGGACAGACGGATCAGCGACCGAATACAGCTTTGGCACGCTGCGCGATCTGTCCAATCAACTCGCCCATGTTCTTAAGGCTGCTTGTACTGAAAGTGACCGTATCGGAGTGCTTTTGCCGCAATGCGTTCAAACGGCAATCGCCCATATTGCGGTAACGAAATCAGGGCGTATCGCATTACCCCTTTTCACGCAGTTCGGCCCAGAAGCGCTACTTCATCGATTACGAGATTCTCAAGCTGCCGTCATCATCACAAATGCGGCGGGCGCAAGAATTCTTGGTAATCTACGCAAAGATCTGCCCGGGTTGTGCTGTGTGCTATCCATTGATGGAGGACCTGCAGAGGATTTTCATGCGCTGTGTGCAAGCCAATCCAAAGATTTCACACCAGTAGAAACGCGCGCGGATGACCCCGCACTCTTGATTTACACGTCCGGCACCACAGGTCCGCCAAAAGGCGCGCTCCATGCCCATCGGGTGTTGCTCGGTCACCTGCCCGGCGTCGAAATGAGCCATGACTTCTTTCCCCAACCCGGTGATCGCATCTGGACCCCCGCCGATTGGGCCTGGATTGGCGGCCTGCTGGACGTTTTGATGCCTGCATTGCATCACGGTATTCCCGTGGTGGCCTGCAGATTTGAAAAATTCACTGCCAAGGCCGCTTTCGAACTCATCCGAAAGCACCACGTCCAAAACGCCTTTCTGCCACCTACCGCGCTCAAGCTCATGCGCAATGACCCACCCGCGGAACCCGTCCCGATGCGCTCCGTCGCCAGCGGGGGTGAAACCCTGGGCAAGGAACTAATCCACTGGGGCCAAAAGGTTTTTGGCACGACAATTAACGAATTCTACGGTCAGACAGAGTGTAATATGATTGTGTCATCTTGTGCGGCTTTGGAACCGGCTGAGCCTGTAGTGATGGGTTTTGCTGTACCCGGCCACGAGGTCGCAGTGATTGGTAATGGCCGTATTTGCGACATGGATGAAGAAGGCGACATTGCTGTCCGTGCCCCCGATCCGGTGATGTTTTTGGGATATTGGAACCAGCCCGAAGGGACGGCGGAAAAATTCACAACAATTGGTGGCGACACTTGGCTTTTGACCGGAGACAAGGGGGCCATGACCCAGTCTGGCCGAATCCGCTTTGTTGGGCGCGCGGACGATATTATCAGCTCCGCTGGCTACCGCATTGGTCCGGCAGAGATAGAGGATTGCTTGCTCACCCATCCCGCTGTTCAGCTTGCTGGGGTTGTTGGCAAACCTGATCCGGTCCGCGGGTCTATTGTGGCAGCATATGTACAGTTGGCTGTAGGCCATAGTCCTTCGACAGCTTTGGCCGATGACGTCGCGACCTATGTCAAAAAACGCCTTGCCGCTTACGAATATCCCCGCGTGATTCACTTTATCGACGACATGCCACTGACCGCGACAGGAAAGATCATCCGCGCCGATCTGCGCGCCCATGCGAAAAGAAGCCCAAAATGAAAGGTGAAACAGTCCCTTATGAAGCAGAAACTGGC
>JBCBGX010000081.1:0-9981 GCA_038526325.1 Pseudomonadota bacterium | reverse complement strand
CTCGGGGTCGCTTACCCCTTCGAGTTCGCCAAGGAACAGGTCGGTCTCGTCCGCGTGGATGACTTTCAGGTTCATGTGATCGCGGAACATGCCCACGACCTCATCCGCCTCGTTCAGGCGCAAGAGCCCGTGGTCGACGAAGACGCAAGTGAGCTGGTCGCCGATGGCTTCATGCAGCAGGGCCGCCGCGACGGACGAATCGACCCCACCAGACAGCGCGCAGATCACCTGTTTATCGCCCACCTGATCCTTGATCGCCGCAATCGCCTGTTCGCGGTACGCGCCCATGGTCCAATCGCCGGTGAAGCCGGCCAGCCGCACGAAGTTTTCATAAAGCTTCGCCCCGTTGGGCGTGTGGTGCACCTCGGGGTGGAATTGGACGGCGTAGAAGTGCCGCGACACATCCGCTGTGATCGCAAAGGGCGCGTTGGGCGAGGTGCCGTAAACCTTGAAACCTGGTGCGATTTCAGAGACATGGTCGCCATGGCTCATCCAGACTTGTTCTTTGTCGTCAGCAAACCAGCCGTCCAGTAGCGCCAAGGTATCGCCGGGTTGCACAAAGGCGCGCCCGAACTCGGCCGTGCCGCCACCCCCGGTGATCTTGCCTCCTTCAACGCGACCGCCAAGGTCCTGCATCATCACTTGCTGGCCATAGCAAATTCCCAAAATAGGTACGCCCAGTTGATAGACCGATTGCGGCGGTCGGGGGGAACCGTCGCGGGTGACGCTGTCAGGTCCACCCGAAAAGATAACAGCCTTGGGTGCAAAATCGGCCAGGAACACATCGGAGACGTTCTGGTAAGGGTGGATTTCGCAGTAGACATTCAGCTCGCGCAGACGGCGTGCAATCAACTGGGTGACCTGGCTGCCGAAGTCGATGATCAGTAGGCGTTCGTGGGTGCTGTGTTCCATGGCGCTTCGGTAAAGCGCCCGTTGGGGCAGTGCAAGGGCATGTGGTCGATTCAGACATGTCGTTTTCAAGTCTCAAAGGGCGCAAAACGGGGGCTGTGTCACGTTGGTGCCGGTTATGTGTTTTGCAACGCAGGCCTTGAAGGGATTTTGCAATGACCGATGCACCAGCACGAACAGGTCGCCGGACCCGTGGCGGGGGCGGAGCCGCACGGCGTGCTGAACGCACGGCAGTCAGTGTTGCGACCGCCAAATACATTGAACGCAATGTGCCAAATTTTGAGGTGCTGACAGATGAAGCGCTGGCGGTGATCGAGGCAAATGCCGAGACCGTGCTGGCCGAGATCGGTGTGAACTTTGTGGACAACCCGGATGCGCTAGCCCGGTGGAAAGAGGCGGGTGCAGATATTGACGGAGAGCGGGTGCGCATTCCAAGAGGGCTCGCTCGCAAGTTATGCGCAACGGCGCCTTCAACATTTACGCAGCATGCACGCAATCCGGAACGTAGTGTTGTGATCGGCGGCAAAAGCCTTGTGCTAGCGCCAGTATACGGACCACCATTTGTCCGAGACCTTGATGGCGGGCGCCGCTATGCCACAATGGCGGATTTCGAAAAGCTGGTGAAGCTGGGTTATATGTCCAAATGGTTGCACCATTCCGGCGGGACAGTGTGTGAACCGACAGATGTGCCGGTGAACAAGCGCCATTTGGATATGTTAATGGCGCATATGATCTATAGCGACAAGCCGTTCATGGGCTCTGTGACAGAGCCGAGCCGGGCACAAGATTCGGTTGAGATGTGTGAAATCCTGTTTGGCAAAGAGTTCGTGCAAAACAACACTGTGATGACCTCTTTGATAAACATCAATTCGCCCCTGACATTTGACAGTATCATGATGGGCGCGCTGGAGGTTTTCGCCAAAAACAATCAAGCCTCGATCGTCAGCCCGTTCATCGTGGGCGGGGCTATGGCGCCCGTTTCGATCGCCGGAACACTGACGCAGGTGCTGGCCGAAGTTTTGGCCGGTGTGGCCTATAGCCAGATTGTTCGCCCGGGGGCGCCGGTGATTTTTGGCACCTTCGTGACATCGATTGATATGAATTCGGGCGCGCCCACCTTTGGCACGCCAGAGGCGAGTCACATTACCTACGGTGCGGGCCAGTTAGCACGTCGTTTGGGGCTTCCATATCGGTCTTCAGGGGCGTTCAGCGGCTCTAAACTGCCCGATGCGCAAGCGGCGTATGAATCGGCAGACAGCCTTCAAATGGGGTTGCTGTCGGGAGTCAACTTTATGCTACACAGCTGTGGCTGGCTAGAGGGTGGGCTAGTGACGTCTTTCGAAAAATTTGTCATGGACGCCGACCAATTGGGGGCGCTTCACCACTTTGCCAAGGGTGTGGATATGACTGAAACCGGCCAGGCGATGGATGCAATCAGCGAGGTTGGACCCGGTGGTCACTACCTTGGGTGTGCCCATACGCAAGCCAATTTCAAGGATGCATTTTGGCGGTCCGAACTGTTCGACTATAAGCCTTTTGAAACCTGGGACGAAGAGGGTGGGCGCGACACGCAGACCCTGGCCGCCGCACGGGTGAAACGCATGTCGGACACTTATCAACAGCCCGCTTTAGATCCGGACATCGAGGCGCGGTTGCGCGCCTATGTTGCTGAAAAGAAAGCAAGTATGCCAGATGCATTCAGCTGACTGGTTCGTGTGCGGACACTAAAATTCGGGATTCGCCTGACAGTGCGATCAGAATCTCTATGTGTCGTCCGACCGCATAGTTCCCTGATCTTTCTTCGCGCAGGGTGTTTTGCTCATTTTCTAGGTCAAGAAGCTGCATGATCGCGTCGGCTGCCCGTGGCAGGGTGTCGCAATGCAGGAGCCGTTTCAGATGCACTTCACGCCTATAGTCATCCACCCCGAAGCGGACAGCACGGGCCAGCAAGGCGGGTCGTTTGAGGGTCCGAAGACGTGTAATAATATCAAGCATTTGTAAACCTTTCCTGAGATTTGGTGAGTCGACATTGGTGTACATTGGATTTTGAGGTGTTGCGGGAACCTCAATAGTTAAGAACGCTCGCCTCAGGATTGTTTATCATTCCGAAAGAATAGGTGACGTACTGAAAACGTCGTTAACAAATGAGTAACCATACACGCATACGTTGCACCGCCGATACGCTTTCGGTGTTGTTGGCTCTTCGTTTGCGTCTCGGGACGAATGGTAAGAGGACGAGTTTGATGACTGCACAACGGCAATCAGTTGGCTCCGACGCATTTCCACAATGGGTACCTAATGCGGCGCGCAACTATCTAGCGCACACTGAAACGGGTCTGTCCATTCGTGCACTTGCGCGGGCGAGTGATTGCCATCCTTCAACGGTCTTCAGGCAAGTGCGGCGATTTGAATGTCGCCGTGATGATCCGCTGATTGATGCAGCTTTGAAATCCCTTTCTGCCCGAGTGACGACCGATAGCGATCACAACGAAAGGGACAAGGGAATGACACAGTTGACATGTATTGAGGCTGCACCAGTGCAGGGCATACCGCTGACGCAGAAACAAATTGATCATTATGCCAAGCGGATATTGCATCGGCTTTGCGAACCGGGCGCTGTGCTGGCAGTTGCCCGAGAGATGGAGACGGCTGTCGTCGTGCGTGAGGGCCAAGCCGGAGACCAGTTGCGCACCGCCGTCGTTGACCGGGAAATTGCGCAAGCCATGGCGTTAAAGGATTGGATCGCTTGTCCAGACACGGACTGTCGCGTTGCGCGCTACTTTATTACAAATGCCGGCAGGTCGGCTTTGCGCAGGCTCACTGCAGAGGATGAGAATCGCGCCAATGGCTTTGCGGAAAAAAAACCGGACGCAGATAGTGATGCAGGATGGGACATTGCCGCGATCGAGGGCGAAGCGCGCCCCGCCCATCGCTTTCATATCACCGAAAGCCCGCTGGTTGGACTGGCCCGTCGGCGGGACAAGGATGGAAAACCGTTTCTCAAGCGAGACCTGGTCGCTGCTGGTGAAAGGCTGCGCGAGGACTTTGAATTGGCTCAGGTCGGGGCGACGGCGCTTGAAAGCTGGGACGCTTTTGTGACTTCTGATGTGGTAGAATTGCGCCCTGAAAGCTCGGCTGCTGCAACGCAGGCCAAGGCTCGTGTGCGGGATGCGCTGCGCGACCTGGGGCCAGGTCTGGGTGATGTTGCGCTGCGCTGTTGTTGTTATTTGGAAGGGCTAGAGCAGACAGAAAAGAACATGGGTTGGTCCGCGCGATCTGGTAAAATCGTGCTGCGCATTGCGCTGCAACGGCTCAAGCGGCACTACGAGGACACACAAGGGCAATTCGGGCCGATGATTGGCTGAATAGCCTTATGCGTATTTTGCAGTGCCGCCATGCGCGGCACCATGACAATTGGACAAGGCCGTGTGGGGGCGTTACGTAAGGTTCAGATTGATCGGAGCCTTACGATGCCCAAACGCGACCTGAAAATTCCAGCAGAGCGCCATCCCGAGAAGCAAAAGCGCGCCAATGCGCCACAACCCAAAAAGCCAGATTGGATCCGGGTTAAGGCGCCGGTATCGCAGGGCTACAAAGACACTCATAAGATCATGCGCGAGCATAAACTGGTGACGGTCTGCGAAGAGGCCGGATGCCCGAATGTTGGTGAATGCTGGAGCCAGGGCCACGCGGCCATGATGATCATGGGCGAAGTCTGCACCCGCGCCTGTACGTTCTGCAATATCGCGACCGGCAAACCGCCCGAAGCGCTGGATGTGTTTGAGCCGGGCAGGGTGGCTGATGCGGTCAAAAAGCTTGGGCTGAACCATGTCGTCATCACATCCGTCGACCGCGATGACGTTGAAGATGGCGGGGCTGAACACTTCGCCCAAACAATCCGTGCCGTGCGACGACAGTCACCCGGCACTACGATTGAGATCTTGACGCCCGATTTCCTGCGCTGTGACCCTTCCGTGCTAGAGATTGTCGTGGCGGCCAAGCCGGATGTGTTCAATCACAACCTAGAAACTGTGCCGGGCCTTTATCCGCAGGTGCGGCCCGGGGCCCGGTATTTTCATTCCCTTCGTCTCTTGCAGCGCGTCAAAGAGCTTGACCTGACGATGTTCACAAAATCGGGGATCATGGTGGGACTTGGCGAAGATAGGCAGGCAGTTACACAGGTTATGGAGGATATGCGCGCTGCCGATATCGATTTCCTAACCATCGGGCAATATCTGCAGCCAACGCCAAAACATCACAAGGTGGATCGCTTCGTAACCCCAGAAGAGTTCAAGGCTTACGAAAAAGCGGCTTACGGTAAGGGGTTCCTGATGGTGTCTGCCACACCGCTGACGCGATCCTCCTATCATGCTGGTGACGATTTTGCGCGGTTTCGCGCAGCACGGTTGAAAAAGCTGGGGACCGCCTAGGGCCGTAATCGTTCGGCAGTTGCCCAGTCTGGCCAAAAGCCCAGACGCTCAATTGCATAAAGTGCTACGCAAAAGCCTATGATGCCAAAGACCAATTTGATCTTCGCTGGCGACGGCGGGTTTTGCGCCCATCGCTTGGCACGGACAAACCAGATCGGGTTCATGGGGCTGCGTCTTTAAACCTGACCTTACCAATAAAGGGCAGATTTCGGTTCCGTTGCGCATAGTCAATGCCGTAGCCCACAACAAATTCGTCCGGGATTTCAAAGCCAGTCCAACTCGCTTTGAATTCAACCTCACGCCGGGCCGGTTTATCGAGCAGGGCGATGGTCTTTAGCCGCGCGGGCTTGCGTGATTTCAGCAGTTTGGTGACATGGGTCAGCGTGTGGCCAGTGTCGACGATATCCTCCACCACAAGCACATCGCGCCCTTCGATCTGGCCCCGCAGGTCTTTCAAAATCCGTACCTCGCGCGAGCTTTCCATCCCCTCGCCATAGGATGATGCCTCAAGGAAATCGACCTCAACAGGTAAATCCAGGTCGCGCACCAGGTCTGCGATAAACACAAACGACCCCCGCAGCAGTCCGACAACCACCAATTTATCCGTGTCTGCAAATTCCTCGCGGATTTCACGGGCCAATGTTTCGATCCGAGCGGCAATGGCCTTGGCGCTGATCAATTCATCAATCAGATAGGCGGAATGGTCAGGGGCTAACATGGGGCGATCCGTTTTGGTTTCGGTCGGATGTGAAACGAATTTGGCGGCTACTGCAACCGCGCAGTTGGGTTTTGCTGCGGCATCTGACCCGCTCGCGTCTTCGTGGGTTGATTTTTTAACCTTAGTCTAAGACATCGGGGCGGCACGATTGTTTGTGAGAGTTTAAAGATGCCGTCCCACGCTGAAACCAAGGTTCTGCCCTACACCGCACAGCAGATGTATGACCTGGTGGCGGATGTTGCCAATTATCCAAAGTTCTTGCCATGGACGGCAGCTGCGCGCATTCGCAGCACGACCGAACAGGGCGACACTGTCATTATGCTTGCGGATCTTGTGATTTCGTTCAAAGTTTTTCGCGAGCGGTTTGGCAGTCGCGTCACCTTGTGGCCGGGCGAGATGCGTATCGATACGGAATATCTTGATGGTCCGGTGCGATATCTCGAAAGCCGCTGGAATTTCAACGAGATCACGGGAGGATGTGAAGTGTCCTTTGCCGTAGATTTTGAATTCAAGAGCCGCTTGCTACAAGGCGCGGCCAATGTCTTTTTCAATGACGCGATGCAGCGGGTCGTCCGCGCCTTTGAACGTCGCGCGGCTGATCTTTATGGCTCCCCCTCGGTGATCTGAGCGATCAGCATTTTGAGTGCGTGTGCGGTGGCGCTCTGACGAACATTGGCGCGGCCAAGCGCCCCGAATTCAACTGTCTCAGTCTGACATTCATTCTGTGTCGCGATGCCAAAGCAGACCCGACCTTCGGGCTTATGATCCGACCCACCCGGGCCTGCGATGCCAGTGATGGACACCGCCACATTCGCAGCAGAGTTTGCAAGCGCGCCTTGGGCCATTTCGCCTGCGACAGCTTCAGACACGGCACCATGGGATTGCAACGTGTCCGCCCGGACCCCCAACTGCACCATTTTGGCGTCATTGGAATAGGTGACAAAGCCCCGATCAAAAATGGCCGAACTGCCGGCGATATCGGTTATGGCCGCACTGACCATGCCGCCAGTGCAGCTTTCGGCGGTGGCGATGATGCGCCCACCCGCTTTGGCAAGATGAAAAAGGTCTGCAGCGCTCATACCATATGCGCCAATCCGGCAAGAAGGATCACACCAAGCGCTGCAAAAAGACCAGCAATGACGTCATCCAGCATGACACCCGTCGGCCCGTGCAGATTATCCGCCCAGCCCACGGGGCCCCATTTTGTGATATCGAACAGCCGGAACAGCACAAAGGCCGCGATCCAGCCGGGCCAAAGGTCCGTGATGCTGGCACCGTTCATCTGTGCGCCGAAAGCGACGGGTAGGAGGGCGATCCATTGGCCGGCGACCTCGTCTATGACGATCTCGGATGGGTCGTGATCATCTTTTCCTTTGGTTTCCATACCAGTGGCCCAGACGCCCAGCACGTAGGATAAGATCACG
Source organism: Pseudomonadota bacterium (assembly GCA_038526325.1). Taxonomy (GTDB): domain Bacteria; phylum Pseudomonadota; class Alphaproteobacteria; order Rhodobacterales; family Rhodobacteraceae; genus Yoonia. The sequence goes on along the minus strand of JBCBGX010000081.1, from coordinate 2,500 downwards.
CCAGCGACCATGGCCCAAGGACCGCCCAAGATGTAAAGCGCCCAAGCAACGGGCAGAGCGGCGAGCGATCCCCAGGTGCCCGGGCCTGGGCGTAAATGGCCGACATAGAAAAAGGTCGCAATCAAATGGGTCATGGTTTCACCAACGTGACTGTCGCGAGCGATGCAATCCCTTCCTCGCGCCCGGTAAAGCCCAACCGTTCGGAGGTTGTGGCTTTCACACTGATCCGGTCAGGGCTGTGCCCCATGATCTTGGCTAGTGCTGCTTTCATCGTTGTCTGGTGTGGGCCGATCTTGGGAAATTCGCAGACTAGCGTACAATCGACATGAGTGATCGCATAGCCATGCTCAGCGGCCAAAGCGACGGCATGTTCCAGGAAAATATGGCTCGCTGCCCCTTTCCATTTGGGATCGGACGGGGGGAAATGTTGCCCGATATCGCCCATACCCAAGGCGCCGTAGATGGCGTCTGTGATAGCATGCATGCCCACATCCGCATCTGAATGGCCCTGCAGCCCCCGGCTATGGGGGATCTGCACACCGCAAAGCCACACATGATCGCCCGGTCCGAACCGGTGCACATCATAGCCGTTACCACATCTGATATCCATTTGATGTCCCATGAGTTTTTCGGCTCGTGCGAAATCGCCAGGTGTTGTGATTTTGATGTTGTCCTCTGCTCCCGGAACGATCGCAATGTCCATGCCAGCGGCCCGTGCGACTGCCACATCATCTGTGGCGTCATTGGCGCTGGCTTTGTGCGCCGAAAGAAGCGGGGCAAGGTGAAATCCCTGGGGTGTCTGCGCGCTGTAAAGCCCGTCACGGTCTTGCAGACCAGTGACCAGATCGTTTTGCCCGTGCCAAAGTGTATCTGTGACGGCCAGTGCAGGTGCCGCACCGTCATGTGTCTTCAACGCTTCAAGCACGTAATCAATCGTCTCTGCCCGAAGCAATGGGCGGGCTGCGTCATGCACAAGAACGCGGTTTGTCGTGGCGCGACAGGCTGCCAAACCGGCAAGGACAGAGGCCTTGCGTGTTGCGCCACCCAGCACAACCTTTACTTCGGGGAGACTGTCGGCGTGTCCTGAAGCCATGTCATCGGGGTGCAAAACAAGGATGATCTCGTTGATCGCGGAATGAGATTTGAACGCCTCCAAGGCATGTAAGGCCACAGGTTTGCCTTTGAGGATTTGCCATTGTTTTGGCACGTCGCCGCCAGCGCGGGTGCCGCGACCTGCAGCGACGATAATGGCAGAGACGGTCATGTTAGGTTCCGTATTGGTTAATATTGGTGTTCTAAAGCGCCGTGCTGCCCTGTGCAATTCGTCTGTTTTTGCGCATTTATGCCTAATTTTTGTGCATGTGCTGATTTTCAGGGATAGTGCCGTTTGGGAAATGTTGTGAGGGTCACCAAATCGTCCTATCTCGTACCCAACGCACACCCATTAAGCGAATGACTGTTCCATTGGCACTGAACAAATCCCTGGTCTTAAACAATGTGGCGCTCACGCCACCTGTGGCGCTTGCGCCGCTCGCGGGCACCACCGACTTGCCATTTCGTCAGCTTGTCGCCTCTTTCGGTGCGGGTTGGGTGGTCAGCGAGATGGTTGCGAGCCAGGAAATGGTGCAGGCCAAACCGGGGGTTCGGGAACGCGCTGAACTTGGGTTTGATCAGGCTGCGACTGCCGTGCAGATTGCCGGGCGTGATGCGTATTGGATGGCAGAAGCGGCTCGCATGATCGAAGCCAATGGCGCGATGATGATTGATATTAATATGGGGTGCCCCGCCAAAAAGGTGACCAATGGCTATTCCGGATCAGCGCTTTTGCGAACGCCCGATCATGCGCTGTCCTTGATCGAGGCCGTGGTTGGTGCGGTCTCTGTTCCAGTAACGCTGAAAACGCGTTTGGGTTGGGATGAGGATTGCCTGAACGCCGCTGACGTCGCCCGACGCGCCGAGGGGGCAGGGATCAAGTTGGTAACGATCCATGGGCGGACCCGCTGTCAGTTCTACAAGGGACATGCTGATTGGGCCGCAATCAAGGCTATCAAAGACGCTGTGAGCATTCCCGTCATCGCGAATGGGGATATCGTCGATGTAACAACGGCAAAACGGGCGCTGAGCCAGTCAAATGCCGATGGCGTCATGATCGGGCGGGGTGCGCAAGGCAAACCGTGGCGCTTGGCAGATATCGCGGCTCGGCTTCACGGTACCGCGCCGCCGCGTGTTCCCACTGGTGCCGCATTGATTGACATGGTGTGCGCCCATTACGAAGCCATGCTGTCCTTCTATGGAAAAAGCCTAGGCGGTAAGGTCGCGCGCAAGCATCTTGGGTGGTACATGGATGATGCTGGCACGCCAGCAGCTTTGCGCAAGGCCATTCTGACCCAGACAGAGCCGGCACATGTGCTGCGGGATCTAAAATTGGCCCTTGATCAGCGGATTGCGGCATGATCATCGATACGGCCCTATGGAATTCATTGCCTGTGACTGCGCTGCT
>JBCBGX010000080.1:0-10011 GCA_038526325.1 Pseudomonadota bacterium | reverse complement strand
CCGGAACATTCTTACCTCGGTCGCTCTGACGCTTGAAGCGGAAGGGTTCGAGGTAGAGACATATAATGACGGCCAATCGGCACTTGATGCTTTCAGCAAGCGCATGCCCGATATGGCCGTTTTGGACATCAAGATGCCGCGCATGGATGGTATGGATCTGTTGCAGCGACTACGCCAGAAGACGTCGATGCCGGTGATCTTTCTGACATCCAAAGATGACGAGATTGACGAGGTACTGGGCCTGCGCATGGGGGCTGATGACTATGTCAAAAAGCCATTCTCGCAAAGACTGCTTGTTGAACGCATTCGGGCACTCTTGCGCAGGCAGGATGCCATTGCTGGCGAAGACATAGAAGAAACAGAAGAGACAAAGGTTATGGTACGCGGCGATCTGGTGATGGATCCGCTGCGCCATGCAGTGAAATGGAAAGGGCAGGATGTTTCACTGACCGTCACGGAATTCCTGCTGTTGCAGGCGCTGGCACAGCGCCCGGGCTTTGTGAAAAGTCGTGACCAGTTGATGGATGTCGCGTATGATGATCAGGTCTATGTGGATGATCGAACGATCGACAGCCACATTAAACGTTTACGCAAGAAGATGCGTAATACTGATAACGAGTTTTCCGCGATTGAGACGCTCTATGGCATCGGGTACCGCTACAACGAAGAATAGGGCATGACTGCCGCCCCCAAAATCGACGTGCGCGACCTAAAATCCGTGCGCGCAGCCGCTCGCTCGCGGTCTCCGGATTTGGTGCTGGGCGATGATTGGGTCGAACCAGATGTCGTCAGCGACAGGCTGGACGGAACCGATAGACGACGGCGCGGCCTTTTCGCGTTACGCGGCTCACCCATTGCGCGCAAAATTGTCACCTTCAATCTCATTGCCATGATCCTTCTGATCGCGGGGGTGCTGTATCTTAGCCCGTCGCGGGACAGCCTTGCCTATCAACGTGCGAATGGACTTGTGAACGAGGCGCAGTTGATCGCCGATGTGTTTGAGGCAGAACTGCCCAGCATCGCACCGGTCAACCTCGTGACGTCGGATGGCATCAATGCCTCTGCCATCTTGCGCATGATGAGCCTGCGTGGCGGGGTGGAAGTGTCGGTCTTTTCACCGGACGCGACCCTTGTGGCCCGTGCAACGGGCGCATTGAACGCCGAACAATTGGCCGATTTGCAGCTGCAGACCGGTGGAACCCAGATCACCGATTTTTTAGTACGGCTGTGGGATGGTCTTGCCGGGATTATTTCCATGAATTCCGAACGGTTGACCCCCGAACAGGAGTTGATCGCCCTGTCGCAACAGAACGTCCGCGATGCGATCGAAAACGGTACACAGCTTGAAGTTGCCGAAATTGGCGGCATCGCCAGCTTCATCGTCACCACGCCGATCATGCGCAGCGAGGTACCAGTTGGGGTAATCGCTGTGCGCACCGCCGCAGGTGAGGTTGATAGCCTCGTTCGGCGCGAGCGCGAACAAGTTCTACGCCTGTTTTTCGTCGGCATCTTGGTCAGTGTCGGTCTGAGCCTGGTGCTGGCCTCTACAATCGCAAACCCGCTTGCCGATCTGGCCATGGCGGCAGAGATCAGTCAGGATAAAAACGCTAGGAAAATGTCCCCGGTCAAAGTCCGTATTCCGGATCTGACCGCACGACCGGATGAAATCGGCCGGCTTTCCGGGGCACTCCGGTCAATGGTCGCCGCCCTTTATGAGCGGATTGAAGGCAACGAACAATTCGCCGCCGACGTCTCCCATGAGATCAAAAACCCTCTCGCTTCTTTGAGATCTGCTGTCGGCACCATGCGTGTGGCCAAGCGCGATGATCAGCGCCAAAAGCTCTTGGAAGTGATCGAACACGACGTGAAACGCTTGGACCGGTTGGTGAGCGATATCTCCAACGCGTCGCGGCTAGACAGTGAGCTGGTCAAGGAGGAAGAGCAATCCTTCGACCTACTGACTATGTTGGACAACATCCTTGATTTCTTGGGCAAAGATGCAAAATCGCGTGGCATCGATTTCGTCGCCGATGTGCCTGATACGCCCATTGAGGTGCAAGGACTGGAGGGGCGTCTGGCGCAAGTCTTTGTCAACCTGATCACCAATGCCATTTCCTTCTGTGAAGATGGTGATGCAATTCGGGTCTGGGCGCGTACACGAGAAAACCGGGTGCTTGTCGTCGTCGAAGATACCGGCCCCGGCATACCAGAAGATGCGTTGACCAAGATTTTCCAGAGGTTCTATTCCGAGCGTCCCGAAGGTCAATTCGGTAACAATTCCGGTCTTGGCCTTGCGATTTCCAAACAGATTGTCGAGGCACATGGGGGTGTGATCTGGGCGGAAAATATCCGACCCACCGACGCCGACCCAACCAGCGAACCGCTCGGCGCACGCTTTGTGGTTGGTCTACCACTTTAAATGAGGCGTACCGACCCGAGCGAAACGATCCACGCGACATGCGTCGCTTGGCAGGACAGAGCTGTATTAATCCTTGGTCGATCTGGCAGCGGAAAGTCGGCTTTGGCACTTGAACTGATGGCCTACGGGTGTGAGTTGGTGGCCGATGACAGAGTTATTCTGCAGGGGGACGGCCCTAACGTGGTGGCAAGCTGCCCGGATACACTCCACGGGCTGATCGAGGCACGCGGCCTTGGCATCCTGTGCGCGAAACCGGCACCGCCCACAGCAATCCGGCTTGTTGTTGATCTTGATACCCAAGAAGTTGAAAGACTGCCACTTCACCGAAAATTCACCTGTCTGGAACGTGACCTGCCCTTGATAAACCGCATTGCCGGTGCACATTGCGCCGCAGCGATCCTGCAAATGCTCAAAGCAGGGCGGAGCGAGTGATGTCAGACCTGACGCAAAAGACTGGCCCAAGTGTTGTGCTTGTAACAGGACCTTCCGGTGCCGGACGATCTACGGCGATCAACGCATTGGAAGATCTGGGATACGAGGTGATCGACAATCTTCCACTATCACTTTTACCCAGGTTGCTTGATGGACCGCCTCCCAGTCGCCCACTCGCACTGGGGCTCGATGTTAGGAACCGCGATTTTGGGGTCAACGCGCTGATAGAGATCATTGACCAGCTTTCCAACCGTCCGGACCATGAGCCTCAGGTTCTGTTTGTGGACGCAGATGAAGAAGAATTGGTGCGCCGCTACTCTGAAACGCGGCGACGGCACCCGCTGGCCCCAGCCGGACCGCCACTTGTTGGCATTTCCCAGGAAAAAGAGCTTTTGCAGCCGCTGCGGGGCCGGGCCGATGTGTTGATAAATACGACCGGGCTGACACCCCATGATCTAAAAGCTGAGATTGACCGCTGGTTTGCGACGGGTGACGGGCGATATTTGGGCGTGACCCTCCATTCATTCTCATACAAACGCGGGCTACCCCGGGGTCTTGATATCGTGATGGATTGCCGGTTTTTGCGGAACCCGCATTGGGACCCTGACCTGCGCGCTTTGGACGGCCGCGCGCCTGCTGTTTTGGATTATGTCTTAGCAGACGAGCGTTTTGCACCGTTCTTTGAGAGGGTAAAATCCTTGATCGATTTGCTCTTGCCGGCTCACAAGGACGAAGGGAAGACCCATCTTTCCATTGGGTTTGGCTGTACCGGTGGACAACACAGGTCTGTTGCCCTGACGGAACGTATGGCATCTGCCCTTGCGCAAGATGGGTGGCAGGTGTCTAAACGCCACCGAGAGATCGAGCGACGAGACGCACAAGGTAACAAGGGACCCCGGGTTTGATTGGTATCGTGATTGTTGCACATGGTGGGCTGGCCAAGGAATACTTGGCCGCAGTCGAACATGTGGTGGGTCACCAGCCGGGCATGCTTAGCATTGCGATTGGTCCCGAAGATGATCGGACCGAGAAACAAAACGAAATATGCAATGCTGCCGATGCGGTAGATACCGGAGACGGCGTGGTCATTGTGACAGATATGTTTGGCGGTTCCCCTTCTAATCTGTCATTGCGGGCATGCAGTCACGCAAACCGACGCATTCTCTACGGGGCTAACCTGCCAATGCTGATCAAACTAGCCAAATCCCGCAAGCGCAGCGTGCCAGATGCGGTCGAAGCGTCCATCGCCGCGGCACATAAGTATATCAACAGTCATAATGGTACCAATTATCCATGACGATGCGGCGGGTGAAGATTGAGAATATCAAGGGGCTCCACGCTCGGGCCTCGGCGAAACTGGTCGAACTTGTCGAGGGGTTTGATGCCGAGGCGATAATCAGCAAAGATGGTGAAAGCGCCAGTGGCGACAGTATCATGGGGCTTTTGATGTTGGCAGCGTCTATCGGAACCTTTATTGACGTACAAACAAGCGGCCCCGAAGCAGAAGCGTTGGCCCAAGCGATTGAGGATCTGGTCGCAGACAAGTTCGGCGAAGGTAACTAGCGGCTTTAAGGCCAGTAGGGTAGGATTGGTTGATTGACCGACACAACTCCTAAAATCCAGACACCTCCGGCCGGCAGCGATGATGCGCCGCGGGTTTATGACAGGGGCAGCCTGACCTATTCGGAGACCTTTGACAGCCCTGTCAAACGCAACATCATTAAGACGATCGAATGGTTTACGGGAAAGATTCACATCATTCGGATGATCCGCAAGTTTGAAAAAAAGGGCAAATTGCACGGCCCGGCGTTTTGGCGTGGTGCCTTGGATGTTATGGGCATTGATCTGATCACGCCGTCTGAGCAGATAGCGCGCATTCCAAAGACCGGGCCCGTCGTATTGGTTGCCAACCATCCCCACGGTATGGTCGACGGAATGATCCTGGCGGACCTTATCGGGCGTCGTCGGCCAGATTACCGTATACTGACCCGCGCTTTCCTAACCGATATTGACAAGGACGCGGGTGAATTCATGATCCCCGTCCCGTTTCCGCATGATGATGATGCACAGGCAAAAATGGTTGAGATGCGCCGGAAAGCCATGGCGCATCTAAAGGAAGATGGCCTGATTGCGCTTTTTCCGTCAGGTGTCGTGGCGTCATCAAAGACCATGTTCGGACCGGTCATCGAAGACGAATGGAATGTGTTCACCGCGAAGATGATACGCACATCGGGCGCGCGGGTTGTGCCGCTATTTTTCCCGGGTGCGAATTCTCGCTGGTACCAAATCGCCAACCAGCTCTCCCCAACATTGCGGCAGAGTTTGCTTATCCACGAAATTGTTAATGCCTGCGGTCGGCCACAAAAGCCGATTGTTGGTCATCCTTTCGATGAAGCGGACGTGAAAAGCCGTTCTGCAGACCCAAGAAAATTCATGGCTTGGCTGCGAGAGGAAACATTGGCATTGAAGGGCGAATAGTAACACGTGTCAGTGATCGGGGCCCTCATTGCCCCGCTTTGGTCAACTAGCTACCCACCAATTTTAAACGTTGTCAGCACAAAGCGAATAGCCCCGGTTTTGGGTCGTTCAATCCTAGCCGGAAGGTGATCACACCAAATACAATTCGGCTTTACAACCCGTGCTGTAGTCCATCAACGGGCCAGCGGTTAGTGTGGTGTAACTGGCGAAGACTGTATTTCTTGGTGAGTGAGCACCGTCGGCGGCAAGGTCCGTGGCCCCAAAAAATTTGCAGACAGCGCTGAAGATACGCATTCGTGATGTCCTGCTGCAACGCGTTTTAGAAGGCTCTATCAGAGGTTTGCACAGATACCATCCGTTTTCTTCATCGCCAAACACCCCCCCGCACACCAGAACGTGATGGGTGCGAGAGAAATAATTTGCGCGTCAATTATGCGACGGCACGGTTTACCGGTGTCGCGACGTTTGCCAGTCGGAATTGTTGCATCAAATCCGAAAGCTCTTGTGCCTGGGCGTCTAGGTTTGCGCTATCTGTGGTCAGTTGAACTGCCATTGCTGCATTGCGCTGCGTGACGCTATCAAGACTGCTGACACCAATATTGATCTCGTTCAACCCTCGGGATTGCTCCTGTGAGCTGGCTGCAAAGCTCGACATCGCCGTGGTAATCTCCTTTACGCGCACGATGATCCCTTCGATCGCTTGTCCTGCCTGACGGACCAGTTCGACACCATGTTCTACTTGGTGTGAGCTTCCTTCAATCAGTGTCTTGATCTCGGTCGCTGCCTCCGCCGATCGATGTGCGAGGCCACGCACTTCGGTTGCAACAACGGCAAACCCCTTGCCAGCCTCACCGGCGCGTGCCGCTTCGACGCCTGCATTTAATGCCAGCAGGTTGGTCTGAAAGGCGATATCATCAATTACGCCAATTATTTTGGACATTTGCGATGATGATTCTTCGATCGCATTCATTGCTGACACGGCACCTTCAACGACCTTTCCACTGTCCTCGGCCTCTTGTCGTGCATGGCGCGCATTGTTTTCCGTATCTTTTGCGCCTTGTGCAGCTTCTTTCATAGACGCCGTCAACTCTTCCAGAGCGGCTGCTGTTTCTTCCAATGTCGCCGCCTGCGCCTCTGATCTCAGGGATAGGTCGTCGGACGATTGGCGCATGCCAGAGCCGGTTGACTGTATACTTGATGTGACGGTGGTGACCTGTATCAGTACGTCGTTTAGCTTTGTCACAGCCTTGTTAAAGCTTTTCCGCATCCGATCGTAGTCTCCTGCGAAAGCAGTTTGGATTTCAGTATCGAGCTTTCCGTCAGCGACTGCATCGAGGTGATGATCGAGCGTATTGACAACAAGTTCCGCATTTTTATGTCGTTCACTGGCGGACGATTTTGCCTGCTCGGCAAGTTTCATCTGTTCGATTGCTTCATTTTGGGCTTGCTTCAAATTGGCACTTGCGGCGTTGCTCTTTTGTATGCCGATCAAAAGTACCGTTGTTTGCAGCACGACGATCAATGCATGCATCACCGTACGCTCGAGGCTATCAATGGCCCCACCTCCGGGGAAAATAAGCCCAGGCATAACAATGCTGAATGCAATATGGTGCACAGCGATAAGCGCGGCGCCAAACAGCAAGGCACGTGGGTTGGAGAGTGTGGAGATGATTGCAAGAACGGCAAAAAACAACATGTGAGAGTCGATTTGCCACGCGTGACCGACAAATGCGGACGTAAACAAAATGCTATGGCCGACAAAACAAAAACTCAGCACGTAACCGCGCAAGTCAGCGGCGAAATAGTCTGACAACTTAACTGCAACAGAAAGTGCCCCGCCCAGAAGCGCGAATATCCACCAGCTTCCAAGATCATTCAGAAAATAGCCGACAAGCGCGGGGATTGGGGCAAGAACCCAGTTCGCAATGATCTGGGCAGTGCGTTCGCGGTTTTGAAATGGTAAAGTATTGTTTTCTAACATAGGTCTAACAACCGATCCCCTCGTAGAACCATCCAAGCGCCATGGGCCATCAACAATTCAACGCTGTCATCCGAAGCGAGTACGACAAATGCGCCAAGCGGTGCCCTTTGTGGATAAATCGCTGGCATGCCAGCACCATTTAAAAGGGCGGCAATATCCTGACCCCACGGAGATGCAACAACAAGCGCGACGTCTCCACCACCGGGTTTTTCCTGTACAATTAGGGCAACCGCGGGCGACGCGAGCACCACAACCATCGCAAAAATCAAAAACAAAGTGTGTCGCAAAGCGGTACCTCCTAATGATGGTGGTGCCAGACATGTGTTGAAAATTCGCAAACGTCGGTTAGCCATGTAGCGATACAGAGCCAACAACACCTATGGTCATAGCATGAGACGTTTGTTAGTTGGCATCGGCCAACAGATAACGGATCGCAAATGCTAACGACATTCGCCGCAGGTTTTGCGCTTTCCCTGTCGTTGATTCTCGCGATTGGGGCGCAAAATGCCTTTGTTTTGCGACAAGGATTGCGGCAGGCGCATATCGGACCTGTTGTGGCTTTGTGTTGCTTGTCCGAGGGGCTTTTGATCTTTGCGGGTGTCGCGGGGTTTGGCGTGATTGCTGATAAAGCATCATGGGCACTTGGCGTGATGCGATGGGGTGGCGTGGCGTTTTTGGTGGTTTATGGCCTGCGCTCACTTCGGGCTGCATTTATGGACTCGGAAGCTCTTCAAGCCGAAGGTGCAGCCGAGCAAAGCCTCCATGCTGCGTTACTGACCACGGCGATCCTGACATTTGCGAATCCTCACGTCTATCTTGATACCGTTGGGCTTATCGGCGCGGTATCAGCCACTTATGATCATGGTCGCTGGATGTTTGGCGCTGGCGCGCTGGCTGCATCGTGCCTGTTTTTTGGTTTGCTTGGCTATGGTTCGCGTCTGCTCGCGCCGATCTTTGCCAAGCCGAAAGCCTGGGCATGGCTGGATGGCGTCGTGGGGGTCACGATGCTTGGACTTGCCGTCAAACTCGCATTAGGGGACTAGCGGGTCGGGACAGGAACGTCACCCCGGTAGTCATAAAATCCACGTTGTGATTTGCGCCCGAGCCATCCGGCCTCGACATATTTTGTGAGCAGTGGACAGGGACGGTACTTGGTGTCCGCGAGCCCATCATGAAGGACATTCATAATCGCAAGGCAAGTATCCAACCCAATGAAGTCCGCCAGGGCAAGTGGACCCATGGGATGATTAGCGCCCAGCTTGAGCGATGTATCAATTGATTCCACGGATCCAACGCCTTCATAGAGCGTGTAAATCGCCTCGTTGATCATTGGCATCAGAATGCGGTTGACGATAAAGGCCGGGAAATCCTCTGCCGTGGCAGAGGTTTTGCCCAGCTTCTCTACAACGCCGTAACAGGCTTTGAAGGTTGCTTCATCCGTTGCGATCCCCCGGATCAGCTCTACCAATTGCATGATCGGGACGGGGTTCATGAAATGGAACCCCATGAACTTTTCGGGCCGGTCCGTTCGCGATGCAAGCCGGGTAATGGAAATGGACGAGGTGTTCGATGTGAGGATCGTATCAGGTGCCAGATGCGGCACGAGATCCTCAAAAATCGCGGTCTTGATCGTTTCACGCTCGGTCGCGGCTTCGATGATCAGATCAGTCTTGCCCAGGTCAGTCAGGGTTTTTGTGGTTGCGATCCGGCGCATGGCTTCGGATTTGTCGATATCAGTGATCAGCGCCTTGCTGACCTGCCGATCCATGTTTTTGTCAATCAGAGCCACTGCCGATTGCAGCGCGTCTTCGCTGATATCATTCATCAGGACGTCATACCCTGCCAAGGCAAAGACATGCGCAATCCCGTTGCCCATCTGTCCTGCGCCGACAACTCCAACACGTTCGATTGCCATCCAAATCCCTTTCGCCCGTCACATGCACCATAGGCCCGCCCGGGGGGCAGCTTCAAGGCAGGTCCAACCGTAAAAATTTGATCCAAATTCGACCATTAGCGAATTCGCAAATCATTTCGGCGAATCTGCGCTGCGGGTGAAAAACGGAAAGGTGGGAACCATGAAACAGGAACGCATTGAATTTGGTGAATTGTCGTATTCACCCTGCCGCTATGGCGCGTCACGGATGCTGTTTCGGGGGCCCCGGCGCCGGCTTGACCGGCCTTACATCGCCTTTATCGGCGGGACTGAGACATATGGAAAGTTCATAGAAAAGCCGTTTCCTGTTCTGGTCGAAAAGGCGATGCGCCAGACCTGCGTTAATTTCGGCTGTGTCAATGGTGGCATTGATGTCTTTGTCAACGACCCGACCGTCATCGAAATCTGTGCTGAGGCTGACATGACCGTGGTGCAGATCATGGGTGCCAACCATCTGTCTAACCGGTTCTATTCGGTCCATCCACGTCGCAATGATCGCTTCCTGAAGGCGTCGACCGTCATGCAGGCGATCTATCAGGACGTAGATTTTTCTGAATTTTCCTTTACCCGCCATATGTTGGGTGAGCTTCATACAAAATCGTTGGACCGGTTTGACACTGTCGTCAACGAACTACGCGAAGCCTGGGTTGCACGGATGCGCAGCCTTTTGACCCAGATTGGTGAGCGCACGATGCTTTTGTGGTTTTCCGAGGAAGAGTTGAACGACAAAAGCATCGTGCGCTCACCAATCTGGGTCAAAAGGCTGCG
>JBCBGX010000079.1:0-10157 GCA_038526325.1 Pseudomonadota bacterium | reverse complement strand
CCTGAAAGTGTCACATCAGACCAAATCAAACGGCTCGCTTCTGCGGGGGTGGTCGTGTCGCTTGGCCACAGCGATTGCGGTTTTGATACCGCAAGAGCGGCGTTTGCAGCCGGCGCGCAGTGTGTGACACATCTGTTTAATGCGATGCGCCAACTGGGAAGCCGCGATCCCGGTTTGGTCGGTGCGGCGCTCACCACGCCTGGTGTCCGCGCGGGTTTGATTGCCGACGGCATCCATGTGCACCCTGCCGCAATGCAAACGGCGTTAACAGCAAATCCTGACATCTTTCTGGTGACAGATGCGATGGCGACATTGGGTTCTGACATCACACAATTCACCCTAAATGGACGTCGCATTTCGCGGAGTGATGGGCGCCTCACCCTAGATGATAGGACCCTTGCCGGGGCGGATTTGGACCTTCCTGGGGCTCTGCGTGTTTTGGTTGATGACGTTGGTCTTGCGCGGATACGCGCGCTCAGGATGGTGACGACACTGCCCGCCAGTTGTATAAGGTCACCAGGACCGTTTGGATCCTTGCAACCGGGCAAGACCGCCAATGTCATTCATTTGGGAGCTGATTTTGAGTATCTGGACGGCCTTTAGATCGGGCCAATCCCGCACCAAGGTTGCCGTCCATAGGGACGGCCCTATAAGCAATTTCCGCAATACAAACCAATGGATTAAAGCGTGGCGGAAGGACAACCATTCAACATCATGATTGTCGGCCAAGCGGGTCGATTGCAATATGAGGCGCTGATTTTCACGGCCTCGTTGCGCGCTATGGCGCCTGGCTTTGACGGCAGCTTGTTTGTGGCAGAACCACAACCCGGCCCCCTATGGCGAAACGATCCGCGAATGTCTGAGAATGTCAAAGACATGCTGCGAAACTTGGGCGCACAGATCACACCCTTTGCATCGGTACATTTTGGGGACAGTTATCCATATGGCAACAAGATAGAGGGCCTGCAAACCCTGCCGCCTCGCGAACCGTTTGTCTTTTTTGATACCGATACACTTATCACTGCTGACATAAGCGACATCCCTTTTGACTTTTCGCGCCCGGCAGCATCCATGGTCCGGGGGCCGACCTGGCCCGTGGAAGAGCTGTATTGGCCGGGCTATACTGCGATCTGGAAATCACTTTATGACCGCTTCGACCTTGATTTCGCGACATCGCTCAATCTCAGCCAACCTGACGAATACTGGGAGCGATATCTCTATTTCAATGCAGGCTGGTTTTTTGGTGCTGACCCGGCAGAATTTGGACAGCGTTTTCTGACATATGCGACACAAATCCGCGACAACCCGCCGGCTGAATTGGTGATCCAACCCCTTGATCCATGGCTAGATCAGATCGCTCTACCCCTTGTGATCCACGGGTTGGGTGGTGGCCGCCCCCCCACGAGTTTGAATGCTCTGGACCGGACAGCAACCTGTCACTACCGGGCTTTGCCACTTCTGTATGCGCGTGGAACCGATGCACAAATCGCGGTGCTTGAAGACATCACTGCCCCCAACAAGATCAAAAAAATCCTGAAGCAATACGACCCGATCAAACGTATGATCTACCAGAAGCGCGGTGCGAAAGTTCGCGCTCTGTTTGACCGCAATGCACTGCCTCGCCACGAACGGGCCCTGCGCAACAAAATCAAGTCAGCGGGCTTTTGGATGCGCTAGCTAAATCAATGGTGTTTACGGCTCTGAAAGAGTTTGTGTGCGATGACCTGTGATGAGTTATTAGGACGGGTCAAATGCTGGAAAATTGGTCAATTTCAAAACGTATATATGCTGGATTTGGGGCAATGATGCTGATCCTTCTTGCTGTTTCGATATTCGGCTTCGTAGCGGTATCAACACTTGGTCGGACATTTGAAGACTATCGTCAAACGGCGCGTCAGACGTTGCTAATCAACGATTACATAGAAGATGTGTTTGAAGCGCGGCTTGCATCGCTGCGCTACCGCTTCTCACCCGGTGCTGGGGATGTTTCAGAGGTCCGTTCAAATATTGCGGAAGTGACACAAGATAATCGGCTTGACGCCTTATTCGCCGACGATCCTGGATCTAAGGCAGAGCTTTCAGATCTGAAAGATCAAGCCAGCGCTTATGCAGAGGCGTTTGGGCGTGTAGTAGACCTGCAAAACCAACGGGATGTGCTGGTTGCACAAATATCAGAATTGGGGCCTGCAACACGTCTCATGTTAGATGAGATTATGACCACAGCTTATGCCGACGGCGACATAGAGGCAGCCTTCTACGCGGGCGTTGCGATGCGCGAACTTATGCTTGCGCGCTATTACATGGAAAGCTTTCTTCGCGAAAACAGCCCAGATGCGATGATGCGGGTTGACCAGCACCTTACTTCGTCTGCCGAGCAAATGTCGATTTTGCTTCAAAACCTGTCAAACCCGCGCCGTCGCGAACTTGCCGGGGAAGTGGTAACGAATAAGGATATATATCTGCAAGCCGCAAGTGAACTCGAAACGATTTTACTGCAACGCAACACAATACTCAGAACAGAGCTCGACCAAATCGGGCCTGACCTGCAAAACCGATACGAAGCGATTGTCGAAGCTGCAGTAGCGCGTCAGGACACGCTCGGCCCTGAAGGACAGGCCATCGTTGACAATATGACCTGGATCAAACCAACCATCAGCACAGTTGCGTCACTGCTGGCCCTGTTACTTGCACATTTCATTGGGCGAGCGATTACAGGCACGGTGCGGAGTCTGGCCAATCGAACAGAGAAACTGGCAAATGGTGATTTGACAATCGATATAACTGGGACAGAGCTGAACCACGAAATTGGTCAAATGGCGCGCGCGTTGGAAGTGTTCCGCGATGGCGAGCGCGAAAGACGTGATCAGTCGGCACGCGAGACGAAGCGAACCGAAGAAACTGCGAAAATTGTGAGCCAGCTAAGCGGAGCTTTGGGACAGCTTGCTAAGGGCGACCTGACTGTCCGGGTTCCGGAAGACCAGAGCGAGGACTTCCGGATCATTTGCACGAACTTCAACGGATCCGTGGCGCAATTACAGTCGATCATGTCAAATGTTGTCAGATCAACCGGTGAAATTGCCAATGGTATGCAAAGCCTTGCTAGTGGTTCCGAACAGCTTGCCACTCGGACAGAACGACAGGCCAGCGCCCTTGCAGAAACGACAGCTACGATCACCCAAATTGGCGGTGAAATTGATGACACGGCCAGAAAATCAAAAGAGACTCAGGAACTGGTCCAAGTTGCTGGAAGCAAAGCTGAAAGTGGACGGGAGGTTGTCATGAAGTCCGTCGCGGCCATGGACAAGATTAAGAACGGGTCTGAGGAGATCGCAAAAATTACCAGCGTGATTGACGACCTAGCATTTCAAACGAACCTGCTGGCATTGAATGCCGGCGTTGAAGCCGCGCGTGCTGGGGAAGAAGGGCGAGGCTTTGCCGTTGTTGCAGCAGAAGTCCGCGTGCTTGCGCAACATGCTAGTGAAGCCGCCCAGCAGATAAGCCAACAGATCACGTCGAGCGTTGCCGAGGTGGCCGAAGGCGTGAATCTGGCTGACCAGGCCCGGCAAGCCCTGTCGGAAATTGCAGAGATGGTGGGCACCGTAAGAGGTGCAGTTGTTGAGATTTCCGAAACCGCACAGGGCCAAGCGACAGGAATCAAAGAGATCAATATCGCAATGTCGGAATTGGACAATCTGACCCAGCAAAATGCCGCAATGGTCGAAGAAACGACTGCGGCCACTGTTGATCTGCGAAACGAAGTGGGATCAATGCAAGCAAACGCTTCGATTTTGCGCATCGAAGAGGGGGACCGGGCCTATCCAGCGTCGAGCGCGGATTTGAGGGTAAGCGGCGATAGCGTCAACGCTGGACCAAGATGGCAGTTGGCTGGATAATTTTGTCATACTCCGCGGGACCTATCTAATCCGTTAGATATCCTTTTCAGGCCTTCATCCTTGACGGATGAAGGCTGCAAGGTCCCCGGCACTGATTTGGAGTCTCAACGACAAAATTATACTGCCCTTTGCGACAAAGCTTCGGCCGAGAGTCATCCTTCCGGAAAGATATGCGCTGCGTTTGATCACAAGCACGCTCACTCAGATCAGCCTGCCCCCTGAGAGCATTTTCAGGAGCAGAGCTGCGGTTCTTTCTTGGTGCGCGCTAAGTTTGCAACGCTGGAAACAGTCATTGTGTGGTCCAATTCGTTCCCTTGGTTTGCGTGCGATACGGAATGTAATTCTTGATCTGTACTCTTTCTCAAAATGAAAATGCTGCGAAAGGACGTAACTTAGGCACTGTATCCTTTGCGTTGCTAGGTCGTTGAGTGTCTGTCAATTTCCGCCTAGAGATACCTGATTATTTCACGGGGAGACGACAGAATGACCGATGGCCCAAGCTACGGCTTTGATACACTTCAGATACACGCGGGCGCACGACCCGACCCGGCAACCGGTGCCCGCCAAGTCCCGATTTATCAAACCACAGCTTATGTATTCCGTGATGCGGAACACGCGGCAGCTTTGTTCAATCTTCAGGAAGTCGGATACATTTATTCGCGCCTGACAAATCCTACGGTCGCCGCTCTTCAGGAACGTATCGCCACATTGGAAGGCGGTGTCGGGGGGGTCTGTTGCTCATCTGGGCACGCTGCACAAATCATGGCGCTCTTTCCGCTCATGCAGCCGGGCCGAAACATCGTGGCATCCAGCAGGCTGTACGGTGGCACCGTCACGCAGTTTAGCCAAACGATAAAGCGGTTCGGCTGGTCCGCAAAGTTTGTGGATTTTGACGATCACGCCGCGGTCAAAGCGGCGATAGATGACGACACCAGAGCCGTGTTTTGTGAGGCTATCGCCAACCCAGGCGGGCATATCACGGACCTGGAGGTCATTTCCGGCATCGCCGATCAGGCTGGTATACCGTTGATCGTTGATAACACGTCTGCCACGCCTTATCTGTGCCGCCCGATTGAGCATGGCGCGACACTTGTCGTTCATTCAACGACCAAGTACCTGACCGGCAACGGCACGGTGACTGGCGGCTGTGTCGTGGATAGTGGGAAATTTGATTGGGCTGCAAATGACAAGTTCCCGTCATTGAGTGCCCCAGAATCTGCCTATCACGGTCTTAAATTTGCAGAAACCTTTGGCCCTCTTGCATTTACATTTCATGGCATTGCGATTGGCTTACGCGATCTCGGCATGACGATGAACCCGCAAGCTGCGCACTACACCCTGATGGGGATTGAGACGCTTTCTTTGCGAATGGAACGCCACGTAGAAAACGCCATGAAGGTGGCAAAATGGCTCGAGGATGACCCGCGCACTGAGTATGTCACCTATGCGGGACTTCCCAGTTCGCCATATTCCAAACTGGTTCCTAAGATCTGCCCTCGTGGGGCCGGGGCGCTGTTCACGGTCGCTGTCAAAGGCGGGTACGAGGCATGTGTGAAGCTTGTTGATAACCTTGAGATTTTCAGCCATGTCGCCAATCTTGGCGATGCGCGCAGTCTGATCATTCACTCGGCAAGCACAACGCACCGTCAATTGACCGCCGGACAACAAGAGGCAGCGGGCGCTGGCCCAGGCATCGTTCGCCTGTCCATAGGTATCGAGGATGCCGATGATTTGATCGCTGATCTTGACCAGGCGTTAACCAAGGCCACGGCCTGATTTAGCACAACCCGCCGCCGCCCTTGGCGTGGGCGGGTTTCTGCTGTAGGGTCGCAGGTGATCGGCAAAGCGCGTTTTGCCAGTAACACCAATATGCTAGATGCGTTCGATGACCACGAATTTCGCACTGTCGCTTTCGTTCGAAGGAATTGAACTTCTCCACCGCGTGCAACACGGCTGGCAGCGGGTGGGACGCGCGGATGTTGAAGATGAAAACCTTGATGCTGCTTTGACCGAACTGCGGGCAAAGGCAGAAGCACTCGAACCCGACGGATTGTGCACCAAACTGATCATCCCGCTGGATCAGATCAAATATATTGCCATCGACAGCACTCAGACAACCGAAGACGACATCTACGCGGAACTGGACGGTGCAACCCCCTATTCGCTTCAGGAATTGGTCATCGATTTCGAACGCTTTGGCGGGCGTACGCATATTGCGGCAGTTGCACGTGAAACATTGATCGAGGCCGAGACCTTTGCCCACGCACACGGGTTTAACCCGGTGTGTTTTGTGGCCGTGCCAGAGCCCTTCACCTTCCAGAAAGAAGTGTTTTTTGGTGCGACGTCGATGATGCGCGATGTGCTTGGATGGGACGGCGAGGT
The DNA here is from genome assembly GCA_038526325.1 of Pseudomonadota bacterium. Lineage (GTDB taxonomy): Bacteria > Pseudomonadota > Alphaproteobacteria > Rhodobacterales > Rhodobacteraceae > Yoonia. The sequence goes on along the minus strand of JBCBGX010000079.1, from coordinate 3,882 downwards.
TGAGCGTGATCCCTTGCCGGTTATGGTGGTCGGTACACGTATCAAATCACGCCTATTGGTGTTTGACTTACCCGAGGAAGCGATCCCACCGTCCGAGGACGACTTCAATATTGCTGCAACACGGCCCAAATCTGATCAGGTTGAAACGACAGTTGATACAAAGGGCGAAGAGCCGTCTTTGCAGGGCTTTGACCTGGCTGCAGCGCTTGCGCCTTTTGTTCAAGACCAGCCTGACGATGATCAAGTTGACAGCGACAAAACCAGTTCGGTTACCTTTTCCAAACCTGCCGAGACAGAGAACGCAGGCGAAAGCCTTGTGCCCGACCCAAATGTCACCCAACCAGCAGAAGCCGCGGCGCCTTCCGATCAAAGCGTCGCAGCTATTGATCAGCCTTCGATAGATGCTGACATGCAGGCGTCTGACACGCCCCAGGACGACGTCGAAAACTCAGACAACACGGCTGAAAAGGATCTTCGGGATACGGACGCACCACAACCTTCAGCCACCGACACGCAAACCGGCCCTTCACCAAGGGGAATGAGTGCACCGGAACCTGCGCGTGTCGAGATACCGGAAAACTTGGTCCTGTTTGCCCCCCCGTTGGTGGATCCGGTGATAGCGGAGTATCGTCCTCCTGCGCCCAATATTGTCCGATCACGCCGCCAACGCAGCCGGTTGATCGCGCTTGCACCACCCAACACTATTCCGCCACCAAAGTTACAACCTGTCCAAGCACGGCCAATTCCCGCCCCTTCATCCACGTCTGACAGACGCCGTCCGGGAATAGTCGCCGGCGTGATTGCCGCGAGCCTCGTTCTGATCGGGCTTGCTGCCTGGGCATTGCTGAGGGGGGATAGTTCGGCGGCCATTATTGAAGATCCAACCGCCATTGCCGTTGAAGAGGCCCTGCAAGAGGCCGCAGCTTCAACAGACTTGACTGATGGTCCGTCACCGTCTGTTCCCGTGATTGAAATCACCGCCCTGATATCTCCACCTGTGGACGAGAATGGCGCGGGCGTTGTGACGAGAGTTGCAGAACCGGTCCAGCATGACTCTGATCCGCAGATCCTTGCATCTGCAGCAGCCCCGGACGTGGTGCCAGGCCCCATTGAGCCCGCTCCGGAGCCGCCAACCCAAGAACAGGCCGCGGCATCGGTAGGTGCACCCATTTTGCGTGGTCGCGTTTTGAGCCCTGCAGATGCAGCGCGCATATATGACGCGACTGGTGTTTGGCAGCGGGCGCCTCGCTTCGTCGATATTCCCGGAACAACCACAATTGCCGGGATGGTTGTGCCCAAGGCAGACACGGTTCCGGGCCGTCTGGAACAGCCCGCAGCCCCGGTGGGCCGCGATCTGGCCACAGACCTGAGCTTTTTGTCACCTGCCGACCCACCTGCTGCTGACGTTGCATTCCCTGTCGATGCGGATGGCTTTATTCTGGCGACCCCTGAAGGAACGCAAACCCCCGAAGGCGCGGTTGTGTTTGATGGCCTACCTGATCTGGCCTTCCGTGCGCGTCCGGAATTAACCCAAGAAGTTCTGGCACGTATGGCCTTGCTTGCCCCAGCCAACGAAGGTGTCGTGATCGTGGCTGGGCGGCCGGATGTGGTGCCCCCACTTAGGCCAAGTGACGCGGCTTTGCCTGATGCACAACAAGAAGATGTCGAGACGGCTGTTGCAAATGCAGCCGATACGGAAGAGACGACCACCCCTGGCGGCGTTGCTTTATCTGCGCTGCAAACGCCGACCAGCGCGACTGACCCAGCGATTGCGGGGGCACGGCCACAAGCACGACCGTCGGATCTGGCATCAACCGCGCATCTGGCTGATCCTGGTACGCCAGACATAACGGCCATTATTGCCGGTATCGAAGCGGAGGAGGCAGAGAATGCGATCGTTGATGCCACACCGCAAGCTGTCGTTGCTTCATTGCGACCCAGCCAACGTCCAAACGGTTTTGATCGTATTGTCGCGGCTGCGCGGGCGCAAACGCAACAGCAGCAAGCCCCTGTTGCAACACCGGCACCTGCTACCGCAGCCCCCGTACGCACCGCTGCTCCTGTGGCTCCTCAAAACTACGCACCTGTGCCAGGCGGTGTGGCACGTGCTGCCACACAAGATGACGCAATCCGTCTAAGGCAGATCAACTTGATAGGTGTTTATGGCCGCCCAAATGCCCGACGTGCGCTGGTCCGGCTTAGCAATGGTCGCTATGTCCGGGTGGAGGTAGGCAGCTCACTCGATGGTGGCCAAGTCACAGCGATTGGAGAATCCGCGCTCAACTACGTCAAGCGCGGTCGTACCTTTGCGCTGGAATTGCCATCCGGCTAGCTGGTTTCCAGGACACCGCGCGCGATCTGATCGGCTTCGATGCTTTCAAATAGCGCTTTGAAGTTGCCTTCGCCAAACCCGTCATCGCCCTTGCGTTGGATGAACTCAAAAAAGATCGGGCCGATGACTGTCTTGCTAAAGATCTGAAGCAGAATGCGGGTTTCTCCGCCATCCACGACACCTTCGCCGTCGATCAGGATGCCGTGCTTTTCCATGCGTTCGCGCGGCTCATTATGGCCCACCACCCGGGTGTCACTGAGATCATAATAGGTTGACGGTGGTTTCGGCATGAACTTGATCCCCCGCCGCGCAATTTCGTCAGTCGCTGCGTAAAGGTCATGGGCACCCACCGCGATATGCTGGATACCTTCCCCATTATATCGTTTCAGATATTCAACAATTTGCCCTGTTTCCCCACGATCCTCGTTAATGGGGATACGGATACGGCCGCAAGGTGACGTCAGCGCACGGCTGAGAAGCCCAGAATATTTGCCTTCAATGTCGAAGAAACGGATTTCCTTGAAGTTGAACAAGTCTCCGTAAAACTTGAACCAAACATCCATGTTTCCCTTGTGGACGTTGTGCGTCAGATGATCGAGGTAATGAAATCCAACGCCCGCCGGGTGCGCTTTGGCAACCCAATTGAATTCCGTATTATAGGGGTTTGCGTCATAATACTGGTCGACGAAATAGATCAGGCTGCCGCCAATCCCCACGATGCATGGCACATCCATGGTCTTACCTGATCCTTCATAAGGTGTTGCGCCGTTTTTGACAGCATGCACAAAGGCATGTTGTGCATCGACAACCCGCCATCCCATGGATGGTGCGCAAGGCCCATGATTTTCGACGAACGTTCGGGCGTGACTGCCGGGCTCATTATTGATGATGTAGGTGATGTCGCCCTGCTGCCACAGCTCAATATCCTTGTGCTTGTGGGTGGCCGTGTGGGTGTACCCCATTTTTTCAAAAAGGTCGCGCAGGGTCTCGGGTTCGGGATGCGCGAATTCTACAAATTCAAACCCATCCGTGCCTGCAGGGTTATCGTCAGAGATGGTCGCTCTTGGCGCGTCGTGCGGGAACGGTCCCATAGGTCAGCCTCCTGTTCATATTACTTGCAGTTTAGGGCATTTCAGGCGGCTATACTGCGCATTTTTTTGGAAGAATGTTGCAATTTGCGCGGAGGTGCCGCAAATTTCTAAAAATTTGCGATGAGATCCCGCATGCAACTGGATGAAACAGACCTAAAGCTGTTAGCGGCTGTACAGCGTGATTCCACGCTGACCGCGCAGGATTTAGGCGATGCACTGAACATGTCCGCCTCGCAGGCAGGGCGCCGCAGGCAAAGACTGGAAGCCGACGGATTTATTGCAGGTTACCGCGCCCGTCTTTCTCCGGAACGGGTTGGCCTGACTGTGGAGGCCTTCATTCAAATTGTCATGGCCACACATACCGAACAGAATGCCCGTGATTTCGTGCGTCTAACACGGACACGTCCCGAGATTGTCGGCGCCTGGACCCTGACGGGGGAGGCCGATTATCTGTTGCGG
>JBCBGX010000078.1:0-10307 GCA_038526325.1 Pseudomonadota bacterium | reverse complement strand
TACTCGCTGCTAAGCGTTTGAATCTGCTCATACGTATCCAGCCATTGGTTGATGCAACGATTGGTAACGCGTTTAGGGAGCCTTTCGGCCTGCACCTCGGCTACGGCGATGTCGGCAATGGCGCGATAGTGATTGGCGACAAAAACGGGAGCTTTGTTGGAGTACACACCTGCGCGTTCGAGTTCCAATGACATATCCCGAACTCCAAGGTCACCCAAACTGGGATTGGCATCAACCAATGGCTGGATACGTATGAGCAGATTCAAACGCTTAGCAGCGAGTACCTCGCTTTACTGCCTCAGCAGTTGGAAGGCGTTAAGCTAAGAATTTTTGAGGATTGGTTTTCCACGATCCACTTCGAACCCTAGACACATGCGTATTTCAATAGGCGGACTTTCACACGCGGAAGCACTAGAACACAGCGTGAGCCGCGTCCTGCAACGAACACCGGCTAGAGGCAAGTCTTCGTTAAAAATGAGGAAAACCACCTGACTATTGTGGAAGACTCTGCTGACGCCTCACACAAATCACTGTGAAATGGTGAGCCGTGATGGGTTCGAACCATCGACCTACTGATTAAAAGTCAGTTGCTCTACCAACTGAGCTAACGGCCCACTAGATCGCGTACTTAGAAAGGCTGGCGCTTGGGGTCAACCCCTCAGGCGCAATCATATCTGGATATGTCGCCAGCCTTTGACTATATGCCCGCCATGACGGAAGGCGCTCCAACATATTTGCGGTTCATGAAGATGCATGGGCTTGGCAACGACTTTGTTGTCGTTGATGAACGCGCTGCGTCAACACTGGTCGATTCGACCCTCGCCAAAGCGATGGGTGACCGTCACCGTGGGGTCGGGTTTGATCAACTTGCCGTCTTGTCTGGCAGCAAAGATGCGGACATCCACCTCACCTTTTGGAACAGCGACGGTTCACAAGCAGCCGCGTGTGGAAACGCCACACGATGCATCGCCCGGTATCTTATGGACCAGACCGGCAAAGATGAACTCCTGATTACAACTGAACGCGGTGTCCTGCGCGCGGTTGACGCGGGCCAGGGCCTAACCTCTGTGAATATGGGCTTACCCTTGCTTCGGTGGGACCAAATCCCGCTAAGCAAAGACATCGACACATTGGCGCTGCCAATTGAAGGCAAACCAACTGCGACGGGTATGGGAAACCCACACTGCACGTTCTTTGTGGACGATGCCGAAACCGTAGACCTGGCCGGCTTTGGCGCAGAGATTGAGCATCATCCGCTGTTCCCGGAGCGGACCAATGTGCAGTTTGCCAGCGTCATCGGACCTGACCGCTTGCGCATGCGCGTCTGGGAGCGGGGGGTCGGCATCACACTTGCCTCCGGTTCATCCTCATGCGCGACAGCTGTGGCTGCGGCGCGGCGCGGGTTGACCGGGCGGGACGTGTCGATTGTTCTTGATGGAGGCCCCATCGATATAAGCTGGCGAGATGATGGGGTCTGGATGACCGGGGCCACTGCTCATGTCTTTGACGGGCAATGGCGACTGACATGACACGTAAGATACCTGTCTTTTCGAACCATGGGTGTCGATTGAACGCCTATGAAACCGAAGCCATGAAGCAGCTTGCGGCAGACCCAGGTATCAGGGATGCCGTGATCATCAATACATGCGCTGTGACCTCAGAAGCGGTCCGCAAAGCCCGCCAAGATGTCCGCAAACTTCGCCGTGAAAACCCCGATGCCAAAGTTATTGTCACCGGTTGTGCTGCCCAGACCGAACCAGATACCTTTGCCAAAATGGACGAAGTCGATTTCGTTCTGGGTAACACTGAAAAAATGAACCCTGCGACCTGGTCGAAACTGGCGCCTGATCTGATTGGCGAGACAGAGCCTGTTCAAGTCGATGATATCATGTCAGTGACCGAAACAGCCGGGCATTTGATAGATGGTTTTGGCACCCGCAGCCGGGCGTATGTGCAAGTGCAGAATGGCTGTGATCATCGCTGCACCTTCTGTATCATTCCCTATGGTCGCGGAAACTCCCGCTCGGTCGCCGCTGGCGTCATTGTGGACCAGATTAAGCGCCTGGTGGATACGGGTTATAACGAGGTCGTCTTGACCGGTGTTGATCTGACAAGCTGGGGTGCGGACCTACCTGGCCAGCCCAAGCTGGGGGATCTGGTGATGCGAATCTTGCGGCTTGTCCCTGATTTGCAGCGTTTGAGGATCAGTTCTATCGACAGCATTGAGGTCGACGACAACCTCATGCTTGCTGTTGCGACAGAGCAGCGGCTCATGCCGCATTTGCATTTGTCCTTGCAACACGGCGATGACCTTATCCTGAAACGGATGAAACGGCGACATCTGCGGGACGATGCGATCCGCTTCTGTGAAGACGCACATAAAGTGCGTCCTGATATGACATTTGGTGCAGACATCATCGCGGGCTTTCCAACCGAGACGGATGCGATGTTTCAGAACTCGCTGAAGTTGGTCGAGGACTGTCACCTGACCTGGTTGCATGTTTTCCCGTATTCGCCGCGTCCTGGCACACCTGCGGCACGTATGCCGCAAGTCAAAGGCCCGGTGATCAAAGATCGTGCGTCCAAATTGCGCGTTGCAGCACACCACCGGGTCACGGAACACCTTTCCGCTCAGGTAGGCAAGACGCATCAGGTGTTGATGGAAAGCCCTCGGATGGGTCGGACAGAGCAATTCGCAGAGGTCATCTTTGGCAGCGACCAGCCGGAAAGTCAGATCGTGACTGCTCGGATTACCGGTCAAGACGGTCAGAAACTGACTGCGTGATCATGCAAGAAAATTCAGACCCGCTTCCCGTTCTCTGGACCTTTCGGCGGTGTCCCTATGCGATGCGGGCCCGGCTTGCGGTTATTTCAAGCGGCTGCCAGGTAGAATTGCGCGAGATCTTGTTGAAGGACAAACCCGCCCCTTTTTTGGCCGCATCACCAAAGGGCACTGTTCCGGTTTTGGTCGTTGGCGATCAGGTCATCGAGGAAAGCCGTGATGTCATGATCTGGGCGCTCTCTCAGAATGATCCCGAAGGCTGGCTGGATATGCCTGCCGCAGGGTTCGATCTGATCGACAATTGTGACGGTCCGTTCAAGCAGGCCCTAGATCATACAAAATATGCCGTGCGCTTTCCCGAACTGGACGTGGCCTTGGAACGCGAGAAGGCGTTGTCTTTCTTGCGAGACTGGAACAATCGACTGGCCGAAACAGGCTTCCTCATGGGTCCGCACCGCACCCTCGCAGATGTGGCGATTCTTCCGTTTGTCCGGCAATTTGCGAACACCGATCGTTCCTGGTTTGACGCACAGGATCTCACCGCCCTAACCCGATGGCTGAATGAATTCCTGACCTCGGATCAGTTTACTGCCATAATGAACAAATACGTACCTTGGCAGGCAACAGGATCGCCAATCATATTCCCACCTTAGACCAAGCGGCGAATGCAAAACGTCTAAGTTGCACAGCAGTTTAGATATCCGCGTAGCCGACCTAATTGACGGCATTGGCGGTTGCCGACAGTCTGCAGGATCCAATCCTCACCTTCATCGGAAGCAAGCCGTATGAACAGCGCACCATTATAAGGAGGCACAACTGAGTTACGCTGTTAACACCGCGCATCTTCCGTTAGAGACAAAACGGACGACGGCCCAATGGCTTTAGCCCGGGCGAACCAAGACTAAGGACAGGATACCTGACATGGCTGATACACCAATCGCACTGATCTCTGGCGGCGCGCAGGGGATTGGATTTGCCTGCGCCGAGGCGCTGGCTGAAGATGGCTTCAGAGTTATTCTCGCCGATGTCAAGGACAGCGTCTTGGATGCGGCCAAGCAACTGGGCGGCGCTGGGTACATTTGCGACTTTAGCGATACGGATGCAATTTTGGCATTGTTCGATACAATCGAGGCTGACCATGGACCGGTCACAGCGCTTGTTAATAATGCAGGCATCGCGATGCCAGGCGATTTTTTGAGCTATGATTTGAAGACCTTTGACACAGTCCTCGGCGTGAACCTGCGGGGGGTTTTTGTCGCCATGCAACGCGCCGCAAAAGCAATGGTCGAACACGGAATCAAAGGGGCTGTCGTCAATATGTCATCGATCAACGCCCAGGTCGCAATCCCCGCCATCCCGGCCTATTGCGCATCCAAGGGCGGCGTCATGCAACTGACCAAAGTGGCTGCCCTGGCGCTCGCCAAAAACAACATCCGCGTGAACGCTGTCGGCCCCGGCTCAATCGACACCGAAATGATGGCGGGCGTGAACGCAAACCCCGAAGCCTTCAACATGGCGATGTCACGTACACCTCTGGGCCGCCCCGGCTCCGCGCGCGAGGTGGGCGATGTGGTCGCGTTCCTGTGTTCGCCAAAGGCAAGCTACGTGACGGGTGAGACGATCTATGTCGATGGCGGGCGCCTTGGGCTGAATTATGTGATGTCCTAGCGGATCGCCAATCCATCTTTGCCAAAGAAATGAAACATGCCGTCAATGACGCGTAGGCCCAGGCTGTCGCCGGGGGTCAAATCGGTTGTGCCGTTCACCCGGGCAGTCACCTGACCGGCATCACCGCAAGACAGGATTACAAAAGTATCCGCCCCCAGATACTCCAAGACATCCACCGTGCCTTGCAAGTGGCCCTGACCGCTTTCAACGATGTCGATATGTTCGGGCCGCATCCCGATTGAGACAGCTCCGTCTGGCGCACCCTGATAATCGACCGTCGCCGCCGGAACCACATTCATTCGGGGGGAGCCGATGAATTGCGCCACAAACAGATTGGCCGGGCTTTCATACAGCTCTCTGGGTGTGCCGACCTGTGCGATCTTACCGAATTCAAGAACGACAATCCGGTCAGCCAGTGTCATCGCCTCGACCTGATCATGGGTGACATAGATCATGGTGGCCTTCAGCGTCTGATGCAGCTTTGCGATCTCATACCGCATCTCGACCCGCAGGGCCGCATCAAGGTTTGATAATGGTTCATCAAACAGAAACGCGGTCGGATCGCGGACGATAGACCGGCCAATAGCCACCCGCTGCCGTTGCCCGCCCGATAGATCCTTGGGGCGTCTGTCCAGATATTCGTCCAGTTTCAGCACGGCGGCGGCCTCATCCACCTTGGCGTCCAGCTCTGCCTTTGGCACGCCTGCGGATTTCAGCGGAAAGCCGACATTTTCGCGCACCGTCATATGCGGATAAAGCGCGTATGATTGGAACACCATCGCCAATCCCCGCTTGTTGGGCGGCTCTGCGGTCGCATCGCGATCCCCAATCATGATCTGCCCGCGCGAGGTTTCCTCCAACCCTGCGATCATTCGCAAAAGCGTTGACTTACCGCACCCTGACGGCCCGACAAAGATCACGAACTCGCCTTCTGCGATCTCCAGATCGATACCCTTGATCACTTGCGCAGTTCCGAACCACTTTTCGACTGCGTTCAACGTGATTGACGGCATCAAGCTGCTCCTTTTTGCGATTGTGGACAATGACCTGCCCACCCCAGCCAAACTGCAGCGGTCCAGGTGAAGGTTTTGCCCCCGGCAGGCGCGCCATCATGCGGGTTGTAGTATTCCGAAAACCCACTTTTCTGCATCAGCGCCGCGGTCTCGGCCTGGATACGGTTCGCAACCGCGTGATGCCCCTGTTCGGCCATGCCTGTTGCCACCAGATAGTTCATGATTGGCCAGGTCGGCCCGCGCCAATAACGCAACGGTTCAAATCCTTTTGCCGCGGGGTCATAGCTGGCGAGCCCATAGGTCGTCGCATCCAGCATCCGGTTGACCGCAGGCCAGGCACGATCATCGTTTACCCCCGCATACCAGCAAAGCGCGGATGCATTTGAGAGTACATTGTTGAACGTCCCCGCCCGCACATCACGGCTGTCATAGCCGCCGATCTTGTCGTTCCATAGCGTCTCTGCCCCGGCCTCCAGCGTTGCAATCCACGCCTCAATCTCACTGACATCATGACCAAAACGTCGTCCCATGGCCGCCAGGTCACGATGGGCGCGGAGCAGGGTGAAGGTCATGGTCGGGTCAGCGACCCGGAACGGGTTGATGTCGCGCAGCCTGGCATGATCCCAATTGACGGACACACCCAATTTCACTAGCTTCAGGTATCGGTCATAGTCGAACTTTGTGGGCCGCATGGCCGCATCCACGTGGGACGTGTCGCGGCGCGTGTAGTCCCCCATATCAGAGGCGTCGATGGCGCGCATGGCAGGATCCCAATCGGGGGCATTGTCGCGCCCGGCTTCCCATGGATGGGTCACGCAAACCGCCCCATGATCCAACCGCCAGTCCATGAACCACGCATGCCAATCGCGCAGTTTCGGCCACAGCGCGCGGGCGCGTGCCTCTCCATCCGGATCCATGTCCAGCATTTTTGCCATGAAGCTGGCCGCTATTGGGGGCTGGCTGATCCCCGATGACGGGATCGGCCCCCGCCCTTGCCACACATCGGGGCCGGGGAAATAACCCGGATTGACCTTATGAAACAGGATATGCGGCACCATCCCGTCATCCCATTGCCCGGCCATCAGCGTCTCAAGCTCGGTCCAGCCGCGATCCGGATCAAAGGTTGCAAAGCCCCAGGCGGCAAAGGCGCTGTCCCAGTTCCACTGATAGGGATACAGCCCATGGGTTGGCAGCGTATAGCCGCCCCGGTCATTGTCGCGCATGATCTTTCGCGCTTCTTCGTGCAGGTCTTGCGTCATCCTTTTACCGACCCGGCGGTCAGCCCTTTCGTCATAAAGCGTTCCAACCCCAGGAAAATCAGCATGATTGGTACTGTGGCGACAACCGATCCGGCCATCAGGTGTCGTCTGGGAATTTCTGAGGAATCGAGCGATGCGATGCCCCGCGTCAGCGTGAATTTCGACGGATCATCCAGCAGCATGAAGGCCAAAAGGAATTCGTTCCAGGCAATCATGAAGACATAAAGCGAGACCGAGGCGAGCGCTGGCAACGACAGAGGCAGCGTGATTTTCCAGATCACGGCAAGCCGCGACAGCCCGTCCATCAGCCCTGCTTCTTCCACCTCCGACGGCAATCCGCGAAAATAGCCTTGCAGCATGTATAGTGCGACGGGGATCGTTGTAACGGGGTAGATCATCACGATCCCCCAGAACGAATTGCGCAAGCCGGTGATCGAAAAAGCGATGTAGATCGGCAGCGCCAAAACGATCATCGGGACCATGTAGATCAGCAGTATGGACCGTGAAAACGCCGCCTGCCCTCGAAACCGCAGCCGGGCGACCGCATAGGCCCCGGGGATCGCAAAGGCTAAGGTGATGAAGACCGTCAGCACCGAGATGAAAAACGAATTGAACATATAAGTGCCGAAATTAAACTGGGTGAACAGCTCATCATAAGAGCGGAAAAGCTCCGCGCCTTTGGACAGATCGACCGAGAAATCCAGCGGGTTCTGCATCAGCTCCCCCTGATTTTTCAGGCTGGTCATGACCATGACGTAGAACGGGATCAGAACGATGGCCGTAAAGAAGATGTAGCCGAAGCCGGTGAGAAATCGGATCACGGCGGCCTCAAATTCGTGGCGTGTCAACGCACCGTTTGGCAGATCTTCAAGAATTTTGTGGATTGACCACGAGAAGGCCACGGCAAGGGCTAAGGCCGCAAAGACGCCAGAAAAAACGGACACCCCTTCGCCGACCACCAAGGGCCCAAAGCCAAGCAGGATAATCACCGCGAGCGACGCGGTTGCCATGATCTCTCCCCAGAAGTCGCCAAGTTGGTGACCGATGTTGTAGCCGATCACCCCGCCCCACAGCAGCGACAACAGGATGTGCGGACGGAACGGATCGCCGGTGGCAAAGCTCATGACGATGGCAACGGTTGTTGACAGCACCACCATCCAAAGCGCGCCAAGGACCGGGCTGGTGACAAAGTTGTAGCGAAGCGCGCCCATTTTACAGGCCCTCCTCGCGACTGATGTATTTCAGAAAGAAGAGCGAGAAGGTCAGCAGGCAGCCAAAGATCACGACAGCCACTGCCGCCCCCGCGCCTATGTTCGATACAGCAAAGGCCTGTTCGTAAACGTTGACCGTCAGCGTCCGTGTACCCGCATTGCCCCCGGTCAGCAGGAAGATGTCGTCGAACTTGTTGAACGTCCAAATGAAGCGCAGCAGGAACAGCACGCTCAGGATGCCCAATAGCTGCGGCAGGCTCAGATACCAGAATTGCTGAAACGGCGATGCGCCGTCCATATCCGCCGTTTCATACATGTCGCTGTCGATGCTTTGCATGCGGGCCAGAATGAACAGAAGGGACAGCGGGAAGTAACGCCAGATTTCGAACACCGTGACCATGATCAGGGCCAGCGGGCGTTCCCCGAAAAAGTTGATCGCCTCAGGTGTCACGCCCATTTGCACCAGCAAAGCATTGGCCGAGCCTGAAAAGGGATCAAACAGAATAAGCCAGGCAAAGGCCACTGCGATCACCGGGGCGACATAAGGAAACAGGTACAATCCGCGCAAGATGCCCTGACCCCGGAAGGATTTGTTCAACAGCATCGCGGCGAACAGGCCCACCAACAGCGCGCCGATGGTTCCGAAAACCGTGTAGAATAGGGTGACCCAAAGGACCTCCACAAATTCTTCACCGTTGAAAATGCGGGCAAAATTTTCCAGCGTAAATGTGCTGTTGGTCAACACGTTTGAGGCTGCGCCAGTGGTGCTGGCGGGGCTGTCCTGGGGCCGTAACCCATTATCCAGATAGGGCTGTTCCACCAGCACGGGGATTGTCAGCGTCTCACGCGTGCCGGGTTCCCAATCTCCCAGATCGCAAGACAGCGCGCGACCCTCAACAGAACAGCGCGGGTCAAGCTCTTGCACGGCCAGACCTTCGGGCAGCACATCGCTGAACGTGACGCCCGTGATCGGTTGGTCCTGCGATGAATTGCGCAGCCGGTAGCGGATCGTCGGCTCGTCCCCCACGGCCTCATCATCGCCGCGGATGTCCTCGCGCAGGACCACCTCGGGCGCACGCAGATCGCCCAGCTCGACCGGTTTGAACGAGATCCAGAAGATCGTAAGCAACGGTAAGACGACCACAAGCGCCACCGCAGTGATGGTTGGAAGCAACAACCCCCAGGCCAATCGCGCCTCGCGCTTGGCCAGCGGTCCGGTCCCCGTGGGAGGTGTCAGGTCAGTCATGGGACGATCCGATGGAAAAAAGGGTGGCGCAGCCCCGGACCCCGATCCGGGGCCGCTGTCATTTAGGTAAAGGTCCTGGGTCAAGCCCGGGACTGCGCAGCACTTATTGCACGGCGGCGATAGCGGCGTTCAGTTCGGCCACAGTTGCTGCCGCATCACGCTCCCCATCGATATACTCGCGCACCAGACGGTTGATGACCTGGCTGTTGATGATGGCAGACGCTGCAGACAGCTGCCCATCGGCCACGCCCCAGCGCTGGGCCACATCCAGACCGCCCACGATCTCGTCAATCATCGACGCCTCATATAGGTCGCCCAAAGGCGCTTTGCGGTCCACGCCCACGTCCAGCGTCGCCCACAGATCAGAGAACTCTGTTGGGTTGTCAGCTGTGCCACGACGCACAGGGAACTTGCCTTCGGGTGCGATGGCCAGGGTCGAACCATATCCTTCGCTCATGGAATATTGCACGAATTCCATCGCAGCATCCGTGGACGCATCAGATGTGATCCCGAAATAACGCACATCGCCCCAGGCAGCGCCATCCGGGTTTGACGGCCCGGCAAAATTGGTGACAACGCCGGTGGCTGCCGCAAGATCCCGCGTGGTCGGATCATCGTTGATCGTGGGCGGCGCGCTGTCGCGCAGACCGGCCAATTCATCCAGGATAAACGGTGACCAGATGATCATCGCCGCATTGCCGCTGAAATAGAGCGTTCGCGACTGATCCCAGAACAGATCACCGGGAGGTGACGCCTCTGCGATAGCCTTGTAAAATTCCAGAACCTCAATAGTGGCCGCCTCATCCAACGGCTGCACACCATCTGGCCCTACAGGCGACACGCCATTGGCCAGGAACACATGTTCCAGAACCTGACTCATGAAGTTTTCGTCAATCTTGGTTGCGGCCACAAAGCCATACATCTCTGGCGGGTTGTGCAAGGCCTCAACCGCTGCCAGCACATTGGCATAAGAATTCGGTGGTTCCAGCCCGTTTTCCGCAAATAGATCCGCGCGATAGACCAGCATTTGCGTCCAGCCATCGACAGGGACAGAGGCATAGCCGCCATCAACCGCCGCCATATTCAATGCGCCGGGGGCAAATGTGTCCTCGCCCAGCTCCTCGATCA
>JBCBGX010000077.1:0-10328 GCA_038526325.1 Pseudomonadota bacterium | reverse complement strand
GGCTGCTCTATCCAGTTGAGCCACGGGGCCATTGCATGTTTGAATGCCTAGAATTACTGATCCGGTCAACGAAATACGCGTCGTCTGACCTGACTGGTCAATTGGGTAAGGGATCGCTAAAGATGAGGGGATAAACAATGGATCCTTTTTTGTGACCAGCAATACCAGACGCCCTTTGACCCTTCGAGATGTTTCCGAGGCATCCGGAGTCAGTGAAATGACGGTCAGCCGTGTGCTGCGCAACAAAGGGGATGTCAGTGCGGCGACTCGGCAAAAGGTGCAAGATGCTGCAAAGCAACTGGGTTACGTGCCCAACAAGATCGCGGGTGCGCTTGCGTCTCAACGTGTCAATCTGGTTGCAGTGATCATTCCATCGCTTGGCAATATGGTCTTTCCAGAAGTGCTGTCTGGAATTTCGGAAACTCTGGAAGACACAGACCTGCAACCTGTTGTTGGTGTGACAGACTATTTGCCGGAAAAGGAAGAGAAAGTCCTTTTCGAAATGCTGTCATGGCGCCCATCCGGCGTCATCATTGCCGGATTAGAACATTCCGACGCATCGCAGGCCATGTTGCGGCAGTCGGGCATTCCAGTCGTTGAGATCATGGATGTGGATGGCGAGCCCATTGATACCTGTGTCGGCATTTCACACCGCCGAGCCGGGCGAAAAATGGCTGAAGAAATCATCGCGTCCGGGTACCAAAAGATTGGCTTTATGGGGACCAAAATGCCTTTGGACCACCGGGCCCGCAAGCGTTTCGAAGGCTTCACGCGAACCCTTGCCAAGGCCGGCATCGAGATTGCCGATCAAGAATTCTACTCTGGCGGATCTGCTCTTGCCAAAGGGCGGGAAATGACTGCGAAGATGATTGACCGGACGCCTGACCTGGACTTTCTCTATTACTCAAATGACATGATCGGGGCAGGTGGGCTGCTTTATTTGTTGGAACAGGGCATCGACATACCTGGGAAAATTGGTCTTGCGGCCTTCAATGGTGTTGAGCTGCTCGATGGTTTGCCGCGGCGATTGGCGACAATGGATGCCTGTCGCAGAGATATTGGTGTGAAGGCGGCGCAGATAATCGCTGCACGCAACCAGGGCGACCATGAAGGGGATGGCCCGATATTTGCGTTAAGCCCAAAACTGACCCCGGGCGAAACGCTGCGGCGGTGACAGATGCGCGAGCCTTTCAGCGTTGTTCTAGTCCTTGACGAGTTCGATGAAAAAACCCGCGAAGCTGAATGCTTTGCGGGTTCATCTTCTCAGATTAGCTTTCAGCAAACCGAAATGATAAGCCTCGGCGCCTACCGCGTTACGCTGGCGAGTTGATCCAAACCTCGACCCGGCGGTTGATGCGGCGTCCTTCATTGCTTGTGTTACAGCCCGAGGGCGCAATTTCACCAAAGCCGGTGGCCGAGATGGTCACGTTGCTCAATTGGTTAGCGCCAGCTGCGAGCACTGCACCAGCAACTTGTTCGGCGCGCGATCGGGACAAATCAAGGTTCCCATCAAACTGACCCACATCATCAGTGAAACCAACCATGACGACCTCTGTCCCGTCAGGCTGTGTCGACAGATAGTCGATCAGGCGATCCTTATCGATTTGGCCACGTTCATCCAACTGTGATGAGCCTGTCCGAAAACGGAATGTGGTTGAAAGGCGATCAAACCCATCCATTTGTCCCAGCATTTCACGGACGAAACGAGCTTCGTAAGAATCGGTGGTTTGTTCTAGCAAGGCACGCGCGCGGTCTCCGTCAGCTGACTGCTCGCGCCGATCGATGCCAAAACCGATAAAGCCTGCTTTGCCAATCAAGCCGTCAGCTTCTTCGGATGTTGCATAGTCAACAAAGCTACGCGCACCATCTGACAGTGTGTCTTCGCGTGTGTATAGATACAGACGCCGCTGTAGCGCATATTCTTCGGTTCGGGCCGAAAACGCATTAGGTGCTACTTCAAGCCCGCATTCATTGATGAGGCTAAGTGCATTTGCACCGCGCTGGAACGCGTAGCCGACATATCCGATGGCACCTTCTGTTTCGTTCACGACTTGGGACGCGTCGCTGTTGGTGGTCGCCTCCAGTGTTCCGGCGACCTCAACAACCTCAAGATCACCAAAGACCCGGTTTTCAAACACAGATCGTGTACCAGATCCGTCGGGGCTACCAACAACCGTGATAGCAAGATCGGGCCCGCCGACTGCCGACCAATTCGTAATTTCGCCAGAGTAGATTTGACGTACCTGATCAATGGTCAGCGTGTCGATTGGATTCGCAGGGTTGGTGATCATCACCAAGCTGTCAATCGCGACAATGTGCTCTTGAGAGGGGCTGATCATATTACCGGCGCCCGCGGCGCGAAGTTCGCGCGCTTCATTTGGCACAATCCGGCGCGAGGCCATACCAATCTCAACCTCTTCCGCCAACAGTTTGGAAAATGCATCGCTTGATCCGGTAGAGTTGACTAGGATTGACTTCAGTTCGTCACCGAAGCCTTGGTCACCAACCAATTCAGCGACGACCTCGTCCCCATTACCGGTGTTGATCAAAGTTGCAGCCGCATCAAGCGACCCGGCATAGCCTTCCAGCAGCAAGGGCATAAGGCCAAGGCCCACAGTATTGGAGCCGCCGATCATAATGTCCGCATCACCGCCGCCCAGATCGGGGCAGGCTGCACCCTCACACTCAACGCGGCTTGCAGAAACCCGCAATTCACCTAGCGCAGTAGCGATAATGTAGGCGTTGTCACGAAAATCGACAAAATCGCCCGTCATATTCACAGTGCCGTCGCTGGATTTCAAAGTCACCTCTTGTGCGTATGCAAAACCGGAAAGCGTCAGGCCGCCTACCAGCGTCAGCATACCCAGTGCGGTACTGTTCCATTTATTCGTCATCATTTACTCCTGTCAGGGGTATTGGACCATTTTCTTAGTCCTCTCAAAATCATGAAAGGCACGGCCACCCTGGGTTACACTATTTACGGCCGTAAGTATGCGTACACAATTGTGCGCAAATTTGGGCAAATTCTTTCCAAACTAAAGGCAACAGAACAAAAAGCATGCATTAGGTAAATGGGAGTGTGGTTGAATCCCTCTTAAGATGCAACAGTCACTCAAAAAACAACCTTTGTGGCAGCGGTCTTTTCCGTCAACACCAAGACTAGACCATCCGGATCACGTCTTTATCAATCGCTAAGACATAACCTTTGCGCGCAATGTTTTTGACCAGAAGTTCACTCATCATCTGATTTCCAAGGGTGTCGCGGAGGCGTTTAATACGTGTGGCACCCGCGGCCTCATCACAATCAGTGGCGTTGCGCCCGGATATGACGCCCTCAATCTCAGCACCCGTCAGAACCTCGTCATCCATGCGCGCTTCTGCTAGGACCGACAGGGTTTCAATCGCTGCGTCAGTCAGCTTGAACTCGAAATCATTCAGATAAACAGCCTTTTGATCCCGGCTAATTGTGAGCGAATTCACTTCGATCCCTTGTCGTTCGATTCGCCCCATACGCCGGTTCAACGCGACAAGCATCACAAGGAATGCCACGGCCGCAACCAAAAGTGCGGTCGCAAAGACCAAAAGCACGAAGATCACGAACCGATAAGAGGCAAGCGTGTCCGAAAACGCGGTGCCCGACCCAGCCAATATCTCCAATAGCTTGATCTCGGCGTTGCTGTTCAGATTGTCGTTTTCAACGAATAGACGTTCAACCCGCATGTTGAACGCGTTTGCGTCAGGCAGATTGATGAACAGCAACACTGCGGTCACCGCAAGAATCAAAACAATTGCAGCGATCCCTGCCACAACAATTCGACTGCCAATTTCACGTGCTTCAGTAGCGGAGGAAGAACTCACCTGCGCTGTCCCTTCTTTGATCCAGACCCGCATCATCAAAGACGCTGACCACATTCAACAACTGCCAACCATCCCGCGACAATGCTGACCGCAACTGATCCTCGGCATTGCTTCGGTCACAATCGCCACGCACTTCGATCACGCCATAGTGCAAGCGTAGCGGATTGTCCCGCTTTGCCTTGTAGTCGGCGTAACATGCTGCATGGGCCATACCGGCGCAGAGCCAAATCATCAGAAACGAGGAACAAATTTTTTTCATGAGGCCAACACGTCAGAGCGTTCGATGATATTCAATAACGCCCCATGTTATCGCGGCTGACATCGCATAACCATCCCCCGTTATGGTTTGAAAGTCGGGAATGGTTCGATGATCCGTTCATACCGTCCCAAAAGGTGACGAACTATGAAATGAAAGATGATGATTAAGCCTTTGATAACCACGATTGCCGCCTTGTCACTTGCTTTGGCCAGTCCCGCAACCGCCCAAGGCGTTGACCGCGAAGATCTGGGCAAATTGCTCATTGGCCTAGCAGCTGTCGCTGTGATCGGAGCAGCGATCGAGGAAAACCGGGACCGCGATGACACGACAGAGGTCAACGACCGTCACAACGGAAACAATTGGGGCGGGATACGTCAGAACAACAATTGGTCCAGCCTGAACCGTAGCAATCGGTGCGTGTTGCCCCGAGAGTGCTTTCGCCGCGTCGAAACACGTTTTGGTACGCAAGCCATGTTTGGCCAGCGGTGTCTTGAACAGAATTATCGGCACGTTAACAGCCTGCCAACCCGGTGCGCAGTTCGCACCTATACGCACAATGGGCCCAGACGCGGCTTCGACCCCCAGTGTCTTCGCGAACAGGGCTATAGGGCTGACTGACGCATAAACCCGTCAGACAGATGCGCGGGCACTTGCCCCAGTTACCGCGCGCAGCTCAGGTGGTCGCGTCTCAAAAAACAAAGCCCTAACCAAAAGAGACGATACCACCTGCGGGGGCAGAGAGGACGGACATGGCTCTCTGCCTCCATTTCTTGTCCCGTGCACAGGCACGGATCATGCCACATCCGCTTTTATAGCAAGCGCAAGACACCTAATCTTCCTTGCGACATACAGCATTCTGCAACCGCAAAAAGAATATACGAATAATCCGAACCGTCTGTGCGTAGGTGCACGGGATCAGCCTGATCCCGTTAACTTTTTCTGCAGGCAAAGGATAAAACATGCCCACCCCCTCCCAACAAATCGAGCGCTTTCAGCTTGCTCCAAAACCGTTAACTTCGATCCTCGCACTTGGTTTTGGACTGGCATTTGCCAATCCCTCTGAGGCGCAAGAGGCTGTGATCATCGCTGCCGATGAAATCGTCGAAACACAACAGGTTTTGGATGGTACTGGTGATAGCCTTACCATCGAACAGGGTGGAGAATTGTCGCTACAAGACACCGCCGTTGAAGCGAGCGGCGATAATGTCACTGTAACAAATGACGGATTGATCGATTCCGGAGACCGCGAAGGTATTTTTTCGACCGGCGCAAACGTCATAATCAACAACACGAACACATTGCTCGCTGACGAGGAGGGTATCGTTTCAAATGGGGTCGGTGCGCTTATAACGAACACCGGGCAGATTAATGCCCGTAAGGGCATCGAATCTGCGGGTGCTGATGCAAATATCATTAATGCAGGCACGATTGAGACGAGCGTGAACGACGGCATCACGTCCGAAGGCGATAATGCCTTCATCATGAACACCGGCGACATCAGTAATGAGGGCGCGAATGGTGTCAAAGCCAGTGGTGCAAATGCAGAGATCACGAATGACGGAGTCATCAATGCCGATAACGGGCTGGTCGCCGAGGGCGTTGAGAGCGTGATCATTAATAGCAGCGTGATTGAAGCTGCTGAAACCGGCATTGAAGCCCGCGGCGATGACACATCAATCACGAATACCGGGACGATCAACGCGCTTGCCGACAACGGTATCGACTTTTCCGGTATAAATTCGAATGCCAACAACAGCGGCAGCATTGTCACAAATGAAGATGGCATCCGTGCAAGTGATGATGCGATCGGGGCCATGATCGTAAACACCGGCAATGTGCAGGCTGGTACTGATGGAATTGAAGTCCGAGCCGCAGACGGCAAGATTTCCAACTCTGGCAGTATTACAGCCGGTGACAATGGGATCGAAGCCACCGGCGCCAATGCACAGGTCACAAACAGTGGACAGGTCGTCGTCACAGGTTCGGGCGATTTTGCTGTCCAATTGTCCGGCGCAGGGAGCGAACTGACAAATACGGGCATGTTGTCATCCACAGGCACAGGCGGTGCCGCGGTTCAGGGCGGCGATGGCTCTCAGACGGTTACACTTGGCGAAGGTTCCGAGATTTTTGGGGTCATCGATCTGGGAGATGGTGATGATACGCTCTCTATCGAAGCGGGAAACGCCTCGGCCGTTCTTGCCTTGACGGGTGTTGAAAACATCGACGTCGCTGACGGACTTGCATTATTTGAAACCGAAGATGGGGTTGTCACTGTCGACATTACTGCGCCGTCCGTTTTGAACGAGGCGACTGGCGCACTGAATGTCGCTGCTCATGCCCAAATCGCTGGTCGATCTTTCGCAACCGATGATTTGGCAACCCAGGGCACGGCTGGCGCATCGGCGGGCACATGGGCAAGCGCCTTTGGGCAAACGCGTAGTGTAGGCGATGATGGTGCCGCTTTGGCCTATGAACACAACTTTGCAGGTATCATGGCTGGTTTTGAACGTGATCTGGGGGCAAACCGACTGGGCTCTGTTGGGGGCATCGCGCAGGGCGACATTGCGACCGACACCGCTTCTAATGATACCGAAACGGAAAGCGCTTTTGCTGGTGCGTATATCCAATACAAGATGGGCGTTTTCGATGTGACCAACAGCCTGATCGCTGGTGTCGAGAGCCACGAGAGCACCCGGCGTGTTGTTGATGCGTCTGAAGGGGTCGAAACGGCATCAGCCAGCTTTGACAGCCAGTTCGTCAGCGCATCAGCTAACGCCAAGGCACAGGCCCTTATGTTGGGTGGTGTCGCACTTGTCCCCTCAGTGACGGCAACCTACACCGCATCATCCTTTGACGGCTACTCCGAGGAAGGCACAACCAACGCCAACCTGGAATTCGACAGCCGCAACGCGCAAATGCTGACCGGACGTGCGCAGCTTGCCTCAACGGTTGCCTTTGGCGCGGTTGATGCGATCTTTCGCGGCGGCATTGATGCCCGTGCAAGTTTTGAAGAAGAGGTCGGCGCCAATTTGGACACTCAATCCGTAGAGTTCGACACTGTAGACACTGACAGATTTGTCGGAGGGTTCATCGGCACAAAAGCCGTGTTCAGCGAAACTGATCTGTTCAATGTGTCCGGTGATCTTGAATATCAGTTTGGACAGGACGATACGCAAGTTCTCAGCGCTGGCCTGCACCTGAGCTTTGAATTCTAAAGCATGATAGGGTGCAAGGTGGTAGCTCTGCCTTGCACCAATATAAATCAACCACAAACCCTGGGGCCGAACCCCGCGCTTTACATCTTGCCGACCGCAGGAGAGAGCATGGCGCAAGTGGAACGGTGGAAAGGTAAACGGTTTTATGCAGCAGTGTGCGACTTCCCATCGGGGAAACGTCACTGCCCGCCCTTAACTGCGTCGCCTTGGATGTGGCAGATACAGACGCGCAAGAACTGGACCAGCGATGGCAACCAGCAAAACGCTGATCACGATCTTTGAATAGATCTCCATCGTGCCCTCGATCAACGCTGCATGCACGACGCAGCCCACCACAATCACGGCCGCCAGCAAGACATGCACCGCTCGCCACAGGCGGAACCGCATTTTTCTGCGCCAGATGGCCAGGGCCGCTGATCCAAAGATCGCCCACATCGCTATCACCCCCCAGACGGAAAATGGCGTGGGTGAGACAAATAACAACGCATCCACCACATCTGGCGGGCTGGTGATCCACAAGCCGCCCACATGAACCATAACCGCTAACACAAGGGCTGCCCCGATCCAGCGATGAACACGCCGCCCCTGCAATGTGGTCAGGCCGGGTAGCAGACCGGCGGCCAAAAGCGGCTGAAGCACCAGCAACACCATGGCCAACACCCCAGAAAATCCTGACGCGATATAGACTGGCTCACGCCATTGCAAAAGTGGGCTGTATGCCACCATGATCAGCGGCCAAGCCAATATGACCGCCAGCGCACTCCATATCACCAGTGCCCGCATGGGTGCGTTAAGCGGGTTCCAAAACGAAATGCGCCGCGAGTGTTGTATCGCTGGCACTGCCCATGATCGGACGCAAGAAGACAGTTTTGAAGTCTCCACTGTCATACGCCAGATGCCCGTGCGGCTGGCCAAAAGCGGGAACAATTTGCGGCATTTCTAACCGAAATTCGCCATTGGCATCGGTGAGAGTCGCACCATGACTGCGCTCATCCCGTTCATGCCCTTCGGTTGTATGTGCCCAGACCTGGATGCGTTGGCCCGCCAGCGGTGCGCCATCACCCGCACGGCGCACGGTGCCGGTCATCCAGAACCCACCTCCGCCGATCCGATCAACGATTGGTGCGCCGGGGCGGTAATTGTTGGATCCTCCACGCATAGAGGGGGTCGGCGCAACCCCTTGGGCCATTGCTGGCCGGACGAGCGTGCTGGCGGCTAGGCCAGCAATAAGGATACGACGGTTATAGATCTTCAGGGTCATGCGCGATTCTCCTGTCAGGCGTCCATGTCTACACGCTACATAATCCAAGATAAGCTGATGGCGAATGTCTCGGATCACCGCACGCGAAGAATTGATCGCAAAAATCTGCTTGCACCACACCCCATTGCTCTGCTGACTAGATCACATGGCGCAACCTGATTTCAGTTTTGAAACCAAAGCCCATCGGCGTGGCTTGAATATCGTTGCAGGTGTAGACGAGGTGGGGCGCGGTCCATTAGCCGGGCCCGTGGTGGCAGCGGCGGTTGTCCTTGACCCGAAAAACATCCCCGATGGCCTGAATGATAGCAAAAAACTATCGGCCAAACGTCGCGCTGACCTGTGCGAAAAGATTTTCAAAAACGCCAGCGTGAGTATCGCCCAGGCAACGGTAGACGAGATCGACACTCATAACATCCTGCGCGCCAGCCATATTGCGATGCTTCGGGCGATAGAGGGGTTGTCGGAGACACCCGACCATGTCCTGATCGACGGCAACTTGGTCCCGCGCGGTTTGAGCATTTCAAATGAAGCCATCGTCAAAGGTGATAGCCGAAGCCAATCGGTAGCAGCGGCATCCATCATCGCAAAACTGTGGCGTGACCGACACATGGTGGATTTGGCGCAACAGTTCCCGCACTATGGCTGGGAAAAGAACATGGGATACGGAACCGCCCAGCATTTTAAGGGGCTTGGGACCCATGGCATTACCCACCATCATAGGCGTTCGTTCAAGCCGATACACAATATCTTGTATCAAGAGAAAAACGTAAGTAATTGATTCAATAAAACTTTTGACAGCGAATCCGGTCTGACTCACATTAGGGCCAAGCAAAGAGCGGGCTAACCCGCCGGGCTTAGAGGCAAGTGATGACGACCAAATTGACGCGTAAGGGGGCGACTGCGCTTCCTTTGAATGTGATTATCGATGGTGACTGCATTGAAGTCATGAACAACCTGCCTAGTGGTTCGGTTGACCTGATTTTTGCAGATCCTCCCTATAACCTGCAGCTCAAAGGTGATCTGCATCGCCCAGACAATTCCAAGGTGGATGCGGTTGATGATGCATGGGATCAATTTGACAGCTTCAAAGCATATGATCAGTTCACACATGCTTGGTTGAAGGCTGCACGACGCCTGCTCAAGCCCAATGGGGCAATATGGGTGATTGGCAGCTATCACAACATCTTTCGCATGGGTGCCGAGTTACAGAACCAGGGGTTCTGGATTCTAAACGATGTCGTCTGGCGCAAATCCAATCCAATGCCCAACTTCCGCGGTAAGCGGCTGACCAATGCGCACGAAACGATGATCTGGGCCTCAAAGGAAGAGGCGAGCAAATATACCTTCAACTACGAAGCCCTGAAGGCTTTGAATGAAGGCGTGCAGATGCGATCCGACTGGGTCTTGCCAATTTGTACAGGACATGAACGCCTGAAGAACGACGCCGGCGAAAAAGCACACCCAACCCAGAAACCACAATCGCTGCTCCACCGTGTTTTGGTGGCCACCACACATCCCGGCGATGTGGTTCTGGACCCGTTCTTTGGCACTGGCACGACGGGTGCTGTCGCCAAGATGCTGGGTCGAGACTTCATCGGGATCGAGCGGGAAGCCGAATACCGAAAGGTGGCCGAAAAGCGGATCAAAAACATCCGCAAGTTTGACAAAGCAGTGCTAGAGGTTTCTGTGTCCAAGCGTGCTGAACCACGGGTTGCGTTCGGGACTTTGGTAGAGC
>JBCBGX010000076.1:0-10438 GCA_038526325.1 Pseudomonadota bacterium | reverse complement strand
AGATCATCCGGCTGGATGCTGTCGCGTTCCTTTGGAAAGAGTTCGGCTCGCCTTCGATCCACCTGCCGCAAACCCATGCCATCGTAAAGCTGATGCGCCTGTTATGTGATTATGCGGTGGAACCCGTCGTGTTGCTGACCGAAACCAATGTGCCCAAGGCAGAGAACCTAAGCTACTTTGGCGATCGGGACGAGGCGCATGTGATCTACAATTTCCCGCTCCCACCTTTGATCCTGCACGCAATGATGACAGGGACAGCCAAACACCTGGCCAAATGGCAGCGAGCAATGCCGCCTGCGCCACTGGGCTGCGCCTACCTGAACTTCACGGCCAGCCACGATGGGATCGGGATGCGCCCAGCCGAAGGGCTGCTATCGGCGGATGATCAGGCCACAGTCATTGACCGGGTGCGCAAGATTGGGGGGCTGGTGTCGATGCGGGCCTTACCGGATGGGGGCGAGGCCCCCTATGAATTGAACACTACGTTTTTTGAGGCGATGCGCGAGACCGTGGATGGTGCGGACGAGTACCATCTGGCACGCTTCATATGCTCGCAAACCATTGTGATGTCTCTGGAAGGCATTCCCGCATTCTATATCCATTCGCTCCTCGCCACTCCCAATGATCATGAAAGTGTCGAAAAGCGCGGAATGAACCGCGCGATCAATCGTCACCGGTGGGATTATAACGATTTACGCGCACGGTTGGCCAATCCGGGCAGCATCCAAGCCCAAGTGATGGGCCAAATGCGCACGCGCTTGCAAATCCGTCGCCAGCAGGCGGCGTTCCATCCCAATGCGACGCAATTCACGATGCCTTTGGCAGATGACAGGGTCTTTGGCCTTTGGCGGCAAAGCCTGGATCGCCACCAATCCATCTTTGCCCTGCACAACGTCAGCGCTGAAACGGTAACCGTTCCTGATACAGCCTTGAATTTGATTGAGGATCTTACCTGGACTGATCTTTTGTCTGGTGATCACATCGGCAGTGGAGATATCACATTGGCCCCATATCAGTGCAGGTGGATCAGCAATGTGGCTCACTGATACTCAGTCGCATCGTCCGCCACGGCATCATGCATGTCCCGCAGAAAATCTGGATCAGCCGCATGGACACGGTTCCAGCTTGGAATGAATGGTGTTTCGTGCGGTCGGTCCAGAAATGTCTGACCTGCCCGCATAATGCTTTCCGCAAACAGCTCTATCGCCGCCTCTTCAGCGTGGCGATCCAGGCGCAGGCCATTCATTTTCGCATCTGTGTAATAGGCCTCCAGAAGATCAAGTGCGATGCGGTAATAGGTGGCTTTCAACGTTCTAAAGGTGTTTTGCGTGAAAACCGTACCGTCCGCAGCGAGTTTGCGGAACACGGCCTTGCAGATATCGGCCGACATGCGGTTTAGCCCGGCATTGGTGTCATCGGGGCTGACGATCTGGTGCTTATGGTCGTAACTATCGGCAATTTCGACCTGGCAGACAGCCTTGGGTGCCAGGTTGCGCCACGCCTCTGACAACACACCGATCTCTAGACCCCAATCCGATGGGATCCGCAAGTCCGGCAAGATATTGGTCCGCATGGCAAATTCGCCTGACAGCGGATAGCGAAAGCTGCGCAGATAGTCGATGTAATCACGGTCGCCGATCACACGTTTCAATGCAATCAGAAGCGGGCTGACAAGCAAGCGCGTGACACGTCCATTCAGTTTGTCATCCCCAATCCTGGCATAATACCCCTTGGCCACCTGGTAGGGAAATCCAGGGTTGGCGACCGGATAGACAAGGCGCGCCAACATCTCATTCGTGTAGGTGACGATGTCACAGTCGTGGATGGCCATAACCGCGCTGTCCTGACAGCCAATCAGATAGCCCATCGAGGTCCAGACGTTCTTGCCTTTACCGCTCTCTGCCGGGGCAAGGCCGATTTTATTCAACCGCGCCTCAAGCGCTTTCATCCGCGGGCTGTCATTCCAGATGACGATGTGGTTTTGATCTAGTGCTTCAAAGAACTGCCTTGCATGGCGGAACTGCGCCTCGTCTGCGCGATCAAGCCCGATGATGATCCGATGCAGATATTTGACCTTTGCAAGCTCGCTTAAGATCTTCGGCATCGCCTCGGTCTCAAGCTCAGAGTAAAGGCATGGCAGGACAAGGGATATTTTGCGGGCGGGGGCAAAAATCTCTAGTTCATGGGTCATGTCCGCAAGGCTGCGCGTGCGTAGATTATGCAGGGTCGCAATATTGCCGTTCTGATGAAAGTCAACCAAGGTCGGACCCTTTCTTTAGGTGATGCAGACGATCCAGAAACGCGCAAACAGCGTTGTTCCACCCTTGCGGACCGTCCGCGGTTGTGCGTGTGATGTGTCCGGTCTTTTCCCCCGGCATGGTTGGGAGCGGCGCGTGATGTGAATTGGCGACAATAACGCCATAATCTGCCGCTTGCAGCATTTCTATATCATTCGGTGCATCGCCAAGAGCGAGCGTGACAGCACTCGGATAACGGTCTGCGATCGTTGCCATGCGATCCTTTTTGGTTGTTCCAAAGGACAATGTCAAAAACCGACCACCAAGGCGGGCCGTTACACCTTGGCGTTCAAGCACCTCTATGAACTCAGTCTGTGCGGCCGGGGTGCCTGTCCATAGGCCCGGCTCTGAAAAGTCGCGTGTCTTTGCGGCTTTTGCTTTATTTTCTGTAAGGCCGGTGATCTGCATCACTTTTTCGACCGACATGTCACCAAAGCCGGTAAACGAACCGCGGAGCGGGTTGGGGAGGGTGTCCAGGATTTTTCGGAGCTTGTGATAGCTGTTAGTTTGGTCGACGCTGACCAGCCGGTCGATAAGTCCCGCGCCGTTTTCCACGATGGCTGGATAACTGTCCAGGCCCATTGCATGTTGTAAGATACGGGTTTCGGCAGCTGTCTTGCTTGTCGCAAGAATGACAGGCGCACCGAGCACTTGCAGGCGGGTTAGTGCTGGTTTTGCAGCCGTCCAATCGTAAGTTGTGTGATCCAGTAGTGTCCCGTCCAGATCCGAAAACACAAGTAGGGGCGGGGCCGTCTGCATGGCTCCCATCTTGTGTCAGCAACAAACCGTCTGCAAGGCCAAGTTCGTTATTCAAGATCTTGTCGTGCCCCTGTATCGGCCCACGCAACGTGTATTTTGTTTAACTCAGCCATGCCACGCTGGTGACACAGCGAACGTGCTCTCTGCAAGGAACAGTATCAACAATGGCGTCGCAATGTGCCGCGCCTTGCGGCAAATTTTGAAAAACAGCGTCTGTCACCCCCTAGATGATCAAACTCCAAACATGAGGGGCACGCTCAAATCCGGCGCCTTCGGTCGAGGACAGTTTTCCAAACATTGCGCCCTAACCGGACGGCCCCTGAAGCTGCCGATCAGTATGGCATCTTCGTAAGAGCGTTCTGTCACGGCCGCGGAGCAGGCAAGCCCCGGTCATTTGGTAAGAATGAGCTTTCCGGCACGCGTGATCCGCAGATTATAGATCTGTTCATCCAGCACAATGCTGGCTTGTCCGGCTTCGCCGACCAAATCACGCGCATTAAAGCTGGGTAGCCGCTGAGGTTGTTGGGTGTTGGGTTGGATTATCTTTTGTACGCCCATCACATCCTACTTTCTTGTGTCGTCAATTGGTTCATTGCCCGTTCGGGCGGTCCGCAGCCTTTGCTTCGGCACGAAGTAATTTGCAGTTCAAGTCGTCGGAGCATAGGGATCGGTCCTTACTCGGGCCGGATTTGTTGGCTTCCCTTGCTTTAGCGCGGATGGCTTGAGACCCCCTCAATCCTGAGTAATTAAATAAGGAATGTCAACCTGACAAATTTACTCGGGTACCCGATGGGCTAAAAATTTCTGATTGTGGTTGTTTTTCAACGATTGTCGCACCCAAGCGGATGCATAAGCAATGCGAACTGCTCAGAGCGAGGTCCAACCCAAGCAAAGGTCAACCATCCCACGGCTAAGCGGCGCCGGTCAGAGCCCGCGACGTTGCGGTTTCCAACTGTAAATTCATTCCTCTGATCCCTGTGACAAAGACGCAGGGACGTGTTTTCCCGTTAAGCGAGAAGACAGTTGGGTTCTACGCGCCCCGCCAAATCCAGCCGCCACCCAAAACGCGGGTACTGTCGCGATCGTAAAAGACGCAGGCTTGACCGGGTGAAATCCCCTGTTCAGCAGCGATCAATTCGACTTCCGCTTCTGTTTCAGAAATCGGTCGCAATACCGCATCAGTCGGCGGTCGGGTGGACCGCACCCGTACAGCAATATGACGCTCGGCCTGATCTGTGAGCATGCCATCACCGATCCAATTGATCTCGCGCACCGGGACCCGGCGGGTGGCAAGCATGTCTTTTGGCCCCACAACCACCTGTTTGGCATCAACATCCAGCTTTACCACGTAAAGCGGATCAGCAAGACCACCAATTCCCAGGCCGCGTCGTTGCCCGATTGTATAGTGAATGACGCCACGATGGGTGCCCAGCACGTTGCCATCTGTATCAACAATCTCGCCAGGCTCGGCAGCGCCAGGCCTCAGCTTTTCAATAACAGCGGCATAGTCGCCATTGGGAACGAAGCAGATATCCTGACTGTCGGGTTTGTCAGCGACGCTCAACCCATATTTTGCAGCAAGCGCACGGGTCTCTTCCTTGGACGCAAGATGACCTAAAGGGAACCGAAGGTAATCAAGCTGGTCCTGTGTTGTCGAAAACAGAAAATAGCTTTGGTCTTTGGTCGGGTCAGCAGCAGTGTGCAATTCAGCTTTTGCTGAGCCCATTTTGCGTTGGATATAGTGCCCGGTCGCCATACAATCGGCCTCTAGATCTTTGGCGGTTTCCAACAGATCTTTGAACTTCACACGCTCATTGCATCGAATACAGGGCACAGGGGTCGCCCCGCCCAGATAGCTGTCGGCGAATTCGTCCATGACAGCCTCGCGGAATGTATTTTCATAATCCAGGACATAATGGGGAAATCCCAAGTCTTCTGCGACACGGCGCGCATCGTGAATATCGCGTCCGGCGCAGCAAGCGCCTTTTTTCGCCAAAGCGGCCCCATGGTCATAAAGCTGTAGAGTGACCCCAACGACGTCATAGCCTTCCTCTGCCAGCTTTGCTGCCACGACAGAACTATCCACGCCGCCTGACATTGCGACGACGACGCGGGTTTGCGCAGGCGGCTTGGCAAAGCCGAGTGAGTTCAGCGGCGAATCAAGAGACATGGATTTTCCAGAAACATCGGGTTCGATGTGAAATATATGAAAATGCAACGTACTCTCAAGTCTGTTTTATACCACTCCTTAAGCCCTCAACCCCATTGAATGGATCGGTGGAATTGGAAAGGGGTGCATCATGTATCTACGTAAAGTTGAGGGGCCGCGGTCTGTGTCGCTGCCAGATGGCAGCATAATGACACGTGCTGACCTGCCAAGTGAGAAGACAAGAAGATGGGTTGCGTCACGCAAAGCGGCTGTTGTGCGCGCTGAAGAATCCGGGCTAATTCAACGCAAAGAAGCCTTAGAACGCTACAAATTGTCTGAAGAGGAATTTGCAGAATGGGAAACTGCGGTTACTCAGTTCGGAGAAGCTGCGCTGAAGACAACGGCATTACAACGTTATCGACAACCCTAGGTGGAAATGCAATTATGGCGGGGAGTAGTAACCGCTGGTTAACCTTTAGACGTCTAGGTTAATGGCAGGAATGAGAGAGCGGAGACCTCGAATGCGTGTTTTGCTAGTCGAAGATGACCCAACGACGTCCAAAAGCATCGAATTGATGCTGACCCATGCCAATCTAAACGTCTATGCGACTGATCTTGGCGAAGAGGGCATCGATCTAGCAAAGCTATATGACTATGATCTCATCCTGTTGGACTTGAACTTGCCTGACATGAATGGTCATGAAGTTTTACGGCAACTTCGTCTCAGCCGTATTGATACGCCTATATTGATCCTCTCAGGGGACGATGGGACAGAAAGCAAGCTAAAAGGCTTTGGTTTTGGGGCAGATGACTATCTGACAAAACCCTTCCACCGCGAAGAACTCGTGGCGCGTATCCATGCAATCATCCGGCGGTCGAAAGGGCATGCCCAATCGATCATCAAGACGGGGCAAATTGCCGTCAACCTCGATGCCAAAACGGTCGAGGTCGAAGGCAGCACCGTTCACCTCACAGGTAAAGAGTACCAGATGTTGGAACTTCTCAGCCTGCGTAAGGGGACGACCCTGACCAAAGAAATGTTTCTAAACCATCTTTACGGTGGCATGGATGAACCGGAACTGAAAATCATCGACGTGTTTATCTGCAAGCTGCGCAAAAAACTGAGCGAAGCGACAGCAGGTGAAAACTATATTGAGACTGTTTGGGGCCGTGGTTACGTTCTCCGCGACCCTGATCCTGCACTGGCCGAGGAAATGCTCGCTGTTGGCGCCTGGCGGGCCGTATCGCAATACATTTGATTTGCACGCCGGGGATAAAACCCGGGCCGGCCACTGGACGATATCAGGTCACCCGCATAAGAATTGGGACAGCCCTGGCTGGGCTTACCAATGAGGGTTTGCGGGGACCGGCGTGCAACACCACGGCAATATTATTCTTCATCCCAAAACAGGTGTAATCGCACCGGAGAGTTTGACGGAAGATCAGGCCAAGACTGAATTGGCCTGGCTGGCAGAAAGATTGATTGCCGCGAATACTGCTTATCATCGGGACGACGCGCCTGAGATAAGCGATGCCGAGTATGACACTTTGAAGCGTCGAAACCTCGCAATCGAGAATGCCTTTCCAGGGTTGAAGCGTGCCGACAGCCCAAGTGAGCAGATTGGCGGCGCGATTGCGGATGGGTTCGGCAAGGTTCAGCACGCTGTCCGCATGCTGTCTTTGGGCAACGCATTCGATACTGATGATGTGGTGTCCTTTGATACCAGTATCCGGAAGTACCTTGGCTTGGAGCCCGACACCCCGCTGACTTATACGGCGGAGCCGAAGATTGATGGGTTATCGTTATCGCTGCGCTACGAAAAGGGCGTGCTGGTTCAGGCTGCAACCCGTGGCGATGGCACAACCGGCGAAAATGTGACCGCCAACGCGCGCACGATTGATGACATTCCGCATAAAATAGACAGGGCGCCAGATCTGCTTGAAGTACGCGGCGAAGTCTATATGAGCCACGCGGATTTTGCGACGTTGAACGAACGGCAGGCAGATGCAGGCGGCAAAACCTTTGCAAATCCACGCAATGCAGCGGCCGGATCTTTACGACAACTTGATGCTAGCATCACAAAGGCACGACCGCTGCGGTTCTTCGCATATGCGTGGGGGGCGGTGTCAGAACCATTGGCCAAAACGCAATCGGACGCGATTGCGCGCCTCTCGACATTTGGGTTCAGTATCAACGATTTGACGACCACCTGTGCTGATACGGATGCGATGATCGCGCAGTATCGCCTGATCGAAGAACGTAGGGCAACATTGGGCTATGATATTGATGGGGTTGTCTACAAGGTTGATGACCTTGGCCTTCAGGCGCGGCTTGGGTTTCGCTCAACCACGCCCCGTTGGGCCATCGCGCATAAATTCCCCGCCGAACTCGCCTGGACCACATTAGACGCCATCGACATTCAGGTCGGGCGAACCGGTGCCTTGTCGCCCGTGGCACGGCTAAAGCCGGTGACTGTGGGCGGGGTGGTGGTATCCAATGCGACCTTGCACAACGAGGACTACATCGAAGGTATCGGCGGCGATGGCGCCCCAATCCGAGATGGGCGCGATCTGCGCGTCGGGGACTGGGTACAGGTTTATCGCGCAGGTGACGTGATCCCCAAGATCAAGGATGTGGATCTTGCCCGCAGACCGAATAATGCGATGCCTTACGAATTTCCAAAAACTTGCCCGGAATGCGGATCAGAAGCGATCCGTGAGGAGGGCGATGCAGTGCGGCGCTGTACGGGCGGTATGATCTGCCCCGCGCAAGCCGTTGAAAAACTGAAGCATTTTGTATCGCGATCTGCTTTTGACATAGAAGGGCTTGGCGCAAAACAAGTGGAGCAATTCTATGCCGATGAGTGGATCTCAACGCCGGCAGATATTTTCACACTTCGCGACCGATTTGGTGCGGGCATTCAACAGCTGAAAAATCGCGACGGGTGGGGTGAAAAAAGCGCCAACAACCTGTTTGATGCCATTGAAGAGAAACGCAAAATTCCACTTGCACGGCTGATATTCTCACTAGGTATTCGGCACGTGGGTGAAAGCTCTGCTGCACTTCTGGCGAGCCACTACATTTCTTGGGCCGCGTTTGAGGCCGCAATGACGAACGCCACAATCGGCAAAGGGCCAGAGTGGGATGACCTGATCAGTATCGATGGTGTGGGTGCAGTGATGGCCTCCTCGTTGGTGACAACATTCCAGCAAGAGGCAGAGCGGGCATCGATCGACAGGTTGGTCGCAGCATTGGACGTGGAAGATGCCGCTGCCGTGGCCAGCGACAGTCCTGTGGCGGGAAAAATAATCGTCTTCACCGGCACGCTGGAGCGGATGACAAGGGCAGAAGCGAAGGCGCGCGCCGAAGCATTGGGTGCCAAGGTGTCAGGCTCAGTCAGTGCAAAAACCGATATCCTGGTGGCCGGGCCGGGTGCGGGGTCCAAGGCCAAGAAAGCCGCAGATCTTGGTGTTGACACAATGGACGAAGATGCCTGGCTTGCGCTGATCGACCACCCATGACCGGGCGACCAGAGGTTCTGTTTCCGCTTTTTGGTGCGTTGACAGCTTTAGACGGGATTGGCCCCAAAACGGCCCAGACGCTTACGACAATTAGGATCGAAAAACCGCGTGATATGCTGATGACGCTACCACATTCCGGTGTGGATCGGTCGCGCAAACCCAGCATACGTGATGTGACTGCCCCAGCTATGATCACGGTCGAAATCACCATTGGGCAGCATTATCCGCCGCGGTCGCGCGGGCGTCCTTATCGGGTAGAGGTCGCAGATGCTCAGACATCGTTCCAACTGGTTTTCTTTCATGCGCGCGGGGATTATCTGCAGCGGCTATTACCAACCGGGCAAAAGCGCATTGTGTCCGGAAAAGTAGAGATTTTTGATGGGGTCGCGCAAATCGTCCATCCAGATCACGTGGTGACGCCGGATGATGCCGATCAAATACCGCCGTTTGAGCCTGTCTACCCGCTTACCGCGGGTATCTCACAAAAATTGATGTGGAAGGCGGCCCGATCCGTGCTTGGGACAGCGCCTGATCTTGCTGAATGGATTGACCCGGCGTTGAAAGCGCGGGAAGGCTGGCCATCATGGAAAGCGGCTTTCTCCAAAGCGCACAATCCGACCGATGCGTTAGATCTGCAAACCGAACATCCAGCGCGTCAGCGCTTGGCCTATGATGAACTGATGGCCCACCAATTGACGCTGGCCCTGGCGCGTGCCGTGTCAAGACGCGCAAAGGGGCGCGCTTCAACCGGGACGGGCGCGTTGCATGACAAAGTGCTAGCGGGATTGCCCTATCGTCCAACAGGCGCGCAAACACGGGCTGTCGCGGAAATCGCTGCGGATTTGGCGTCAGAGTTTCGTATGAACCGCCTTCTGCAGGGGGATGTCGGATCGGGCAAAACACTTGTCGCATTATTGGCACTGCTGCATGTCGTCGAAGCCGGCGGGCAGGGCGTTATGATGGCCCCAACGGAAATCCTGGCCCGACAGCACCTTGAAGGATTACGTCCTTTGGCCGAGGCAGCAGGTGTTGTTCTGGAAATTTTGACCGGACGGGACAAAGGTGGTGAGCGTACCGCAAAGCTGGCGGCATTGGCCGATGGGCGCATTCACATCCTCGTGGGCACACATGCGGTGTTTCAAAAAGACGTCGTGTTTCAGGATTTGCGGTTGGCCGTCATTGATGAACAGCACCGTTTTGGCGTCGCGCAACGGATGGAATTGGGCGCAAAAGGCGTGGCGACGGATGTCTTGGTGATGACCGCGACGCCAATCCCCAGATCGCTGGCTTTGGCACAATATGGCGATATGGATGTGTCGGTCTTGGATGAAAAGCCGCCCGGTCGGACCCCGGTACAGACCGCGCTGATTTCGACCGAACGAATGGAAGAGGTGGTGGACCGACTGCGAAAGGCAGTAGCTGACGGTCGCCAGGCTTATTGGGTTTGCCCGCTTGTGGAGGAAAGCGAAGTGGTCGATATGACCGCGGCCGAAGAACGGTTCAAATACTTGCGCGCCGCCTTGGGTGAAGGGGTCGTTGGGCTTGTCCATGGCCAGATGCCGCCCGTGGAAAAAGATGCGGCGATGGCCCGCTTTGTGTCAGGCAAGACCAGGGTGTTGGTTGCCACGACGGTGATCGAAGTGGGGGTGAATGTCCCCAACGCGTCTATCATGATGATTGAGCGGGCAGAAAGTTTTGGTCTGGCTCAACT
>JBCBGX010000075.1:0-10485 GCA_038526325.1 Pseudomonadota bacterium | reverse complement strand
TCTTAACTGAGCCCATGCAGCTTACGGATAGGCTCCAGGGCGGGCATTGTTTCCAATACCCGCCCCGCTAGGACCACCGACGGTATCTGATGGCTCTTTCGCAAACCAGCAGTTAAGCGCACACGGGCACGACCACCCGGATATGTTGATTAAGCAGCAGGTTGCGGCGGGACTTGCCGCTTCTCGGCAAAATATGGTGTAGCTGATTCCTTTCGAGCAAAGGGTGATTTTGCTTTTTCGTCCGCCTCAAGAGCGGCTAACGTGGCACCCACGCGCATACGCGCGGCAAGTGACGGCACCCGAACGCCTTGCTGCGGCGGCATAGGCACCATTGGCTCTGGCGAAATTGCGCTTGCGACATCTTGCAATACCACAGTTTCGGGTTCCGCTGGCACGGTCTTGGGCTCAGCGGGCATTTGGAATGGATCGACCTGGTCTGCGACGCGCACGGTTTGTTCAACACTTGGGATCTGTTCTGTTAAGACCAATGGTGTTTCATCGTGTTGAGGCTTGGCGAAGACATCAGGTGCTTCTGCTTCCGCCTTATCAGCGGCGGCGTTTTCGGCGATCCGCGCAAGCGTGTCGGTTGAATGGGTGACTGACGTGAGGGCCAGTTGACCAATGATCGACGCCTCTGTTTTTAGCCCGGCAAGCGCATAAAGGCTGGGAATAAGGTCATAAAGATCATCGGTTTCCTCTCGTGTTCTGTCGGTCATCAGAATTGCGCTGATATAAGGGTTGTTGCGCTCTCCGGACAGAACCACGGGATGGGTTAGTTCGCCCTGCACCTGTTCATCCAAAAGCAAAAGGTCAATCGTGTTTGACCGTACCAACATTTCGGCGGCAGCACGCGTATCAACGCAAAGGATTTGAAACCCCTTGTCAATTAAGGCCCGGGAACTGGCAATAGCTGCATTGGGGTCATGACGTAGTATCAAAGCGCGCATCGGATTCTCCTGATAAATGGCAGCGGTTGAGATCACGATACGCAGCCAAAACTTAAAACTTGCTGAAAACCTGATAGAGTTTTTGGCAGACTTGGCCCCTGCAGCAGATCACCCTATAGAAGCGCGTGTAACAAAGGATCTGGAATATGCGCTCAGCAACGATCACACGCAAAACGGCAGAGACCGATATCTCGGTAACCGTCAACTTGGATGGGACGGGGGTTTACAATAACCAAACTGGTGTCGGCTTTTTTGATCACATGCTGGATCAGCTATCGCGCCATGCGCTAATCGACATGAAGATCCGGGCCAACGGCGATCTGCATATCGACGATCACCACACCGTCGAGGATGTTGGGATTGCCTTGGGTCAGGCGCTGACGCAAGCGTTGGGCGACAAAAAGGGCATCCGCCGCTATGGATCATGCCATCTGGCGATGGACGATGCCCAAGTGCGCTGCGCGCTTGATCTTTCTGGGCGCCCTTATCTGATCTGCAATCTGGATATGCCTTTTGGCAAGATCGGCACATTCGATACCGAACTGGTCCGAGAGTTCTTTCAGGCGCTCAGCACTCATGGCGGTATCACGCTGCATATCGACACATTACATGGGTTCAATGCCCATCATATTGCCGAAGCCGCGTTCAAATCAGTCGCACGCGCCTTGCGCGAAGCGGTTGAGACGGATCCGCGCAAATCAGACGCAATCCCGTCAACCAAAGGCCAGTTATGACCACGGCCCTTGTTGATTATGACAGCGGCAATCTGCATTCGGCGCAAAAGGCGTTTGAGCGCATGGCCGCTGACGTGGGATCAGGGTCAATTGTCGTAACGTCCGACCCGGACGTCGTGGCCAAAGCCGAACGGATCGTCTTGCCGGGTGATGGCGCCTTTCCCCATTGCCGGGCAGAGCTTTCTGCACGCACCGGTTTGGCCGAGGCCATTGCTGAGGCCGTGACGATCAAGGCACGACCGTTCTTTGGCATTTGTGTCGGTATGCAGATGATGGCCACAACAGGCCATGAATATGAAGAAACACCAGGCTTCGGGTGGATTGCAGGTGATATCCGGCGGATCGCGCCCGCAAATGCAGGACTGAAAGTGCCACATATGGGGTGGAACAACCTTGTCGTTGACAATGCCCATCCGGTGCTTGAGGGGATCGGGACAGGCGAACATGCCTATTTCGTGCATTCCTACGCAATGGACGTGAGCAACCCCGCCGAACGATTGGCGCATGTTGACTACGGCGGCGCTGTCACGGCGATCATCGGACGCGACACGATGATTGGCACACAGTTTCACCCCGAAAAAAGCCAGGAAGCGGGATTGCGAATGATCGGGAACTTCCTGCGCTGGACACCGTAGCGCTAGGGGATCCTGTCCAGCAACCGCATCATGGAAACGGCAAGATTTGGGCTTTTGACGGGTGAACCATGGCACGGCAGCAAAAGGGTCGGCGCTTGCCGGGCAAGCTGCTGTGCAACCCAAGCCTTGAAAACGGCGCTCTCCTTGATCCCGTATTTTGGAAACGTGCCCAGAAGCGTCGGCTCTTTTGCATCAGTTCCTGCAGGGTGATGGGCCGATGAAAATGCGTCCGTCACGATCCAGGCCGTTTCGGCCCCTTTTGTCACACTCAGCCAGAACTCGCCCGTCTTTAGCCCGGCAGGTTCCAGTGTCTGCACATTCCCTGGCAACATGCGTTGCAGCGCGCTCATATCCTCAAAATCGAGCCCTGTGATTTTCTTCAGGCGTGGGGCTGCGGCTGCAGAGGCGATCAACCGGGCCTTGGGAAATAGTTCGACATGTTCAGTCAGGCCTTTGTTGTGATAATGGTTCGGCGCAATCAACGCCACGCAAGTCCCGATCTGGTCCAGTGCTTCCCGCGCCGCCTGCCCCATCCCAGCGATCGGGCTGTAAAGGCAGATGTCAGTGTCGTTCAGGTGCAACACCACACAATGCAACTTGCCCCATTGGGCAGCATAGACGCCATGTAGACCGTCAATTGGC
This sequence comes from Pseudomonadota bacterium, assembly GCA_038526325.1. GTDB lineage: Bacteria > Pseudomonadota > Alphaproteobacteria > Rhodobacterales > Rhodobacteraceae > Yoonia. The sequence goes on along the minus strand of JBCBGX010000075.1, from coordinate 7,527 downwards.
CGAAAGAGATCGCTCATGATGTCTCCAATGCGGCAAGCTGTTTGCAGATCAGATCGACCAGCGGGCGCCCTGCCTTGTGCGATGCCAGCGTTCGGTTTTGCGCGTGGATGCCCATCACCGCCGAGACCAGCGCCTTGGCATATTCGCCCGGGTCTGCGCTGTGCTTAGGCAGTGGTGAATTCCTTAGTGCTTCGCGAAAATGACCTTCTAGGGCAGACCAATAAGCCTCTGCCGCCTTGGCCAACCGGTCGCTTTGTACACGTGTATTTTCAATGCCGGTGTTGACAATGAGACAGCCAAAATCGCTCGATGTCGGCGACCCCTTGGCAACCAACCCTTCAAAGAAAGCAATGATCGAAGGGATGCCGCCAGTCTTCATCGGGGCCATCGCCTGGTCAATTGCGGCATCGGAATAGAATTGCAGCGCTTCCAGATACAGCCCCTCTTTGCCACCAAACTCTGATCTGATCGCAAACTGGTTCAGACCCGTCAGCTTTTCCAACTCACGAACGCCCAGCGCTTGGTACCCGTGCTGCCAAAAGGCCATGCATGCCTTTTTGATGGCGTCTTGTCGGTCATATGATTTTGGGCGTGGCATTTATATACAGTCGCATAGAAACAATTTCAATGCAAGTGCATAGAAAATTTACTCCACTCAGATCGGACCTCTGGGCGTGACTTTTCCCCTAAATTCCCGATAGTACCCAAAAAACAAAATATGGAGCAGTTTCGGTGTATCATCGTCGTTTTGTCATCGGCGCACTTTTCGCCATGGCCGCTTGTGGGCGTCGTGAAGACACGTCAACACGCGCCAACACAGACATCCCGCTTTATCCCAACGAGACCCCCGAGCTTCGGCGGTTGATCAACAAATATGCTGATATCCATGAGATCCCGGTTACTTTACTGCACCGAGTGATTATCCGGGAAAGCACACATCGACCTGGGGCCCGCAATGGCCCCTATTACGGACTGATGCAAATTTTGCCTGAAACAGCCCGCACGATGGGTTACCGCGGGTCACCAGAGGGTCTGCTGGATGCAGAAACCAACCTGAAATACGCAGGCCGATATCTGCGTGGAGCCTGGCTGGTGTCCGACGGGGACGAGGCGACCGCGGTAAGCTGGTATGCGCGTGGCTACTACTATGAAGCCAAGCGCCGGGGCATGTTGGTGGAAACCGGCCTGCGGTCAGGTTAATTCCGCAGACGCAAACCGCGGATCATGCGCAAACCGACAAGGCTGCAGATCAGCAAGACAGCTGCCATGATCAGCAAGCGGGGGTGGGTCCAATCAACTTCGTCCGGAAAGCGCGCCAATTGCCACCAAATACAAGGCTGGGGCAGGACCAGGAACGGGGCGGCAATACGGGTGCGCTCAAATGCGCCTTCTGCGGCCGCAAATAGCAACATCAGCCCGACACACGTGATCCATCCCGCCAGCGTGCGCGCTGTCAGCGGTGTGATAACAAAGGCTTGGGGATCCATGAAGTGAGCGGGATAAACGAACGTATATAGACCCTCTGCCGTGATGATCAGGCCTAGAACAATTAGCGCGGCTCGAAACCCGAAACTCATCGGGTCATGCGTCGCAACCGGGACCTGGCGGCGCATCTGAAGGAAATAGAGACCCGCAAAAGCAAAGGGCGGTGTCAGGTAGCTGACATACCATAGCCAAAAGGCTGGCGTGCCATGCGAAAAGTTCGCCCAATGCAGCCAGGTTGCAATCAAGAGCATCGCCGTAAAGACCAGTGCGGGGATCACGACAACCCGCAGGCTTTCCCACGTCTTGGCGAAGATCCCCAAGATCAAGATAGGTGCAATCGCAAAGTAAAACCCGCCAATAATCGATGCTGTGACCGGAGGCTGCACGCTCCAGGCAAAGTTTTCAGCCGAATTGGCTGGATCCAATCCAACCGAAATCAGACCAAAGGATGCAAACACAACTTCCACAGCGAACCATAGGCGAAGTGCCGGTAATACTCTGGACCCCTCTGACATCATCCCTGCCCCTCTTTTGATCGTGTCGACTGCCGATATGCCGCGATAGACACCAGCAACAGCACCAGTAGAAACCCCAGCCAACCAAGGGCTGCAGGGCCAAATGGTTGCAGGACATGCAGGTAAAGAATGCTTGCCCCAATCGCGAAAAATGCGAATGTTGCCAATCCCGCTGCCGGAATGCGCGTGTCTTCCATGTCTTTGGCGGCAGCCATCATGCCGCCAGCCACAGCAAACGCTAAAAACGGACCGGCATAGATTTGCAATAGGAACGGCGTCACGTTCCAGGGCCAAAGGCCGACGCCCAGTTCAGGTGCAAGAAGCAGTATCAAGGCAAAGCTGCCTCCGGTGAAGGCCAGAAGCCCTAACGCAATCCGCAAGGCCCAAGGAAGCGGATCTTTGACCAGCGCAACCGACGCTGACCAGTAAGTCTGCAACAAACGAAAGACGACGACAGGACAGAGGGCGTACAAGGCGAACCAGAACCAGGACACCATTGGCAGCCAATCAAGACCCCACAAAGGCGGTTCCCCCTCTGGTAAGACAAGCTCAACCATATCCAAATGCAAGAGAGAGACCAGCAACAAGAGTCCGGTATAAAGCCCCGCAACAACTGTTGGGATCCTTGTGGCGGACAAGGTTTGTGCACGCGCGGCCAGTGCCATCATGACCAACCCACCCATGTAAAGGCTTGCAATGGTTCGAACATGCAAAGGGGGCGCTTGAAACGGCAAGCCCGGATTTCGTTCCAAAAACCCCTCAATGTAACAAAAAAAGGCAACCCAACCCGCAAAAAAGGCGCCCGTTCGAAAGAGAATGCGATGCGCGCGGGCGGGCGCAACGGGACCGTCGGGGGTGAATGGTTCGTTCATAAATCTCAGTCAATCCTCGAAGATGTGGTCAAAATGCAGTTGGACGCACAAACCACATTAGCTGCCACTCTGTTTCTAATGAGCGATACGGCTGAGACTTGCAGATTATTCCCGACATTCGAAGATTTCGCGCCACAGCTATGACAAGACGTTTTCTTTTGCACAAAAAAACCGCCCCGATGATGGGACGGTTTGTATCGTCAATATGATGCTGGCGTCTTCTAGTTAACGCGGGTCCATGTTCCACCATTGCGGCAGATGCCCAGTACGCAGCCCGACACGGCGAGCGAATTCCCATTCAGCTGCAGGCGTGAGTTATAGGTTTTGTCGCGGTCTGGAGAGTAGACTTTTCCCCGGTATTCCCCGCCACCTTGAGCAACTGTCTCAGAAATAATCAGGCTCCCATCAAAATCCGACGGGACCGGGTTGCCGCTGGCGTCAAAGGACTGCACCAGCCTACCGCATAAGGCCGCGCCACAAGGGGCCACTTGAATGATGCCTGAATTGCCATTGTCATCGCGCGCGGTTTGCCAGCGCCCTTCCAGAGGATCGGCAAAAGCAGATGTTGCCAGCGCGACTGCAGCGACGACAGCCAAGGTGATCGTTTTCATTTTCAGTTCCTCCCAATATTGGAAAGAGCATGCGCGTTTGTGACGCCGGCAATCAACCCTGCTGTTATTTGACGCTGCGTTGCAATTGGGTAGCGGACGTGGCTAAAGACGGCACAAAGAACCGGAAAGGCGACCAATGATCCTTTATCCTGCAATTGATCTTAAAGATGGGAACGCTGTCCGCCTTGTCCACGGAGACATGGATCAAACGACGGTTTTCAATGATGATCCCGCAGCACAAGCCAAAGCCTTTGTCGCAGCAGGTTGCGAGTGGCTGCATCTTGTCGATCTGAACGGAGCCTTTGCGGGTGAACCTGTTAACGCCGCCCCGGTAGAAGCGATACTGGCCGCCTGCCCCGTGCCTGCGCAGCTTGGTGGTGGCATCCGCGATATGGGCACAATTGAACGCTGGCTGGACAAGGGGTTGGCCCGCGTGATCTTGGGCACTGTGGCAGTCGAAAATCCCGATCTTGTGCGCGAGGCGGCGCGCACCTTTCCGGGTCAAGTTGCAGTGGGTCTTGACGCCCGAAACGGCAAGGTCGCCACACGCGGCTGGGCCGAAGAGACGAACATGATGGTAACTGATCTGGCCAAATCATTTGAGGATGCTGGGATTGCCGCGATCATCTACACCGACATCCTGCGCGACGGCGCGATGAAAGGACCCAATATTAACGCGACCGCGGCTTTGGCCCGCGCGGTCGACATCCCGGTCATTGCCTCTGGCGGGGTCTCATCGATGGGTGATCTTGAAGCGCTGAAAGCCACCGGCGTCATTGCCGGGGCAATCTCGGGCCGCGCGCTTTATGACGGAGCGATTGATTTGGCCGCAGCTTTAGTTGCACTGCGGGACGCAACATGAGCGTTGTGCGCATCATCGCATTACCGCAAGACAGCGCCTTGCATGACTGGCGTGTCACGGGTGATTTTCTGGATTGCTATGCTGTGCCGTCGCAAATGCCCGTTCGCCCCGCCGCAGAAATCATCACGGATTTTCCCGGCTGGGCCCATACGCTGCTGCAGATCCGCCGGCTTGTTACGGCTCCGTTTGGGCTCGATAACGACGGTCCGGATACGGCAGACAAGCTGGGGATCTTCCCAGTGGAAAGCGAAACGGAGACCGAGATCATCGCAGGTTTCGACGACAAGCATCTGAATTTTCGCGTCTCGGTGATGTCCCAGAATGGCCAAGTCAGCCTGGCCACTTGGGTATCACCCCATAATATCGGCGGCCGGATTTACCTGGCCGCCATTATGCCATTTCATATTGCGATTACGCGCAACGCGGTGGCGCGGGTGGCGCGCGCTACTCCGCGATAGCTTTATCGGTCAGCATGTTCAGCGCGCCATTCATGCGGCCAATCACTTCTGCCCCCAAATCGACACCCAGCCCATCCAGCAGTGTGTCAGCCGTTTCATAGCTGACGGCAACCGTTCCATCGGCTGTTTCATGCACAAGGACGCGCAGCGGCAATTGCAGTCCGGCCTTGATATCCATGTTCATGATCGGTGTGCCCAAACGCGGATTGCCAAAGATCAGCAATTGCGCCTCTGGCATCTCCAGATCTACGGACGCAGCACCGGCGCCGTGATCCACGCGCGCAAAGACTGTGGCGCCTGCGCCGCTTACGGCGGCTTCCAACGCGTCCATCGTCTCGACCACAGATTTTCCGGATGGTTTTGAGACAAGGTCCGCTAATGCCGCTGTTCCCGTCAGCCCGATGAGGGCCGATGTGAGTAGTGCTTTCATGGTATGCTCCCAGTTCCTGTGTGACCCTCATATCACCCCGCTCTTTCCATTGCTTCCCATTCGGCCTAAGGATCACGTCATGTTGAAGACACGGATCATACCCTGTTTGGACGTTGCCGAAGGTCGCGTGGTCAAAGGCGTTAACTTCGTAGATCTGGTGGATGCCGGCGATCCGGTGGATGCAGCCATCGCCTATAATGCAGCCGGTGCGGATGAGCTGTGTTTTCTCGACATTATGGCGACTGAAGAAAACCGGGGCACGATGTTTGACCTTGCCACCCGCACGGCAGAGCAATGTTTCATGCCGCTGACCATTGGCGGCGGGGTGCGAACGCATCATGACGTGCGCAATCTGCTTTTGGCGGGCGCCGATAAGGTAAGTTTCAATTCTGCCGCCGTCGCCGACCCCAATGTGGTGTCAGAAGCAGCGATGAGATTTGGGTCGCAATGCATTGTTGTCGCGATTGATGCGAAAACGGTGGCGCCGGGTAAGTGGGAGATCTTCACCCATGGTGGGCGACGCGCAACAGGGATTGATGCCGTAGAATTTGCACAGACTGTCGTCACAAAGGGTGCAGGTGAAATTTTACTGACGTCGATGGATCGCGATGGGACGAAAGCGGGGTTCAATCTGCCGTTAACACGCGCCATATCGGAGGCTGTTGACGTACCGGTCATTGCGTCTGGTGGAGTTGGCACGCTGGACCACCTCGTGGAAGGCGTGACCGAAGGGGGCGCCTCGGCGGTTCTGGCGGCGTCTATCTTTCACTTCGGCACCTACACGATTGGCGAGGCCAAATCGCATATGGCTGCCGCTGGCATTCCGGTGAGGCTATAGATGACACTTGATGATCTGGCCGCGTTGATCGCGTCACGTAAATATGCCGATCCAGACAGCAGTTGGACTGCGAAATTGCTGTCGCAAGGCCCTGAAAAATGTGCCGAAAAGTTCGGCGAAGAGGCTGTTGAAGCCATTATAGAAGCTGTTAGAGGCGATCAGGCACGACTGACATCCGAGGCAGCAGATGTGATTTATCATCTACTTGTCATGCTGACGGCCTGCGGTGTCACGCTCAGCGATGTCCGGGATGAACTGGCCAAAAGGCAAGGCATTTCGGGGATCGCTGAAAAGGCTGCACGATAACAAGCCTACAGCTTTGACGACACGTGTCCGGTGACAAATCCGCCCATGCGGAGTTCGTTGAACAGTCGCTGATACTCTATTTTGGGGCAGCGGTTCTGGATCACGTCAACGCCGCGCGCCTCAGCCTGGGCCGCCGCGCCCGAATGTTCGACACCGATCTGCATCCAGATCGTTTGCAAATCCGGCCAGCGCTGCAGGGATGCGTCCACAATCGGCGGTACAGCCTCCGACCGCCGAAAGATGTCGACCATGTCTACATCATCAGGGATCTCAGCAACATCAGAGTACACCCGCTCTCCCAACAACTCTTGTCCGGCAAGACCGGGATTGACAGGGATAACACGGTACCCCTTTAGCCCCAAATAGCGCGCGACATAGTAGCTAGGGCGCACCGGATTGGCTGAAATACCCACCACAGCGATGGTTTTTGTCCGTTCCAGCACGACGCGTAGAAAGTCATCTGAATAGCTCATAGGCCTTTCTAGCAGCGGACGTCCCCATAAAAAAGCGCCCGGTGAAACCCGGGCGCAAGGTATGGAACGAGGGACAGTAAATTGAGGCGCATCTGTTCCAATAACGCGTCTCTGATCTTTAGCTAAGATGGGTCCGACACCCACAAAAGAGGTGATCAGCGAAATGTGAAGAAACCGTTAAAGCCTCACCCATGGGCTGCGTGCCAATGGAAATCGGCTTGTGCCGCGAAATGATCAGGGTTTTCGAGCCACCGGTCCCGCGCTGCAATGGAATGGGTCAGGTAAAGCCGGTCGCTATGGATCGCCCACGCCTCTGGATCACTGTTGGACCATTGCCCTTGGGTCAACGACATTGCGCAATAGCCCCCATACCGCGGCGCAAAAGACAGCGGAGCGCTTTCGAATGCGGTCAGGTTTGCCGCGTTTTCAAATCGCCAGATTGCGTTGCGCCAGATCAGCCGATATGCGTCGTTGCCTTGCACTGGGTGGTCCTTGCGAAAATATGCCACAGGATCCACCCCGTGGATGGCATAACCGTTGCGAACAAACACCGCGGGCGGGGCGGACAAAGCCGGCAGTGCAAGACATGGCAAGACAGCAGCGGAAACAAGCATATGGCGACGGCTGATCATTGGGTTTGCGGCTCCGGTCCAGTGACTAGACCATCAAGATGCGCG
>JBCBGX010000074.1:0-10533 GCA_038526325.1 Pseudomonadota bacterium | reverse complement strand
CAAAAACTGCGCATTAATCACATCTTGGCCTACAACATAGCGGTGCAAACGTACAGCGCCTACCTGAAGAATGCTTGTCAGTTTGGACGTTTGGGTTTCCATATTCCGCTATGTTGTAGGCCAAGATGTGATTAATGCGCAGTTTTTGGCCAATAGCAAGACAAACCTGCAAAGTAGGTTGTTTTAATTGTATATTTATTGCGTAGCATACCGCCTTATCGGAATATTAATTCAGGATAGGCTAAAGCAATGGAGGGCCTTGAATCTGCCTTCCTGAAGCTTTACTTTCATGATAAGAAAAGGTTTGCGAACATAATCGAAATGGTTCGCATGCCAAACTCAAAGAGGCAAAACATGAACAACATTCGGTTCACACTGATTGGCGTCAAGCCTGGAACAGGTACCTAGTTCTTACACAGCAACTGCTGGCAGAGACTGTCACAGACTGAAGCCTCTGTTTGAGTACTCTCGCTCAACCTGCGAACTTACTTCAGGCGGCACCTCACTTAGATAGCTTCTAAACTGATCTCTGTTCTGCAGAGCGTTTAGAAGTCGTGAGCCTGCGTCAGATCTTGCGCTGTCTGAGGTAAGCCTGCCTATGTGATAATTAAAGAAACCAATCGTTTCTACTGACTCCCACCAACGGTAGTTGTCATCAGATATCAGGCGGCTCAGAGCGAACTCTTTCAAGTCTCTAGCATCTCCATCAAGTTCCTCCAAATGTTCCGCAGAAGGAGCTTTCATCGTTAAAATCGATTGGGCAGTCGATGCGTAAAGTCCGCCGTTCAATAGATTGACGTAGGCCTTGAGCCTACTCTTTTCTGATACGTACTCTTTGAAGGCATCCTCGCTCAGTTCGCTAATGGTATCTCGACCGCTCTTGATCATGTCCCTAGCAGTGGAGAACGAATTTAGGGCTTCATTTATATCGTCTTGGCTTACCAACGTTGCGTCACCGTTGGCGACAGACGTGAGAACAACTTGAAGAGTTTTTTCATATGATCGCCACTGAAAAAATGCGGCCTCATTGTAGGTCGCACAAATTGACCATGCCTGTGCAATTCCAACCTTATGCCTGATAACTGCCTCAAGATCAGCTTCAATTTTTTTCTGTAACACAGTGTAAAGACCAACCCCAAGTACTGCGGCGATTGCGCCTAGAACCGTAATAACTGTTAGGAAAATGCCGATGAAGCGATCAGTTATCTCCTGCTTAATGCTCATTAGAGCCAGCTTGTCTTCAGGAATGATCTGGCTTGTCGCCAGCGTTCTGTTCAAGTCCACGGCGACATAAAGGCTGACTGCCGCAACAAGGAATGCTACCAAAGCGAAAACTATGACAAGCCATATTTTTTCGTGGTTTTTTCTCATACCAGTACCTCCATCTCCACCTGCTCGCCTACCCCGAACACCCGTTTGTACCTTGCGATCTCTTCCTCTGGGCCCATGGCCTTGTTGGGGTTGTCGCTCAGTTTGACGGTGGGTTTTCCGTTGGCGGCGACCGCTTTGCAGACCAGCGAGAATGGTGCGAGTCCATCGTCGGCCACCAACCCTTTGAAGTCGTTGGTCAGCATCGTGCCCCAGCCGAAGCTGACACGGCAGCGACCCGTGAATTGGGAATTCAACTCGATGATTTTGTCGGCGTCGAGACCGTCGGAGAAGATGACAAGCTTTTCGCGGGGGTCCTCGCCCCGGCTTTTCCACCAGTTGATCGCCGTTTCCGCCCCCGTCGCGGGATCGCCGCTGTCGACGCGGATACCCGTCCAACCCGCCAGCCAGTCAGGTGCGCCTTCCAGGAAACCCTTGGTCCCGTAGGTGTCGGGCAGGATGATGCGCAGGTTGCCGTCATGTTCCTCATGCCAGTCGGCGAGCACGTCATAGGGGGCCTGGGCGAGGGCCTCGTCGGTCTCGGCGAGGGCGGCATAGACCATGGGGAGTTCATGCGCGTTGGTCCCAATCGCCTCCATATCCCGGTTCTTGGCGATCAGGCAGTTGGAGGTGCCGACGAAGCGGTCGCCCAGCCCTTCGGTCATGGCCTGCACGCACCAGTCCTGCCAGAGAAAGGAATGCCGCCGCCGCGTGCCGAAATCGGCGAGGCGCAGGTCGGGGATATCGCGGAGCTGTTCGACCTTTTGCCAGAGCTTGGTCATTGCGCGGGCGTAGAGAACCTGGAGTTCGAACCGGCCCATGGTACCGAGGACGGCGCGGCCGCGTAATTCCATGAGCACCGCGAGAGCGGGGATTTCCCAAAGCATGACCTCGGGCCAGGACCCTTCGAACGTGAGTTCATATTGACCATCGCGTTTTTCGAGGTGGTAGGGGGGGAGGCGCAGGTTCTCGAACCATTCCATAAAGGCAGGCGTGAACATCTGGCGTTTGCCGTAGAAGGTGTTGCCGCGCAGCCATGTGCTTTCGCCGCGTGTGAGGCGGAGGGAGCGGATGTGGTCGAGCTGTTCGCGCAGCTCGCCTTCGTCCACCAGATCAGCGAGGCGGATGGATTTGGTGCGGTTGATGAGAGAGAATGTGACGCGAGTGTCGGGTTTGTTGCGGAACACCGATTGGCACATCAGGAGTTTGTAGAAATCCGTGTCGATCAGTGATCGGACGATCGGGTCGATCTTCCATTTGTGGTTCCAGACCCGCGTGGCGATGTCGACCATATCATCTTCCCCTTTCTGGCTGCCCGCGTTAGATCAAGCGGGCGCAGGGGTGGCAAGGGGGCGCGAGGGGATGGCAGTGCATTATGATTTCGACATGGTGTCGGTCACTCCGGAAGGGTTGCCGGACCAGTTTGGCGATTTGACAGTGACGGGTGTGGCCGCCGAGAAGATGGCGATGTTTCGCGATGGCCGGGTTGTGGCGATGCTGGAAAAAGCGGATCCGGCGGTGCGGACGTTTTTCGAAGATAGTGGTTTCGCGCTGCAGGCTTACGACAGCGGTGCGCCGTCAGGGCGGTATCCGGCCAGTGACGAGGCGGCGCGGGTGAAGGTCATCGAAAAGCTGACGGCGAATTTTACGACCCATGATCTGAGTGGGGTGAATTGGGGTGGGTTTGAATTTAGCGCTTTTATGGACGTAATGGAGAATGCGCAGCCTTTGGAAGATGAGACCTTGCTGGCACCGCCGATAAGGCAGCAACCGAGCGTCGCGCCATCTGCGCAAAGTGTTCGGAATCAAAAGCGCAAAGGGCTGGCGATGGCGGGTCTGGCGCTGGGCGTGATCCTGATCCTCTACACTGCTTTGGAATTCATTCAGTGACATCGGCCTATTCCCCGCGCCTGGTAGGCGCGGTTGTATTGGCGATGTTCATGATTGTGGGGGGCGATGCGGCGGCGACCGTGCTGACCGGCGCGGGATTTCCTCAGGTCTTTGTGGCGTGGACGCGCTTTGCCCTTGCGGCCGTGTTATTGGCGCCGTTTTGTGGGTTGCATTGGGCAGAGCTGCGGCAGTTCATTGACTGGCGCCTGGCCTTGCGGGCGGCGCTGATTGTGGGCGGGATTGTCTGCATCTTGACGGCGCTGAAAACCGAACCGATGGCGAATGTGTTTGGCGGGTTCTTCGTAGGGCCGGTTGTGTCATATTTCCTGTCGGCGCTTTTGTTGCGCGAACAGATCACCCCGCTGCGGACCCTGTTGTTGCTGGTAAGCTTTGCGGGGGTGATGTTGGTGGTTCGACCTGGTTTCGGGATGACCACTGGCATGGGGTTCGCCATTTTAGCTGGGTCTCTTTATGGCGCCTATCTTGTCGCAACGCGGTGGCTTGCGGGGCGGTATCGGCCCCGGTTTTTGTTGCTGTCGCAATTGATCATCGGCGCGATCCTGTTGACCCCGTTTGCGATTGGCCCTGTGCCTGATGTGACATTTCCCGCAATGGTGCTGATCACGATGTCTGCGTTGGGGTCAGCGACTGGCAACTTCATTTTGGTGCTGGTCAACCGCACGACACCGGCTGGCGTTGTGGCGCCATTGATATACAGCCAATTGCTTGCCGCGATGGCGATTGGGTGGGCTGTGTTTGGGCAATGGCCAGATGGGCAGAGCTTGGTTGGGCTCGTCATCATTATGGTGGCTGGCGTGTCGTCGGTTTGGTTTGCGGGACGCGGGCGTTAGGCCAGTGTCACTCCGGCCTCTTGCATCCCGTCATTTGCGGCTTGGAGTGAGCCATCAAAGTCGATGGCCCGGCAGAGTGCCATGTTGACGGTGACCTTGAAACCAAGTTTGGCCGCGTCCACCGCCGAATAGTTCACGCAGAAATCGGTCGCCAGACCGACTAGCGTCACTGTGTCAATGGCACGGGTGCGCAGATACCCTTCCAACCCGGTTGGTGTCGTTTTGTCGTTTTCGAAAAAAGCGGAGTAGCTGTCGATGGCGGGGTTGTAGCCTTTGCGGATGATCAGATCGGCGCGGTCGGCCTGCAGATCGTTATGGAAGGCCGCGCCCGGTGTGCCTTGGATGCAGTGATCGGGCCACAGAACCTGAGGGCCATACGGCATCTCTGTCATGCTCATCGGGTCGGCATTGTGTGTTGACGCGAAAGAGGAATGGCCCGCCGGGTGCCAATCTTGGGTCAGGATCACGGCGTTGAATTCATCCATGGCAGCGTTGATGCCCGCCACAATCTCATCCCCGCCTGCAACGGCAAGCGCGCCACCGGGGCAGAAGTCGTTTTGCACATCGATGACAAGTAGCGCGTTGGTCATGGCTGGGCTCCTTTGCTTTCAGGCAGGTTAGCAATGAATTTGGTAACCTGCGAGCGGGATTGCAGGTGGTGGACTGTGAGATGCGTCGGGTTTTCCACTATCGCCTTGGATTTAAGCCGTGCGGTATGTCTGGTGGCCCAGATATATGTCCAGAAGCGCCATGTTTCGTGGTGAAAGCCTTCGGGGCAATTGGGGGCCATATCGGGGCGGACCTTTCCCCGATCGCGAATGGTCCGCCAGATCACCCGAAAAAGGCGAAGCGTGACAGGCAGATCCAGCCAGATCATTGTGTCAGCCCGCGCCGCGCGTTCGGCGAACGTCGCTGAATTTCCACCTTCAAATATCCATTTGTCCTGCAAATGGACCTCACGGATCAAAGGAATCTTTTCCTCGGAGGCGCGTTCGATCCAGCCCGGTTTCCAGTGAAAGTGATCCATATGATAGACCGGCAGCCCGGTTTGTTCGCCCAAGATCCGGGCAAGCGTGCTTTTGCCGGAGCCTGGCCCACCAGTGATCATGACGCGTTGCATGAGTGCTTGGTAGCGCTGCAACTGGTGGATGAAAAGTGCTAGCCTTCGATGCCGACCTCATAGGCGCAGAATTGGGTGTGCTGCAGGGTGACGTTGCCGTTTTCGATGTAAAGCACGCCGTAGTGGGGTGCCTCTGATGATGGGACAAAGCTGTCCCAATCCCAGGCTGGTTTGGGTGCCGGGGCCTGAAAGGAAAGCGCGCCGAGTGTGGCAAAGGGGATGCCTTGGATCGTGCCGCATGTAGGCCGGTGAACATGTCCTATGAAAAGGTGCTGCACCCAGTCGCGGATCAGGTCGAGGAAGGCGTCACCATCTTCCAACTTGATAGTATCCTGCGGCGGCAGGTGCAGGTCCATCGGTGGGTGGTGCATGAAGATGTATGTTGGCTTGTCGCTCAGGTTTTCCTGCAGCCATGCCCGGCGTGCCGGACAGAATTGCCCCGCATGTGACCCGACCATGTGCGTGTCGAGGCATAGAATGCGGGCATCATCGGCGTCGATGCCGTATTGGATATAGTCGTGCATGACATTATTGGGCAGGCTCAAATGCGCGCGGAAACCGGCGCGGTCATCGTTGTTGCCCACCAGCGGATAGACCGGGATTTTGGATTGCGCGAGGTAGGTGGCAAGCTGCGTATAGTCGCCTTCGATATCATCCCCCACAAGGTCCCCGGTCAGCACCATGAAATCGGCATCGGCGTGATGCGCATTCATGTGGTCGATGGCGGACTGCAGCCGAGTGCGCGGGTTGAGGTTTCCGACCAGCCCGGCGTTCTGAAAATGCGGGTCGGTCATCCAAATGATTTTGGTCATGTCTACCTCCTTACCATTATGCTGACCTGCATCAGGTGGTGGATCAAGTTGGCATTCGTCCCGTTCCATGAATTGAACGCTTGTTCAAAAAATGATTTGACGGATTGCATGTCTCCCCCACAGTATAGTCCTAAGGGGTGCGCGCGAGGAGGCGATTCACCCCGGCAGAACCGGATCACCGGTCAGGGAGGAATAGCATGACAGCACCCGCGTCCAGCGGACCAACCTCTGTTCCGGCGTTGCTTGCCCGCAATGTGGCACAGCATGGGGGCAAGGCAGCCTATCGCGAAAAGGAATTCGGGATCTGGCAAAGCTGGACATGGCAGGAGGCCGCGTTCGAGATCGACGCACTGGCGGCCGGTTTCCTGACATTGGGTGCAGAGGTGGGTGACCATATCGCAATCGCGGGTCGCAACCGGCCTGCGCTTTATTGGGCGATGGTGGCCGCACAAAAGGTAGGCTGCGTGCCTGTGCCCCTTTATGCGGATGCCGCCGCTGAAGAGATCGCCTATGCGCTGGATCATTGCGGTGCGCGGTTTGTCGTGGCCGGGGATCAGGAGCAGGTCGATAAGATCGCGGATATCCGGGATCAGCTGCATGTGCTGGATCATGTGATCTATCTGGATGGCCGTGGCTTGCGGAAATACGACCACAGTCACATGACATCTTATGATGATCTGCAGAAGGCCGGACGCGACAGTGGGCGGATGGGCGAGGTGGAAGAACGTACCGCTGCACTAAGCCTCGATGATAAATGCGTCATGTTATATACCTCTGGCACGACAGGGCGTCCTAAGGGCGTGGTGCTGTCGAATTACAATGTAATTGAGACGTCAAAGAACTCGGCTGAGTTTGACCACTTGAGAGCCGGGGATGAGGTGTTGGCTTACCTGCCGATGGCCTGGGTGGGTGATTTTATCTTTTCCATCGGGCAGGCGATGTGGACCGGGTTCTGTGTGAACTGCCCCGAAAGCGCCGAGACGATGCAGACCGATCTGCGTGAGATCGGGCCGACGTATTTCTTTGCGCCGCCCCGCGTATTTGAGCAGCAACTGACCAACGTAATGATCCGGATGGAGGATGCGGGGCGGTTCAAGAAGTGGCTGTTTCACAAATACATGGGTCTCGCTCGGACGATCGGGCCGAAGATCTTGGACGGGGAAACAGTCTCGGGAATGGAAAGACTGCAATACCGCCTAGCCGATTTGCTTGTGATCGGACCGCTGAAAAACACGCTTGGCCTGAGCCGTGTACGAGTCGGTTATACGGCGGGCGAGGCGATTGGGCCGGAGATTTTCGATTTCTACCGGGCGCTGGGCATCAACCTGAAACAGCTTTACGGCCAGACCGAGGCCACGGTGTTCATCACCCAGCAGCCTGATGGGGAGGTGCGGTCAGACACGGTGGGTGTGCCGTCACCGGGCGTGGAGTTGAAGATCGCCGAGAATGGCGAGGTGTTTTATCGCTCCCCTGGCGTTTTTGTCGAATACTATAAGAACGCCGAAAGCACGGCGTCGACCAAGGACTCGGAAGGTTGGGTCGCGACTGGGGATGCGGGGTTCATCGAGGAAGGCACAGGGCATCTGCGGATCATCGACAGGGCCAAGGATGTAGGCAAGATGGCCTCGGGCGCGCTGTTTGCCCCGAAATATGTTGAGAACAAGCTGAAGTTTTATCCCGATATTCTGGAGGCCGTCGTGTTTGGGGCCGGGCGGGACTATTGCGTGGCGTTTATCAATATTGATCTGACGGCGGTGGGGAATTGGGCGGAGCGGAACAACATCGCCTATTCCAGCTATCAGGAATTATCGCAACACAGCCGCGTGCTGGAAACGATTGAGGCGCATGTGACGGAGGTGAACAAGTCCGTTGCAGCGGATGAGATGTTGGCGGGCTGCCAGATCCATCGGTTCCTTGTTTTACATAAAGAGCTGGATGCCGATGACGGCGAAATGACCCGGACGCGGAAGGTCCGCCGCCGGATCGTGGACGAGAAGTATAGCGATCTGATTGAGGCGCTATATGGCGGGAAATCGGAAATCTACACCGAAACCGAAGTGACATATGAGGATGGGCGCAAGGGCAAGATCAAGGCGACTTTGGCCATCCGCGATGCGCAAGCATCGAGTGTTGGGCACAAGGTGGCTGCGGAATGACGGTGCGACGCTCAGCTACGCTTTCGCCCCGCCCGCCATCCCGTTTTGCCTTCGGCGAGAGTATTTTTGGCAAGATGATAAGGGCTTGGGCATGAAGGACGTGGTCGAGCCTTACGTGACCCCGGACGGGCGCCAGATTGGCGGCGTTTTGATGGATATGCGCGGCATTACGCTGCGTTTCGGCGGGGTTGAGGCGATCAAGGATATCTCGTTCGATATCCGCGAGGGTGAAATCCGCGCGATTATTGGGCCGAACGGGGCGGGCAAATCCTCAATGCTGAACGTGATTTCGGGGTTTTACAATCCGCAGGAAGGTGAGGTCTGGTTTCGTGGTGAAAAGCGCCCGCCGATGAAGCCTTATCAGGTTGCGCGGCTGGGGATTGCGCGGACGTTTCAGAATATCGCCTTGTTTGAGGGGATGACGGTGCTCGACAACGTCATGACGGGCCGTTTGACCCATATGAAAGCGAACATGTTCTGGCAGGCGATCTGGAGCGGGCGGGCTAAACAGGAAGAAGTTGAGAACCGTGAGAAGGTGGAGCGGATCATTGATTTTCTTGAGATCCAGGCGATCCGCAAGACGCCCGTGGGGCGGTTGCCTTATGGGTTGAAGAAGCGGGTCGAACTGGCACGGGCGCTGGCGGCGGAGCCGAAGCTGCTGCTACTGGATGAGCCGATGGCGGGGATGAATGTCGAGGAGAAAGAGGACATGTCCCGCTTTATTTTGGACGTGAATGACGAATTCGGAACGACCATTGCGCTGATCGAACACGATATGGGCGTGGTCATGGACCTCTCTGACCGCGTCGTCGTGATGGATTACGGGCGCAAGATCGGGGATGGGACGCCCGATGATGTGCGCAACAACGCGCAGGTGATCGATGCCTATCTGGGGGTGGCGCATGATTAAGGTCGCCATGCAGATTGCGTACAGAACCTGTACATATGCTGTATGTACGTTCCTGTTTACGACGACTGGCTTTGCAGATGCTTGGAATACCTTTGCAAACAGGTGCCTCGCCCCAATGGAGGTCGCGGCTGATCCTGTATCAGTCGAAATGACCGTCATCGCGGATGATGAGTTTGAAAGAGTTCATGTCTTGTACGATGATGACTCCGCATTGATCCTGCGAACCCTCAAAGGATTTGAGCCAAGAGTGCCCAGAACCTGCACAGTCGCTGTAGAAAGTGAAATCGCATGGACGACGCTGCAAGCCGGTTTTGACACCTGGCAGCAGGTACAACTTGATCAAGGTCGATATGAATATGTCGGCAATGTTGCTGGTTTGAACCCAGCACTTGAGGCTGAACGCATGCAGAGATACGGGATTTTCTCAACGGATTTGTTGGGACCGGAACTCCGCGTTTATCTTCTTAGTCCAGCTCAAAACGGAGGTATCGGAATTGCCTCGGTGGAGGATGAAGATGTCGGCTTCTGACATGGAAAATGGAGGCGCATATGTCCGCTGATTTCCTCTATGGTATCGAAGTTGTGATCAATGGCCTCATGGCCGGGGTACTTTATGCACTTGTGGCGCTGGGCTTTGTGCTGATCTTCAAGGCGTCGGGCATCTTCAATTATGCGCAAGGCGTCATGGCGCTGTTTGCAGCTCTCACCCTTGTGGGAATCATGGAGGGGCAGGTGCCCTTTGCGCATTTGATCAATGCGATTTTCGGGACGGAGATCCACCATTTCGGGTGGGAGGTCCCGGCGCTGTTGGCGATCTTCCTGACGGTATTGGTGATGATCTTTTTCGCCTGGGCGGTGCAGCGGTTCGTGTTCCGACATCTGGTGGGGCAGGAGCCGATCATTCTGTTCATGGCGACCATTGGCCTCGCCTATTTCCTGGAAGGCGTAGGCGATTTGATGTGGGGGTCGGATATCAAGACCATCGCACTGGGCCTGCCGCAGGGTGGCTCGCTTTGGGTGGAGGAGGCGACGTCTGGTTTGGGCGGCGATGACTTCTTTGGGTTCTTCATCGACAAGCTGGATATGGTGGCAACGGTCGTGGCGATCATTCTGGTGATCAGCCTAATCGCCTTTGCGCAATATACCAAACAAGGTCGCGCGATGCGGGCGGTGGCTGATGACCATCAGGCGGCGCTGAGTGTCGGGATTTCGCTGAACTACATCTGGGTGCTGGTCTGGTCGCTTGCGGGGATCGTGGCGATGGTGGCGGGCATCATGTGGGGCGCGAAATCGGGTGTGCAGTTTTCGCTGTCGCTGATTGCGCTGAAGGCGCTGCCGGTGCTGATGCTGGGCGGGTTCACGTCGATCCCCGGCGCCATCGTCGGCGGGCTGATCATCGGGGTGGGTGAGAAGCTGTTCGAATATA
>JBCBGX010000073.1:0-10706 GCA_038526325.1 Pseudomonadota bacterium | reverse complement strand
ATATGCCAGAAAGAATTCCGGACTTGAGATCGATGACAGGGTAAAAATATTTGTCGCGCGATCAAAGACCGTATTTCGGTAGAGCGCGGCAAGAATGCCGAGCAACAGTGAAAAGGGCACAGCGATTGCGGCGGTGACCATAGCAAGAAACATAGTATTGGCGAAACGCGGCGCGATTTGCTCGGCCACCGTTGTCGCGCCTGAATTTGTGCCGCTGAAACTTGCAAAATTGGCCTGCGCGAAGCTTGATCCAAAATCACCCCGTAACACGCCGCTTAGCCAATCAAAGTAGCGCACCACCATCGGCTGATCCAAGCCAAGGTCACGTTCAATTGACGCGACAGCTTCTGGCGTTGCACCCTGACCCAAAATGGCCTGAGCAAAATTGCCAGGAAGCAGGTTTACCGCCACGAAAATAACGACTGAGACAATCAGCAAGGTCAGCAAACCCAACACAAGCCGTTGAAAAATAATAGTTAGGACGTTGCCCAAAGCCGTTTCCCTGTTAGTCAGCGTGAAGCTTAGCGGCTGTTTTTCACGTGTAAACCCTAAAGACCAAGCTTTCCGCGCTGGGCGCCCAACATATCCATGGTGCGAACCAATTCTGCACTTATTCCTGGTTCTGACAATGCATGACCTGCTCGCGCAATCAGGGTAAGCCGTGAAATCGGCCATCTTTTGGATAGTTCATATGCCGACACCGGTGGGCAAATCATATCGTAGCGACCCTGAACAATAACGCCAGGGATATTGGCGATTTTGGACATTTGATCAGGGTGCAGGATCTGCTGGTCGTCAGATAAGAACCCCTGGTGGTAGAAATAGTGGTTCTCAAGTCGGGCAAAAGCCCGGGCGTAATCCGCCGGGCTGTCACCGCTGACGCCATCGCTATCGATCGATGCCAACGCGTTTTCCCATGATGCCCAGGCACGTGCAAAACGCGTTTCTAATGGGATATCTCCCGAGAACAGGCGGCGATGGTATGCAGCGATCAAATCGTTCTGTTCGTCCTCTGGGATCAGCTCAACAAACCGAGCCCATAGGTCCGGCCAAAACTTGCCAGCACCACCGCCATAAAACCAATCCAACTCTTGTTGGGTCATCAAGAACACGCCCCGCAATACCAGTGCCGCCGCACGATCTGGATGAGCCTGCGCATATATCAGGGCCAGCGTCGCACCCCATGACCCTCCAAAAACAATCCATCGATCGACACCCAATGTCTGTCGGATGAGTTCAATGTCCGCAACCAAATGCCAAGTTGTATTCGCCTCGACACTCGCGTGCGGTCGCGACCGGCCGCAGCCGCGCTGATCAAACAGGATAATACGAAAAACGTTTGGGTCGAAGTATCGGCGCATTGCCGGGCTACATCCGCCACCGGGGCCCCCATGGAATACGACCACAGGGATGCCATTAGGGTTTCCGCATTGCTCTACATAAATGCGGTGGCTATCGCCCACATCCAGCATCCGTTGGTCAAACGGATCCAGGGGCTGGTAAAGATGTGCGTTAATGCGCTTTTGCCCTACGACTTTGTCCATAAGATCTCTATATCCTGTCTTGCAGACAGAAACCATGACTGCTGTTGAAATTGAGGCCACATAATGTCCACAACCACCGTTGACCCATCCGAGATCGCCAAGTTCGAAGCGATGGCTGAAGATTGGTGGGATCTAAACGGAAAGTTCCGACCGCTCCATCTGATGAATCCGGTCCGGCTGGATTATATTACCTCCCAGATCGCAGCTGAGTTCGGACGCGACCTGTCTCAGTCAGACCCATTCGATGGATTGCGTATTTTGGACATTGGCTGTGGCGGTGGACTTTTGTGCGAACCAATGGCGCGGCTTGGTGCCAAAGTTGTTGGCGCAGATGCTGCAGAGGGGAACATTCGGGTTGCAGAAATACATGCTAAGCAAGCTGGTCTGCAGATAGACTATCGCCCCACAACCGCAGAGGCTCTGGCCGAGGCTGGCGAACAGTTCGATGTTATCCTGAATATGGAAGTGATCGAACACGTCGCAGATCCATTGGCATTTCTGACGGCCTGCCGGAAACTTCTCAAACCAGAGGGGCTGCACATTTGTTCAACGATAAACCGAAATGCCAAGAGCTTTGCCGCGGCGATTATTGGGGCGGAATATATTCTGCGCTGGCTGCCCAAGGGAACGCATGAATGGCGGAAGTTTTTCACACCAGTTGAACTTTTTGACCTACTGAACAAGGCGGGACTTATGCCCGTCGACCGCAAAGGTTTTGTTTTCAACCCGCTAGGCTTTACCTGGTCCCTCTCTGACACAGACTTGTCAGTCAATTATGTTACTGCCGCAACAAATCCGGGTTGAGATGAGCGTTCTCAGAGGTTACCGGGGACTGTACGATCATCTCGCAGTTACGTCCGGCCAACGACCAACCAAAACGGATGGGACCCGTGCTGAAAGCATATCAGAATCTACGCAAGCAACTCCGCGCACCCAAACTTCGTCGCAGGCGTCGGCAACGCCTCCTGGATGAAACATATCGACAGTTTTCATTGTCGGGGGCGACGCACCCCAAAGTCACTATCTCCCCATCAAGCGAACCGTTGACCCCGACTGATGTAATTTTTGAAAAGTCGGGCGCAAACCACATTACCGCGCTGATCAGCGAGGAATGGCGTTGGGCCTTCATGGTCGAAACAATAAATAAAATCGCATGCTATTCCTACTGGCTGAGCCATACATCGGACGGCGTCCGCCGGATTACCGCAAACGCCTCGGACGGCTGCTTTCCAACTGCCGCCGACTACAAGTTTGTCACCGCTTCCGACCGTTACACGCCACTGCCAGATGCCTTTTTCTTTCGGGACCGGGGATTTGCGGAAACAGATAAATTCGCTGCACAAAATCCTATAGGGTGGAACGACCGTTCGGATGATATTGTTTGGCGCGGCAAGCCGAATGGGATGGGCATCTTCTCGCTCGACCCAGAAGCGTCGGAAAATCCTTTGGTTTTGCAGCGTCTTCGAATGGCTATCAAATGTCGTGACCTCGGTGTTGATTTCCGTTTTGTCGACTGTCCTGAAAAGCCTTATGGCCGCCTGATCGAAAAAGCAGGGCTTGTCGCAGGTTATGTGCCAACCAATGATTGGGGCGGTATGAAGTACGCCATTGATATTGATGGCTTCACAAATACCTGGAACAACTACCTACAACGCCTAAAGCTTGGATGTTGCGTGCTAAAGGTGGCAAGCCCAATGGGCTATTACCAATGGTATTATCACAAACTTGTCCCGTGGCAGCACTACGTGCCGATTTGCGCCGATCTAAGTGACCTGGCACAACAAATTGATTGGGTGCAGAGCAACCCAGACAAAGCGCGCGAGATTGCCGAAAACGGGCAACGGGTCGCGCGCACACTTACGTTTGAAAGCGAAACACGCGCAGCTACTGACGCCATCGAGAAGCGTGAACTTGCCAAATGACGGGTTGGGCGGGGACGACCGTGTTGGTTGCAGGCGGTGCCGGCTTTATCGGTCACCATTTGGTCAAAGCGCTGCTAGGAGCGGGGACCAACGTTAAGGTTGTCGACAATTTTTCGACTGCGCCAAGTCGACGGTTGGCGGACTTGGTCGCGCGGAACAAAGAGCAGCTAAGTGTACTAGAACAGGACATTAGCAGGCCCACCGACCTGCCCGAGGTTGACGTCATCTATAATCTGGCTAGCCCAGCGTCCCCATTGCATTACCAGGCTGACCCCATCGCGACGTGGAAAAGCAATGTCCTTGGGACATTGCAGCTTTTGGAACATGCGCAAGCGACTGGTGTGCATTTGGTTCAGGCATCAACAAGTGAAGTCTACGGTGACCCCTTGCACCATCCGCAGGTCGAGACAGATTGGGGCAACGTCAACCCAGTCGGCCCGCGGGCCTGTTATGATGAAAGCAAGCGCGCGGCCGAAACCCTGCTCATGGATGCTTGGCGAACGGCAGGGACCGATGTGCGCATCGCCCGGATCTTCAATACATATGGGCCGGGCATGAGCACGGGGGACGGGCGCGCCGTACCAAATTTTATTGTACAAGCCCAAACCGGGCAACCGCTAACAATCCATGGTGACGGCAGCCAAACAAGGAGCCTTTGCTATGTCGACGATACGGTGGACGCTCTTTTGCGCATTGGGTTGGCAGACGCCGCAAAGGGCGAGATCATCAACGTCGGAAATCCGGTAGAGATGTCTATTCTTGAAATCGCCGAGACCGTGAATGCACATTTCGGAGAACCAAGCACCATAGATTTTGAGCCACGCCCTGTCGACGACCCGACACGCCGCTGCCCGGATATCAGCAAGGCCAAGCGACTGTTGAGCTGGACGCCAGGCGTGTCCTTCAAAGACGGGCTGGCGCAGATGGCGCCAAGGGATCAGAGTGCTAGGTCGGCCATCAGCGCATCTTTGTCGTAGTTCGACTTGTCTGCGGTCTGTTTGATGCGACCCTGTTCCATAACTGTGAAAGTATCCGCGATACGATAGGCAAAATCGGCGTTCTGTTCGACCAGAACGATCGCCATTTTGCCTTGATCGCGCAGCGTTTCAAGAGCGTCACCAATCTGCTGGATAACGTTAGGCTGAATGCCTTCGGTTGGTTCATCAAGCAGCAAAACTTTCGGCTGTGTGATCAGCGCGCGCGCGATGGCAAGCTGCTGTTGCTGCCCACCCGACAAGTCACCGCCTCGCCGTGATTGCATGTCACGCAGAACAGGAAATAGCTCAAAAACAAAATCCGGGATGCTGTGATCTGATTTGGGGAGGCACGCAAAACCGGTTTCAAGATTCTCCAGAACGCTCATCATCGGGAAAACTTCGCGCCCCTGAGGCACGTAAGCTATACCGGCCCGAGCGGCATGAAAGGCGGATGTCAGCTGGACGGGTTGCCCCCCAACATGCACAGCACCACCGGCAATTGGATGTCGGCCCGATATAGCCTTTAGTAGGCTGGTTTTGCCAACTCCATTGTTGCCCATTACAGCGGTGATTTGGCCGACAATTGCCGAAACTGACACGCCAAACAGAATCTGGCTTTGCCCGTATTTCAGGTCGATCTGCTGGGCCTCAAGCATGGCCGCGCCCCAAATAAACATCGATCACTGTTTGGTTCGCCGTGACGTGATCAAGACTGCCCTCAGCCAAAACCGCCCCTTCGTGCAAAACCGTCACCTTGCAATCGAGACGGCGCACAAATTCCATATCATGTTCGACAACAACGACCGCACGGGTCTTTGCGGCCTCTTTCAAGATATCGGTCGTCTTTTCACGCTCTTCCGGAGTCATCCCGGCTGCGGGTTCATCAACCAGCATCAGAAGGGGTTCTTGCGCTAACAACATACCGATTTCCAACCATTGCTTCTGCCCATGGCTTAGCTCGCCAGCGACACGGGTCAGACTGTCGGACAAACCGATTTGTTCGGCAACTGCCTCAATCCGTTCTGCGTTATGTTTTGTCTTCTTGTGCATGAGCACAGCAAAAGGACCCCGGGGGGTCTTCAGCGCCATAGCAAGGTTCTGTCGCACAGTTTGTGCTTCAAAAACGGTTGGTTTCTGAAATTTGCGGCCGATCCCCTCCCTTGCGATCTGACTTTCAGACATGCCAAGAAGCGAGATATTGCGGTCGCCCCAGATCACGCGCCCTTGATCCGGTTTCGTTTTGCCAGTCACGATGTCCATGAACGTGGTTTTGCCTGCGCCGTTTGGGCCAATGATCGCACGCAACTCTGTCGGGGCAAAGTTGATTGACAGGTTATTGATCGCGCGGAACCCATCAAAACTGACCGATACGCCAGACACCTCCAAAAGCATGCTCATGATGGCTTCCTGACAAGGTAATCAAAGAGGCCGCCAATACCTTTGGGAAAAAACAATGTGACGGCGACAAACGAGAAACCCAACAGAACCAGCCACCAATCCGTCCATTGGATTGTGTAGAAGCCCAGGTTGACGTCGGGCGCGCCGCCCCCGGTGAACCAACTGGACAAGAGCGAGACAAAGGCCGCGCCGATCACAGCCCCGTAAAGGCGCCCGCGCCCGCCGATGGCGACCCAAACAGCGAGATAGATTGACGCGATAGGAGCGATCTCTCCGGGATTGATGATGCCCGCCTGCGGATAATAAAGGGCACCCGCGATACCCGCAACGACGGCTGTGGCCGTAAAAATGAACAGCTTATAGCTTTCAACGTGATAGCCCAAAAACCGGACACGGGCTTCGTTGTCGCGGATGCCTTTTACGACGCTACCCATCTTTCCAGAGATCACCCACGCAAAGAAAACGTAGCCAGCCCCAAGAGCGACGGCCGAGGCGACGAAAAAGATAATCGACACGGTGGCCTGAGGAACGTCTTCATAACCGGGAATGTTCTGCAGACCCGATAGGCCGTTATTGCCACGCAAACCACTATCATTCTGAAAGAGGTAAAGTGCCAGCGCCAGTGTCATTGCTTGGGTCAGGATCGACAGGTAAACGCCGGTGACACGGCTGCGGAACGCAAGCCAACCAAAGACCAACGCAAGAAGGCCAGGGACGAGAACAACAAAGAGAAGCTGAAGCGCGAGACTATCCGCAAAAGCCCAGATGAGAGGGAATTCAGAGCTGCCGACGACGCCAAAAATTTGGTTACCGATGGCGTCAGAAACCTCCTTTGGCGTGGGTGGGATTGCCTGTGTTGCCAAGCTCTCCAACACGATGATTTCGGTGCGTGCATACATCAACCACATGCCAATGGCGTAGCCACCGATCCCGAAAAATGCGAAATGGCCAAGGCTAAGTATCCCGCAGTACCCCCAAACAACGTCCATCGCGATCGCCACAAGACAAAGGCAAAGGGTCTTGCCCAGTGTCTTGACAAATGATGTTGAGATCACGCCGACACCCGTTGCTTCGGAAAGAACGGTTACCGCGACTGTAAAGAGCGCCAGGATCGCGATGAACCAAAGCACTGATGGATTCTGGGCCAAAAAAGATCGCTGCATGGGTCTAATCTGCCGCTGCCCGACCCTTTAGGGCGACGATGCCCTTGGGTCGAAATTGAATGAAAAGGATGATGAAAAGGATCATATATGTTTGCGCCGCAAGGGTATTGGACGGGTTGAGCCACTCAATCCCCTTTTGCAAGAAGCCAATAAGTGATGCGCCAGCCAATGTTCCCCAAACATTGCCGACACCACCGACCACCACGGTCATAAAGCTTTGCACAATATAATCAGCGCCCATTTCGGATGTGACCTTTGCGTACAGCCCGATCGCCACTCCCGCGATACCTGCAATGCCAGAGCCGAGGCCAAAGGTTAGCATATTTATCCGGTACGGGTTGATACCCATAGACGCGGCCATACGGGGGTTTTGGGTGACAGCCCTAACCTCAAGCCCAAGCCGGGTTCGTTTCAGAACAAACAGGATAAGCGCAAGAAACATCAGGGCCATCACAAAGATGGCGATACGGATGTAGCTGATGGCAATTACGTCATTGATAACGAGTGCACCATCCAACCATTCCGGCGAAGTGAGCGGACGGGCCTGCGTCCCAAAGATGTTCTTGGCGAGTTGTTGAAGTGCGATGGAAATGCCGAATGTAGCAAGCAACGTTTCAAGCGGGCGGTGGTACAGGTGACGGATGACGAGCCGTTCCATCGCGACACCCGCGCCGAATGTGATCGCGAACGCCAACGGCAAGGCGATGATGATGGCAAGCGTGTAATCCGGAACGAATTGTTGGACCACGAAGCCTGTATATGCGCCCATCATAATGAACTCGCCATGGGCCATGTTAATCACACCCATTACCCCAAATGTGATCGCAAGGCCGATAGCGGCGAGAAAATAGATCGATGCAAGAGAGAGCGCATCAAGCCCCAGGTCGGCGGCTTGGCTAAGAGCCACCCGTGTTTCGATACTGTCAAGCGCAGCGCGGGCTGTATCTGTCACCACGGCGTCAGGTTCGTTGTAGGAAACAAAGAACACATGGGCAGCAACGGCATCTAATTGGGTCTGTTGTTTGACACGTTCCGGGGCAAGGCCTTCGCGGGCCAAAGCGTCGTAGGCGAGACCACGGGCTGCGTCAGTATTCAGGGCATGAAGGGGCACGCCACCCACCTCGCCACCTTGAGTGTTAGCGACAAGTGTTTCGCGAATTGCATCGTCAGAGATCAGCGGCGGGGCGAGCTCGGCGGCAACAAGACGATCATAAGCTTCTGTCTGGGTAAGGTCCTCGCCCACGATCAAGTATTTTGCGATATTTGCGTCGTCAGGTGGCGTCGTGGCCACGTCTTCCGTCGTTGCAAGAATACGGTTCAGCACAGCCCGTACATCAACGGACAGGTCAGCGGATAACCCGTCGATCGCCGCAACGCGTTCATCAACCGTGTCGGCAAAGAGTGCACCAAGCATGCCAACAAGACGGGTTTTTACATCCTTGAGTGCCGCATCAGGTTCATTTTCGATAGAGGCGGCGAGCGGCTCCAGTTGGCTCGCATCCATACTTCGAGCGATGGCATCGACAGCCGCCTGTCGCTTTGCAATATCGGGATCGGAGAGTTGGAACTGCACCAAGGCATCACCAATCGCGCGGCGCACCCCACCATTTGGGCGGGATTCGGTCAGATCATCTTCAGCCGCTTCCAGTTCCGTGCCTGTATCAAGATCACCTAAAGTGACCGTATCTCCCTCGGAGATGACGCGAAAAAACAGCCCGTCGCTGCTGCGTTGTACGATTTCGCGGTCGCGCCAAGCCTCTAAAAACGGCACCACCTGTGGCAACCCGCTGGCCACCAAATCATCAAGAACAACACCAACCGACCTACGGCCCGGTTTTAGAACTTCTTCCTGATGAGACTGCAGGATGTCCTGCACGCTTTGGGCCTGCACTACCGCTGGCAGTGTGAACCATAGCGCAAGGGCCAGAAAAATCCGTCGAAACATGGGGTTTTGTGCCGCTTTGCAAGCCGTTGTATGCGGGGCGAAATTGTGCGCCCCGCATGATTTTGAATTAGTAGTTCGAGGTCAGCTGAACGCAGGTCTCGGTCTCGGTATTGTACATACCGCACCCTAGCGTTTCCCAATCTGATTTCAGAACCGCCGATTCTGGCAGATAGTCGGTCCAGGCGTCGCCTGGCACTTCTTCGGTCTGGCTAATGATATCGAACTGACCGTCAGCTGTGATTTCACCGATTAGAACCGGTTTCGCCAGGTGATGGTTGGGCAGCATCACTGCAGTACCACCTGTCAGGTTCGGGAACTCCTGACCATACATTGCTTCGCGCACAGCATCGACATCTGTTGTCCCCGCTTCGGTCACAGCGTTTACCCACATGTTGAAACCGATATAATGAGCTTCCATCGGGTCATTGGTCACCCGGTCTTCACCCATTTTGGCTTTCCATGCGGCAACCCAAGCCTCGTTTGCCTCGGATTCTGCCGATTGGAAGTAATTCCATGCGGCCAAGTGACCAACGAGGTCAGAGGTATCAAGGCCAGACAGTTCTTCTTCGCCCACCGAGAATGCGACAACCGGAATGTCATCTGCCGAGATACCCGCGGCCGCGAGTTCTTTGTAGAAGCCGATATTCGCGTCACCGTTAATTGTAGAAATCACGCCAACCTGTTTGCCGTCTGCTCCCAAAGCAACAACATCGGCCACAATCGTTGCCCAGTCGGAATGACCAAAGGGCGTATAGTTGACGAAGATATCCTCGGCAGGGATACCCTTGTCCTGTAGATAAGCTTCCAGAATGTTGTTGGTTGTCCGTGGATATACATAATCCGTTCCTAGCAGAGCGAATTTTTCGACACCCAGCTCTTCGAGGAAGTAATCCGTCGCAGGGATCGCCTGCTGGTTTGGCGCTGCACCTGTGTAGAATACGTTCTTAGAGCTTTCTTCGCCTTCGTATTGCACTGGGTAGAAGAGCAAGCCGTTCAGTTCCTCAATCACAGGCAATACTGACTTGCGGCTCACCGACGTCCAGTTGCCAAAGATTACGTCCACCTCGTGCACGGTCAGCAATTCGCGTGCTTTTTCAGCAAAGAGAGGCCAATCAGAAGCCGGATCAACCACCACGGTCTCAATCTGGCAATCCAGCAGTCCACCCGCTGCGTTTTGCTCGTCCACAAGCAAAAGCATGGTGTCTTTCAGAGTTGTTTCAGAGATCGCCATGGTGCCCGACAGCGAGTGCAGAACGCCCACTTTGATGGGTTCAGCGCAATCGGCGGCAGCCATAGCAGTCGTGCCCAGAAGGGCGGTCAATGCAAAAGCAGAAGTTTTAATCGTCATAGACTTTCGGTCCCCATTGTCGCTGCGGATCGCAGAAGAGACGCGCGCGCCTCATTTCAACGGAATGCCGACCACAAAGGCAGGACCCGCAACAGTTCTATTTTGGAAGCTTGGAAGAGCAATCTGAAAGGACACCCCCCGCGCCACACCCGTTTTCACAGGCATGTGCAACTGACTTTAAACGCCCAAAATTGGCCAGCGAATTGGGCAGCCGCGGAACTTTCAGTCCGATTGCGATCAAAAAAATGGCAAATATGCGTGCAGTGCCCACATTTTGGACAGTTGAATATCGCGTGGACGTAGGAGCATCTGCCTGTAATGAGCATGATAGTTGTCCCTGCCGTTCTCATGCACCGAACAGGGATGTCGCGGTTCGATCATTTGCATAGGACCTCAATGCCGACCAGTT
>JBCBGX010000072.1:0-10836 GCA_038526325.1 Pseudomonadota bacterium | reverse complement strand
AACCCAAGGCGTTTCGGTCCAGGAATTCAGGCGGTGCTGATAAATAATGACACCGACAGAGTTCACCATCTAGGCAGTCTCTACGCAGCCTACTCCACGCAGCTCTCGATAAGCCCGAACACGTACAAGAAAAAAATGGAGCATTGCGCAGCATTCTTGACTTGGGCGCATCAAACATCAGCTCCAATGCGAACACGCAGGATGCTGTCTGGCGACTTGCGAATTGAGGATATGCTCAGCTTCAAGAACTGGTTGATCGACAACAGAACCAAGAGAAACGGCGGCCTAAGCAACGTTCAAGTCGAAACAATTAACGCCATCTCATTGGGTGCGAAGGCATTTACAAGATGGTTAGTTTTGCATGCGTCCCGCAGATTGGTCAAAACGCTCCAGGCATTAGCACCATCGGTAACCAGAGAATGATTGCGGGGAAAGCCGCCAGCAGTACAAGAATTACCAGCATCGGCGCGAGGATGATCACCACTTCACGCAACACCTGAACAACATTTAGTCCACCAATTGCGGATGAGATGAGCAAACACAGCCCGTAAGGTGGCGTCACCAGGCCAAATGCCAACGAGACGATCCCAATAATGGCGAAAGAGATCGGATCAACGCCACCTGCTTGGGCCACGGGCATAAGCACGGTGCCCAGGATAATGATGGTCGGGATGGCATCAATGAATAGCCCAAAAATCAGGAACAATGCCGCGATAACCAACGCGGTCCCGAACGGTCCAAACTCCCAAGCTGTAAGGATGCCGACAATCAAGCGCGGTGCATCATAAAAGGACAAGAGCCACCCAAAAGCCGAGGCTGTTCCAATGGCGAAAAGCGAAATCGCAGCGAACCGTGCGGTATCATAAAGAATGTACCCCAGATCACGTACAGTAACTGTCCTGTAAAAGAACATTCCCAACACTAGAGCATATGCTGCTGCAATGATTGCACTCTCAGTCGGAGTAACAATTCCGCCAACGATGCCACCGATAACGAATATCGGTGTCAACAACGCCAGAGCGGCTCCTTTCCACGCCGAAAGAAATTCTTTCAAATTGGGGGTCGCTGTCACCGGATAGTTGCGTACCTTTGCAAAACAATAGACCGTCCCCATCAGCGTAAGCCCGATCATGAGGCCTGGCACCGCGCCTCCCAAAAACAGTGCCCCTACTGAGACCTGCATGACGCCGCCCCACACGATCATCAGGATCGATGGAGGGATAATCACACCCATGACCGAAGAGCAGGCTGTAATCGCGACCGCAAACCGGGTGTCGTAGCCCTCTTTCTGCATAGCGGGGATCAGGATTTTACCGATCCCTGCCGCGTCCGCCGTCGATGAGCCGGAGATGCCGGCAAAAAGCATCGACACAGCCACATTCACATGACCAAGCCCACCGGGCAACCAACCGGTTAGAACTCTTGCGAGTTCTATCAATCGATCTGTAACTTTACCCGAGTTCATCAGATTGGCGGCCAACAAGAAAAATGGCACTGCCGATAGAATGAACGAGTTATAGGACTGAAACATTCGGTCCAAAACGATGAACGGCGTCAGTCGCAGTTCCAGCAGAACCACCGGCACGGTCGCGAGACCGAGGGCAAATGCCACTGGAATGCGAATGAAGATCAACACCACAAAAGAGGCGACCAAGATGATAGTGGCCGTAGAAGCATCTAGAAGCATCAGGCTGTCTGCTCACGGCGAAGGTAACCGGCCACCTCTTGAGCGAGACGATACCCAGACAGTATCATCCAAAGCCCGCCTGCAATCGGTACGGATATATGCGTAATCATCAGATTGGCCCGCATCATGACAGACCGTTGTTTGCCGCCGAATTCTGCATATTCGATCCCATAAACCAGAAACAATGCACCAAAGATCATGATCGCCAAATGCACAACGCCATTCTGGAAAAGATGCATGAACGGGGACGCGGCATCGCGAGTGATGCGAACATCGAAATGCGTGCCATCCCATACCGCAACCACCGATCCGATCATCACGATCCACACGAAAAGGAATGTCGCCAATTCTTCGGTCCAGAGATACGACGGAATGAGACCAGTGTAACGAGACAGAACTTGCATTGCGACCGGAACGGCAAGTGCGCCCATTAGCAAGCCAAGAAGAATGCGAAGGCTCTGACAGAGCCGGTCGAGTAGTCGGCCAAACATTGTACCCCCGAATGCGGCAGCGTGGGCCGCTAAAGTTAAGTCAAGCCAATGGGCGGCGCAGTTCCCTGTCGCCGCCCACCAGCCGGGAGGCAATTACATGCCGCGAACGTTCATCAAAAGCTCGGTGGCACCCAGGCTCTCGGCGTAGGAGTCTTGCACCGGCTTCACCAGCTCAAGCATCTTTTCACGACCCTCAAAGTCAGAGATGACGATTTGGCCTGCCGCTTCCATTTCCTTTAGGATTTCACCATCTGCGCCACTTTCGAGTGCGCGTCCGAAAGCGCCCGCCTCGGCGCCCGCCTCCATGATTGCATCCTGAAGGTCACCATCCAAAGCGTCGAATGTCTTGGCCGACATAACAATCGGGCGCACCGTGATAGTGTGTTGGGTCAATGAGATATGCGGGGCGACCTCGTAGAACTTTAGGTTCTGGATCGAGGCTGCCTCGTTTTCAAAGCCTGCGATCACGCCAGTCTGAATAGCGTTGTAAACTTCATTATAGGCAATTGCAGAGGGGGCAGCGCCTACGGCATCGAACGTCTGCGCCTGGATTGGAGCACCCATGACGCGCATACGGTGACCCGAAAGTTCATCCATGCTTGTGATCGGCTCAGCCGATGCAAGGTTTCGCACACCACCGCCATGATACCCCACGATCACAATACCGGCGGCCTCTCGCAGATCGGCTTCTAAGGGGCCAAAAGCGTCAGATGACAATACGGCGTTCCAATGGTCGAGATCACGGAAAAGGAAAGGCATATCCATCAGAGGAATGCTCTCGGAGAACACTGCCATGTTTGACGGGGCAAGAATGGTGTAGTCGACCGCCACGCCCTGGTTAAGGTAAGTCACATAATCCGATTCTACGCCCAGTTCACCGTTAAGACGCAAGTCAAAGCTCACCTCGCCATCGTACTTGTCCGCCACAAGCCGTTCAAACTCTCGCAGCGTTTTCGTAAACGAGTGCTCCTCGTCGAACATGCTCGCTCCGCGAAGCGTCACGTCTGCTTGAGCTACAGACGCACCTAACAGCACTATTGCTGATGTTGTCAGTGCCTTGAGTGTACAGTTGATCATAGTATCCTCCCTGATCAGCTTTATTTAGTCTTTACGTCGGTTCATATTGACCAAACGACATCTCCAGAAATCGTGCCTTCCCCGTCACGTAGGTCCGAACTTTTCGACCTAAGCCGCAAAGGCGCCTCCCCAGCCAATGCTGTAATCAACACTCTAACTTGGATACTAGTCAACCAAATTTCTTCAAATGTAGATCAGCAGGTGGTAGTTCCTTTGGTGGATCAAAACAAAAATGTTCGTTTGGTGGCCCAAGGTATTGGCTTTTACTCTGGCCTCGAGTCTGCCAAGATCATCTCCGGAAGGCAGGCGTTAAACATACCATGTTGGAAATCAGCACAGTGGAACGAACAACTGGTAGTGATTTGGTTTTCGATCAACTTTTCAATCAAATCATAAAGCTAGAGCTTCTCCCGGGGACCAAGATTTCCGAGTCAGAGATCGCGAAGACATTCGGATACTCCCGACAGCCGGTACGTGAAGCATTCACGAGACTGGCGGCGCTTAACCTCTTGGTCGTGCGTCCTCAAAGGGCGACAGTTGTCAGACCATTTTCCAGAGAATTGATCGCCAACGCTCGTTTTGTCCGAGCCGCTGTAGAACTTGAGGTTGTTCGAGCAGCATCGATGGGGCGGGACAAATCAGTCGACTCAGAACTGAAGTCCAACATGAATGCCCAGGCTGTTGCCATCTCGTCAGGTGAGCCGGCCCGGTTCCATGAGCTGGATTATGAGTTTCATAAATTGCTTTGCGCCTCTGCGGAAAAACTGTTTGCGTTCGATCACATCGCAGCCAACAAAGCCCAGGTTGATCGCCTATGCATGCTTGCGCTGACCAGTCAGGAAGCAATGGAAGTTCTCTATTCCGATCATGAACATCTGCTCAGCGCAATTATGTCAGGTGAAACGACACGCGCAGACAAATTACTTCGTGACCATCTTGCACGGTTAAACCCAACCATCGAAACCCTGTACACCACGCATCGTGCTTACTTTGAAGGGTGAAAGCTCAGGCAAGCGGTAGACGGGACCTGCCGTGGAAATGCTCCGCTCTTTAGACCAGGCGCCTTTAGCGCAATAAAGCTGCATCAAACCGCGACACCTCCGCAAATTAGATCAAGCGTCAGTCTAGATGTTCTGCATGAAGTTCTCAGGCTCAAAAGGCGACCTGATCACCGCCTTTGAGGTCAAGGATCGCCCGCGCTTCGTCCGGTGTTGCAATAGAAAGCCCCTGACTTTCGATGATTTGCCGCACCTTGGTAACTTGCACTGCGTTAGAGCGAGCAAGTTCCCCCTTCCCGGCCCAGATACTGTCTTCCAATCCGACACGTACATTGCCACCAAGTGCTACTGCTTGTGTCGCAATGCGAAACTGGTTGGCCCCTGCTCCTAGAACGGACCAACGGAAATCATCACCGAACAGACGATCCGCTGTGCGTTTCATATGTTGGACATCTTCCGGATGCCCGCCAATGCCGCCAAGCAAGCCAAAAACGGATTGCACAAAAAACGGTGCCTTCACCAGGCCACGATCCGCAAAATGCGCAAGGTTATAGAGATGCGAAGTATCGTAGCACTCAAACTCGAAACGCGTCCCATTGCCATAGCAAGTCTGCAGTACGTATTCGATGTCCTTAAAGGAGTTGCGGAAGACAAGATCGCGCGAGCCTTCGAGATGCTCGCGCTCCCAGTCGAATTTGAATTCATTGAACCTGTTGAGCATTGGATAGAGCCCAAAATTCATTGACCCCATGTTAAGAGATGCGACCTCTGGCTGGAATTGGGCGGCGGGAGCAACGCGTTCTGCCACACTCATGTAAGGGCTGCCACCAGTGGTGATATTGACCACCGCATCTGTTCCTTGCTTCACCCGTGGCAAGAAAGGTGCGAACCCTTTTGGGCTTTGATCCGGACGCCCCGTTTCCGGATCACGTGCGTGAAGATGCAAAATCGCCGCGCCAGCTTCCGCCGCAGCGATGGCTTCGGACGCAATTTCGTCGGGGGTGATTGGCAAATAGGGTGTCATCGAGGGTGTATGGATCGCCCCTGTGACTGCACAGGTAATAATGACTTTTCCGTTCTGAGAAGTCATTGCCTTACCCTGCAAAACGTGGTTCTGGCAGACCTTTGATCCCAAGGCCGGTCACTTTGAACAGGTTTCCTGCCTGGAATTGCGGCTTGGCCTGAACTGCGAACATGTCATGCACGGCCGGGTGCTTCACACGCGCCATGGAAGTTACGTAGATTTCGTCCAAGTTATCGCCGCCGAACATGACACTTGTGATGTTCTTAACGGGCATGCCGATGCGCATATCGATACTTCCGTCTGGGGCATAGCGAACCAAATCGCCAGAAATCAGTTGCGCGTTCCACATGTAGCCGTCGGCATCCACTGTAGAACCATCTGCCACACCTTCATCGTCTTTGGTCGAGGCATGCACGCGTTTGTTAGAAAGGGACCCGGTCTGGATGTCGTAATCATAGGCCCAGAACTCTTCAATGAAGGTGTCTGCGATATAGAAGGTCTTGTCATCAGGGCTCCAGCAGGGTCCGTTGGTGCACATCAAACCATCCTCGACTTTGTTCACTGACAAATCAGGGTCGAGACGGAAAAGTCCACAGTTTTTAAGTTCTTCCAGATCATCCATCCCACCGGCAAAGAACCGGCCTCGACGGTCGACCTTGCCATCATTCAGACGGGTGCGCTCAATCTCGGCATCGACCTCTTGGATCAGATCCAGCTCAAGTTTGTCGCCTTTGATGTCCATGAAGTAGAAGCCGTCGCACATGGCTGCAACCATCCCGCCTTGTTCGCGCAAGGCCATCGCGCCGATGTCTTTGGGTAAGGCCCAGCTTTCGACCTTCCCGGTTTTCGGATCCATCCGCCAAACGGCGTCAAGACCAAAGCGCGGCCCTGTGCAATCCAGCCAGTACAGGCGCCCTTCCTCTACGTCCCAAACGGGACCTTCGCCGAGATGATTATTGCATTCGAGGACACATTCGATGGTCACAGACATCGTTGGTTTCTCCAGTATTGTTGGGCAGCGCTTAGTTTGGCTTGATTGCGACTTTCATCGCGCCATCTTTACGTTGTTCATAGATGTCCAAAGCGGTGGCAAAGTCTGACAGCGGGAAGGTGTGGGACATCAGTGGTTTCAAGTCCACCCGACCTTCGTGCATCATTGCGAGCGCTGGCTCGGCTGTATTTGGGTTGGCACGGTTGCCGATCAATTCGACCTCATCCAACACCATACGCTTGATCGGCACCTCTGGGTCGCCATGTGGAATACCAATCATCGAGACGACACCGCCTTTTGCTGCGGCATAGCATGATTGTTGGACGGATTTGGCTGTGCCAGCACATTCTAGAACACGTGGCACACCATGGCCGTTGGTGTGTTCTTTGATCGTTTCAAGCACATCCTGGCTGCGATAATCGATGCCGATGGCCCCCAGGTTTTCCGCAAGCTTCAAGCGTTCGCCGCTGCCGGCAATAAAAACCCGGCCGGCACCCATCGCCTGGGCACACAGCATCGCCATAATGCCCTGCGGACCCGTGCCCATAATCAGCACATCATCACCGGCTTCCATCCGGCTGCGGTTCACAGTGTAGAGCGCGATGCTGAGCGGATCGACGCAGGCCGCGTATTCCAAATCCATCTCATCGGGGATCTTGTAGAGACTCTTGACAGAAGACACCATGTACTGCGCATAGGCACCGGGTGTGATATGGCCATGTTGGCGATGGCCCGTTGCAGTGTTTCCGTAGTTTAGGCACAGCGTGTAGCGGCCTTTCATACAATTTGCGCAATAGCCACATCCAACATGCGAAATGGCTGCGACCCGGTCGCCTTGTTTCCAACCCAAGGCTTCAGCCTTTGGACCCATCCTTTCCACGGTTCCGGACCATTCATGTCCCGGTGTGAAAGGGAATGCCGGTGGCCAGAAACCGGGAAAGTCACCCTGTATAATATGAGGGTCCGTTCCGCAGATAAATGTTGTATCGATTTTGACTAAGACCTCATCATCCACTGCCACGGGCACTGGGATCTCTTGGATCGAAAATTCACGAGGCGCTGTCAAAACCAACGCTTCCATCGTCGTGCTCATAACATTCATCTGCCTACTCCTTAGGTCAAATTCTGTGTGTGTAAGGCGCGCCAAATGCGCTCGGGTGTGAGCGGCAGGTCTTTGATGACCACGCCGGTTGCATCAGCGACAGCCGCTGCAAGGGCCGGAGCCGTGCAGAGGATTGCGCCTTCGCTGACCCCTTTGGACCCTTTAGGTCCAGGGCCGTCTTCGTTTTCGATCATGCCTGTCATCAAACGTTCCGGCATGTCCTTGGTCGTTACGATGCGGTAATCAATCGCACCAAGATTGAGGATCCTACCGGTCTCATCATCGACGATAATCTGTTCATAGAGTGAGTGACCAAGACCCATGATCGCGGCGCCTTCGTCCTGCATCTCCACCTGAAGCGGGTTCAGGGCTTTACCCACATCTCCGACGGCCACGTGTTTATGGACTGTGACTTCCCCGGTCCGCTCATCGACCTCCACTTCGAAAGCCGTACAGTTGAATTCAAAGAACGCTGGCGGCCCATCTAAAGGATGATCGGTTTGCTTAGGTTTGCGCATCCGACCATTGCCAATCAGCTCTCCATTCCATTGGCCCAACTTGGGTTGGACAAAGTCAAATATGGACACCGGTCCGTCCGGCAAATTGATATTACCGTCCGTGATGCTGAGCTCAGCCTCTTCAATGCCCATTGTCTCGCTGGCTAGCTCAATGACCTGAGCATGTATGTCCTCGCAGGCCCTTGTTATCGCTGTTCCCATAAAGACAGTTGAGCGGCTGGCAGAGGTTTGCAGATCAAAAGGCACCACATCCGTATCACCCATGATGACCGACACGCGATCATACGGCGCGCCAAGCGCATCAGCGGCGATCTGAGCAAAAATCGTCCGAGCCCCTTGCCCCATATCGGAGGTGCCCGCGAATACAAGGATGCTGCCGTCCGACAAAAGCCGAACAGTCGAATTGGACAGACCCGATGTTGCGCCGGCCTTGATACCCACAGCGATGCCGCGGCCGCGGCCCTTGGGTGTCGGCGTGTCCCAGCCCAGCATCTGAGCCGCTTTTTGAACGCTTTGCAGCCAATGTCCATCTGCCGGCACATCGTCTTTGACGACCTGATCGCCTTTGTCAGAAACGTTGCGCATGCGCATAGTGAATCCATCAATGCCAAGCGCACGGCCTGCGGCATCCATCTGGTTCTCAACTGCCCAGTTCACTTGCGGCGTACCAAAGCCGCGGAACGCTGTGCTGGGTGGCGTATTGGAAAACACGCCACGTGCGCGAATTCGGGCGTTCGGCACGCGGTATGGGCCACAAGAAAGGTAGTTGCCCTTGGTCGTCACGCGTTCGGCGATGTCGACATAGGCCCCCACTAGGTAACTTGAATCGATGTCTTGGAAAACAAGATCACCGTCCTTGGTAAAGCCCGACCTCACGTTTACTTTCGCGCCCGCTCTACGCACGGCTTGGAAGGTTTCTTCCAGCGTGAGAACCAGACGCACAGGTCGTTCGATGCGACGTGATACAAACCCAAGTAAGGGTTCGAACTTTGGCATCTGTTTTCCGCCAAATCCGCCCCCTGGATCAGGGGCGATGACCTGCACGGCATTTAGCGGCAAATCAAACAGGCCAGCCATGATTTTCTGCATCAGGAACGGGTGTTGTACCGGGCTCCAAACCTTGAGCTTATCTGGCGTCGCGTCGACGATGAACCCGTGCGGTTCAATGGCGAAATGCGTGACCATCGGGAAGGTGTATGTATTCTCGATCACTAGGTCTGCCTTGGCATCATCAACGTTACCCCAGCCCCAATCCATCTCTTTCATGATGTTTGAATTGGCCCATTTGCTCCCTTCACGCAGTTTGGGATCTTGAACCAAGGGTGCATCGCTGGCCAACGCCGCATCGATAGAAGTCACAACTGGCAGCGCCTCATAATCCACCTCGACAAGGCCTGCAGCATAAGCGGCAATATCGCTTCTTTCGGCGACAACCGCAGCAACCGGTTCCCCATGGAAATGCGTTTCACCGACAGCGATTACGGGCCTGTCCTGATACGCTGGCCCAAAGCGAGGCATAGGGTTGGGCAGTTCGTCAGCCGTCACCACGTCGATGACGCCAGGCACGGCCAGCGCACGAGTGGTGTCGATCCTGTTGATCTTGGCGCGGCCGACATCCAAGGCAACAAGCTTAAGATGTGCCATATCAGCAAGGTCGATATCTGCCAGAAACTGCTGACGACCGTTGACCCGTTCAATGCCGCCAAGACGGCTGATATCCGCACCGACGGCCCTTCCACGCACCGGAGTGGTGGTGTGCACATGCACCTCTTCGCCCTTGGCGTCGCGCATCGCATCAAACATCCGGTTATACCCACCACATCGGCATAGGTTGCCGGAAAGTGCTTCGCGCACTTCCATTTCGTCGGCATGCGGTGCGTCACGATGCAGTGCCTCTGCTGACATCACCATACCAGGGATACAGAATCCGCATTGCACGCCGCCGCATTTTAGAAAGCTATGCTGAACCGTGCTCAGTTGACCGCCATTGGATAGACCTTCGACCGTTTCGATCGTGCTTCCCTGTCCTTCGACAGCAAGCATCAGGCAAGAGTTTATGGGTTTGCCATCGACGATGACCGTACACGCGCCGCATTCTCCGACGGCGCAGCACTCTTTGGCGCCCTTTAGGCCACAGCTGTCGCGCAGAAAATCCAGCATCGAGGTATGGGCAGCAACCTCTCCGGCAAATGGCTCTCCATTCACTGTTAGGCGAACCGTCTTGGACGCCCCAAATGCGCAATCGACAGTATCGGGTCGGAAGGTATCAGGCATTGGCAACCTCTCCCGACCGGCGCGCATGCGCCGTTGACAAGGACCGTTCGACCATGATGCACAACATCGCCGACCGGTAGTCCGCAGTCGCGCGCAGGTCAGAAATGGGTTTCGCTTGATCGGCAAGGGCTTTGATCGCCTCGCGCCTTTCAGCGCTAGTGGTCGTCATATTGCCCAGGGTCCGGGTTTCATCGTGCAAAACCAATGGCCTTGGCGAGACAGCGCCAAATACAACAGTCACGCCACCTGCCGCATCAATGTTCATGCACATGTTTGTGGTGGCAAGGTCCACCCCTCTGCGCCGTGTAATCCGGTCAAAGGCGCAACCCTGTGCGCCTCGAGGCAGTGGAATACACACTGCGCTGACAATCTCCCCTAATCCCAAGTCGATTTGTCGGTTACCTTGGATAAATTTCGCAACCGGACACTTCCGCACCCCATTCAGGCCATTAATCTCGACCTCGGCCCCATAGGCGGCAAGAACAGGAACGGTATCGGCGGCTGGTGAGGCATTGCAGATATTACCGGCCAAGGTCGCGCGGTTTCGGATCTGGATCGACCCCACGACGCTGGCTGCATCACGCAGCGCTGGAAATAAGTCTTTTGAATCAAGATAGGTGATGACATCCGTCATGGTTGTCCCAGCAGAGATCCGCAGCACATCGTCTATTGCC
>JBCBGX010000071.1:0-10903 GCA_038526325.1 Pseudomonadota bacterium | reverse complement strand
GAGTGGGTCAGACCCGCCATGAAGATAATGCCTGCCTCTTGGCACAGCGCCTGCACAGCGACGGCCACACCAGAGGATGAACCACCGGTGATCATCACAGCGCCATCTTTTTCGATCATCGACCGTGCAGATGCGCGAGCGGCGTCAGATTTCGTCTGCGTGTCGCCGGTCACATATTTGACTTCGCGACCCAGGATACCTGTTCCGTCAAGCGCCTTGGACGAGAACGTCGACATCATGCCGCCGTCACCGCCGCCGTTCAAATGCTCTACGGCCAACTCGTAGGCGCGCAGTTCGTCCGCGCCTTCGTCTGCGTAAGGGCCGGTCTGGGGCACGTTGAAGCCCAGAATGACCTCGCTGTCGCCAGGCGCATTCGTGAAACCGGCATGTGCATCAGCACGTAGGTATTGTGGCAGTGCGAGACCCGCACTCGCGACCATGCCGGTTTTCAGCACGCCACGGCGCGAGAATTTCGAATTGGACATTATAATCCTCCCTAAACATTTCTATCGCATAGGCCTCCTCGCCCCTGCGACGTACACCATTCGATGTGAAGCCAGTCTCAGGGGGAGAATGCGAAATCGACAACAAGCCATTGAGAGTGCTGGACTAATTTGTAAAATAATGTACAAATTTGCACCAAATATGGTAAATCTGTTTTCTCGCAGGCGCAGAAAGCAATTGAAACTGCAAAGGGATTTTCGTTGCCCAACCGTCGCTTAACCGGGTCACGCATTCGCGAAAAGCGTATCGATCAAGGCTTAAAGCAAGCTGCAGTTGCAGAAGCTGTAGGCATTTCCCCTTCATATCTTAACCTGATTGAGCATAACCGACGCAGAATCGGCGGTAGGCTCTTGTCGGATTTAGCGCGCGTATTGGGTGTTGAGACGGCACTTTTGGCGGATGGAGCGGATAGCGAATTATTGGATCAAATGCGGGCCGCTGCAGCCATTGCCGGGGACGTGGCCGAGGTCGCCCGAGCAGAGGAGCTTGCCTCGCGCTATCCTGGCTGGGCCAGACTCATTGCGTTGCAAGCACGGAGACTCGCGGTGCTGGAAGATCGTGTCCAAGCGCTTAATGACAGAATAGCCCACGATCCCCAATTATCGTCTGCGCTCCACGAGGTGATATCAGCCGTCACGGCAATTCGGTCATCATCGTCAATTCTTGTCGGTTCTGAGGACTTGGATGACGATTGGCAGCGGCGGTTTCACGAAAACATTCACAATGACAGTGTGCGGCTGGCGACCAGTAGCGAAGCCTTGATAGCCTATCTGGAAACGCCGGATGCAGGCGAAGATATGGGTGTATCAGTCGCTGAAAAAGTGGAAAAACATCTTGCCCAGGTTGGGTTCCACCTCGCCGACCTCGAAGTGACGGAGCCCGACATTACTGCCTATGTCGCATCAAGCGCTCTAACAGAGGGGCCGGCTGATTTGCTGACCGTTTTCGCAAAGCAGTATGTCGCAGATGCCAAGGCATTGCCGCTGCAGGAATTTGAACTTGCGTGCCAGGCAACCCAGTATGATCCGGGACGGCTTGCCGCAAGATTTGGGGCGCCGGTTGATGCCATCTTGCGCCGCATATCGACATTGCCACAAGGAAGCGGACACCCTCCTAACGGGTTGGTGGTTTGTGACAGTTCCGGTTCATCGCTCTTTACCAAGCCGGTGCCAGGTTTTGTTCTGCCGCGTGCAGGTGGTGCTTGTCCGCTCTGGCCAATCTACGGTGCGATGGGACGCCCGACCCAGCCGCTAAAAGTCGAAGTGGTCTTGC
Source organism: Pseudomonadota bacterium (assembly GCA_038526325.1). Classification (GTDB taxonomy): domain Bacteria; phylum Pseudomonadota; class Alphaproteobacteria; order Rhodobacterales; family Rhodobacteraceae; genus Yoonia. The sequence continues at coordinate 9,127 of JBCBGX010000071.1, read as the reverse complement.
CAAGTGTCCCGGCCTTGCGCTTTTTGTGCTATGCGGTCGCCTATCCCGTCGCTTCGGCACGGTTCGATGCGCCGCCGGTCCTACGCAGTACGATGTTGGTCTTGCCCGACCCGCCGCAGGGCAGTGCGCCACCTGTTGAGGTTGGTATATCTTGTCGCATTTGTCCGCGTACATTCTGCCAAAGCCGCCGGGAACCTGCGATTTCAGGTCTTGCGGTGCAATCTGCACTTTGACAGGCGGCCACAATGCCTTGATAGTCGTCACCAGGGAGGCCGTTCTTGCGAACGGAAAATAAGGGAGGCGATGAGATGGGCAAACGTGTCCTTCTGATCGAGGATGAGCCGAATATTATCGAGGCGATCAGTTTTATTCTGTCGCGCGATGGCTGGACGGTACACATTCACGAAGATGGTGACACCGCGATGGAAAAGATCGCGTTGACGCCGCCAGATGTGATCATTCTGGATGTCATGCTGCCGGGGCGCAGTGGTTTCGATATTTTGCGTGATCTGCGCAGTCACACCGAGTGGAAGGAAATACCGGTCATGATGTTGACCGCTCGGGGTCAGGAAAAAGATCGCGAATTGGCCCTTCGCCTCGGCGCCAATCATTTCATGACGAAACCATTTTCGAACGCAGATGTACGCGATTATGTGCGTACCCTGATGGAGGCATGAATACACCGTCCAAACCCGCGGTGTTTCTGGAACGCGCGAGTTACAGGCAGCGCCGGCTTCGTGATGCGGTCCGGTTGTTGCCGATTTTCGCGGTGGTGTTGTGGGCGATCCCGTTGCTTTGGGGGGCAGGCGGCCTTACGGGCCCGTCAAATGGGCATGCGCTCGTTTACGTGTTTGGTGTCTGGGTGCTCCTGATCGGATCAAGTGCGTTGATTGTGCGTCATTTGGAAAACGATGACGCCGCACAGTCGAATGAAGATATCGACTGATGGTCTCATTTAACGCACTGATATTTGCTGCGTTAAGTTATGTGATCATCCTTTTTGCCGTCGCTTTCCTGGCAGAGCGCCGAGCCGCCGCCGGTCACGCCGATTGGCTGCAGTCGCCTTTGATCTACACCCTCTCGCTTAGCATTTATTGCACCGCCTGGACGTTTTATGGGGCGGTTGGGTATGCTGCGCGATCTGGTCTGGAATTTGTGACGATCTATCTGGGCCCAACTCTGGTTATGGTCGGTTGGTGGTGGATCTTAAGGCGTCTGGTGCGGATCGGAAGGTCACAGCGATTGACGTCTATCGCGGACCTGATTTCGTCCCGCTTTGGTAAATCAACCCTGCTTGGCGTCGTCGTCACAATTATCTCTGTCATTGCGGCGACGCCATATATTGCGCTGCAGTTGCAATCAGTAACCTTGTCCTTCGCAGTCTTCGCGCAATCGGGGGCAGAGGCATGGGACCGCGCCGACTTTAACGCAACGGCGATGTGGGTCGCGGTGGGCCTCGCTATCTTTACGGTGCTGTTCGGGACCCGCAACCTTGATGTAAACGAACGCCACCATGGGATTGTGATGGCGATTGCTGTGGAAGCGGTGGTGAAGCTTCTGGCCCTTGTTGCTGTTGGTGTCTTTGTTGTGTGGGGATTGGCTGGCGGACCCGCCGAAATGCTCACCCGCATAGACAATTCCGATATCGCCTTGTGGGATCAGGATCATGGCCGGTGGATCAGCCTAATCTTTCTGTCTGCTGCGGCCTTTTTGTGTTTGCCGCGCATGTTTCAGGTTCTGGTCGTTGAAAATGCCGATGAACGCCACTTGCGCGTCGCGAGCTGGGCCTTTCCACTGTATCTGTTTTTGATGAGCCTTTTCGTGGTCCCCATCGCCGTCGTGGGGTTAGACCTGCTGCCAGAGGGCAGCAACCCGGATTTGTTTGTGCTGACATTGCCATTGTCGCAAGGCCAAGACGGATTGGCTGTGCTGTCGTTTTTGGGGGGCTTTTCATCCGCAACCTCGATGGTGATCGTCGCAACAATTGCGCTGGCTACGATGGTATCGAACCATATTGTCGTGCCCTTGTGGCTCAGTTTTCAAGCCAACCAACACGCGATGATGTCGGGGGATGTCCGCCACGTCATCTTGCTGGCACGTAGGCTATCGATTGCTGCTGTGTTAACGCTGGGCTTCATCTATTACCGTATGTCTGGCGGCGGCACGGCCCTTGCCGCAATTGGTCTTGTGTCGTTCACGGGGACGGTCCAAGTCCTGCCCGCCCTGATCGGCGGCATCTTCTGGCGAGGGGCCACACGGATTGGTGCGGCCTGCGGTCTGCTGACCGGTCTCATTATCTGGACCTGGACACTGTTCTTGCCAAGTGTCGGAGTTGATGCGGTGATCAGCCAAACGGTGCTGGCAAATGGTCCCTTCGGCGTGACATGGCTTAAGCCGCAGGCGCTTTTTGGCATAGACGGGCTGGACCCATTGGTGCATGGAATCCTGTGGTCGATGGTCTTGAACACCGGCATGTTCATCCTGGGGTCGTTAATGAGCTTTCCTGCCCCGCTTGAACGGTTGCAAGGCGCGCAATTTGTCAACGTTTTTGAGCGGTCCGTGGCTGCCCCAGCCTGGACACGGGGGGCCGCCGGCGCCGAAGATTTGTTGATCATGTCACAACGCATTCTGGGCAGCCGCGAAGCACAGGCCATTTTCGAACGGGAAGCAGAGCGTCAAGGTTTGACCGGATATCTTCCGGAGGCCACGCCAGCCTTTATTGAACGCCTGGAGCGCGAGTTGTCAGGGTCAGTGGGGGCCGCGACTGCCCACGCAATGATCGGGCAACTGACAGGCGGCAGCGTGGTCTCAGTCGAGGATTTGATCGCGGTGGCTGACGAGGCCGCGCAAATCCTTGAATACTCCAACAAGCTAGAGGCGAAATCCGCTGAACAAGAGCGCACGGCCCGCGCATTGCGCGACGCAAATGCGAAGCTAACGGCGCTTTCTATCCAGAAAGATGCGTTTCTAAGCCAGATCAGTCATGAATTGCGGACACCCATGACCTCCATCCGGTCGTTTTCTGAGATCCTGCGGGATGGGGAGATGTCTGCCGTAGATCAGGGGCGATATGCGGGAATAATCCATGATGAGGCGATCCGCTTGACGCGGTTGCTGGATGATTTGCTGGATTTGTCGGTGCTTGAAAATGGCCAGGTCGTTCTGAATGAACAAACCGGTGAGCTTTCGGCATTGATCGATCGGGCCATAGTTGCAGCGGGGCTGCATGAAAGTGATCTGGAAATTGTCCGGGATCGCAAGAAAGAGGCCGTTGTGCTGTCTGCGGATCTTGATCGCTTGGTCCAGGTTTTCATTAACCTAATTTCGAATGCGCGGAAATATTGCGATGCGGCGAACCCCAAACTGGCGATCTCAGTGACAAAATCGCTTAACGCCTTTCACGTTGACTTTCGCGACAATGGCAGCGGGATAGCGCCAGAGAATGAGCAGTTGATATTTGAAAAATTCTCGCGCATTTCAGATCAATCCAAAGCTGGAGGGGCCGGGCTTGGCCTCGCGATTTGTCGGGAAATCATGAACCGTTTAGGTGGCGATGTTGATTATATTCGCCGCCCCGAAGGTGCGGCCTTCCGCGTGACGTTGCCCAAGGAGCGTGTGGGAGCCGCGTTAGCAGAAACGTAACCACTATCTTGCTAGTTTGATGCGGGTACCCTTGGACGGATCAATGGTGGATCAAGAGCACGCACAGATACTGCGCCGCATGGTGGGGCAGCCGCAAGAGGATTTGGCCGACAGCCCACTGACCTCGTCACGCGCTGTGCGTACTGCGTTGACGAAGGTCGCGCAGGATTGCGCAGGGCTGCGGGTGACTGTTCAATCCGTTGACGAACAAGTGCAGCCGCTCGATGACGTTTTGGGCGATTTGACTGATGAACTCATGCTTGTCGGGTTGGAACGTAATGGGGCTCTGGTTGGATTGGTTGCCGTCGACATGCAGCTTCGCGCTGCGGTGGTCGAGATGCAGACAGTCGAATCCGTTGCCGAGCGTCCCGTCGAGGCACGGCCCGCAACCACAACCGACAAGCGCTTGTGTGATCCACTCTTATCCGGGCTTTTAAACGCATTGCCGCAGGCTGTGACTGGAACAGAGTTTGAAGGGTGGATGGACAGCGCCAAGCCTGGCAGCATGCTGCAATCAGTGCGGGCGGCAGGTCTTTTGTTGCAGGATCAGGCTTATCGTGTCTTGCGTGTCACGGCCGATTTGGGTTCTGGGGATCGCGACGGCATGATTGCGTTTGTTTTGCCCGTTCAAAGCCAAACGATCCAGCCTGTCGAGACCCACGAAGTGCCAAATGACTGGCCGGGTGCATTCCGCGCCGCCGTATCCGAGGCCGCGGCGGTGTTTGAAGCAGAACTGTGCAAAATTCAAATGCCGATTGGTCAGGCAAACACTCTGTCCATTGGCGATATCGTTCCCTTGAGCGGATGCACTGTCGCCTCTGTAAAGCTACGGTCATTGGATGGGCAGGCGGTCCGTCTTGCGCGCCTTGGACAATCGAATGGACACCGCGCTGTAAGGATCGTTGCCCAAGAACAGCCCGATATGGTTGAACTGGAGTCAACGGTTCACGGCAGCTTGCATATGGGTGCGGGTCATACCCCACTGGCTGATGATATAGTGGATGTGCCGGTTGCGCCGCTTCAAGCAGATGCCGCCGCTTTGTCCTTAGACCCTGAGCCAACGTTATTGCCTGATGGGGAAGAGCTTGGCGCAGAAGATTTCAACCTGCCCACACCGCAAATCGCTGTGGATGATCTGGAAACTGAAGGTGTTGAGCCCTTGGGCTAATGCATTGATCGGCTTATTCGGGGGACCCATCGCAAATTGCAGAAAGGCTGGGAGAACTTTGGCTTCAACATAAGCTTCGCGTTTTCCATTTGGCACTCTCCATCGCATCGCTCTGCAAGTGACCAGCGCACCTATTGGTGCACTGGGATGAGTGTTTGATAGGTGGGTGAGCGGGGCAATTCTCATTCAAGACAGGGTTAGGTTTTGCGACATCACTGATTTTGGCCGAGCCATAGTCGTGTGCGGACTTCGCAAGAATAAAGAGAGCAAAGCTTGAGCCAGACAAGCGCTGACGCTGTGCCGTCTATGCGCGACCCTGACTGCGTTATGCTCTTCAGAACGAATGAGAAAGCACAGGCTTTCTTGCACATTACGACGTTGCAAGAACCGACGGAACAGAGTGCCATTGGTATCGCCCTCGCATGCGTTGGTCGTTCTTAGGGATCTGCGCGCGTCGGGGTCCAGAGCATCTGAGACCATGCCGCTCTCTTCGGCGACAAGATCAGCCAGGGCTCATCTTGCGTCGTTCGAATGGACTTATCTGCTTGCTATAGCGGATTGCCCCTTCAGGACTGTGCGAGCGCGTCAATTTGAGCGCGCATGCCCCCCAAATCATAGCCAACCGCAGCGGTCGCGGCGATTATATCATCTGTGGGCATAAGCCCCGCCTGGCCCAGTGACCAAACGATTGATGATCGCGTCCCCGATGCGCAATAGGCCAATGACGGGCCAGAAGCAGCGGCGATCGCTGACCTTTGTGCCTCCACCATTTCCATATTGAGGCTTTGATGGGTTACGGGGATCACCACAAATTGCATGCCTGCCTCTTTGACGGCTGCCTCAATCGCTGTGGCCTGATGGCTGGGCGGGACCTCAGCATCTGGCCGATTACAGATGATGGTTGTAAAGCCAGCCGCCGCAATTGCGGGGACGTCGTCTACAGAAATTTGGGGCGAGACCGCGTGGGTCGGGCTGAGCTGTCTTATATCCATGAACGCTCTTTTAGACGGAGGCAGTTTGTTGGTCCAGACGTTGGCGCAGGGCAGGGGCTAGGATCATGCCGCCGAACATGGATAGGGTAAAGATGACGCCACCCAAACCGCCAAATCCCAATGACGCAATTGCAGGACCCGGACAAAGCCCTGCCAGGCCCCAGCCCATCCCAAAGAGGACGGATCCAGTCACAAGGGGTTTGTCCAATTGTGTTCCCGGGTTTGCAGGAAATGTGTCTGCTAAAAGCGGTCTGCGCTTGTTTGTGACCCGCCAAGCAAGCGCCATGGGCAAAATCGCACCGCCCATGACAAAGGCAAGGGTCGGATCCCAGTTCCCAAAAATATCAAGCCACCCCTGAACTTTGGTCGTGTCGGTCATGCCCGAGATCAAAAGACCCATCCCAAAGAGGGCGCCAACCGAAAACGCAACCAGACCCCGCATCAGATGGCTCCTAACAGGTGCTTGAATATGATGACCGTAAGACCGCCGGCCCCGATGTAAATGATCGTGGCGACAATGCCTCGGAGGGACAAGCGCGAGATGCCGCACACCCCGTGTCCTGATGTGCAGCCATTGGCAAGGCGGGTGCCAATCCCCACCAACAGACCGGCAGCGACGATCACAAGCCAGTTGCTGGTCAAATGGGTCTGAGAGTCCCCCAACAACACCGCAAAAAAACCGGGCACAAGAATTAGGCCCACCAAAAACAAAACCCGCTCTGCCCAATCATGGCGTCCGCTGCCATCGACAAGCCCGCCCATTATCCCAGACGCTCCCATGACGCGCCCATTGATCAAAAGCAGCAATGCACCAGCCACTCCAATCAGACCGCCGCCGAGAAGCCCCATAATCCAATCATGTTGCATGTTTTTCTTTCATTTCAGAGTTTAAAGCCCGTTTATGGGAACTTTGAAATAGCGCTGACCGTTGTCTTCGGGCTCTGGGAAATGCCCCGCGCGCATATTGGTTTGCAATGACGGCAAAATCAGTCGCGGCATTCCAAGCCCTGCATCTCGTTTTTGCCGCATGGCGACGAATTCCTCCATCGGACGACCGGCCCCGATATGGATGTTGAGCGCCCTTTGTTCGCCAACCGTCGTCTCCCAAGCGAAATCATCGCGCCCCGGGGCTTTGTAGTCATGACCCACAAAGATGCGCGTGTCGTCAGGCAGCGACAGGATTTTCTGGATAGACTGGTAAAGGTCCTCCGCTGAGCCGCCGGGGAAGTCGCACCGTGCCGTTCCAAAGTCAGGCATAAACAGCGTATCGCCGACAAACGCCGCATCCCCGATCACATATGTTAAACAGGCCGGCGTGTGTCCTGGCGTGTGCAGGACATCTGCCCGCATCTGTCCGATGTGAAAACTGTCACCTTCAGCAAAAAGCGCGTCAAATTGCGATCCGTCACGCTGAAATTCGGTGCCTTCGTTGAAGACCTTGCCAAATGTATCCTGGACCAAGGTGATATTGCGTCCAATCCCGATCTTGCCGCCAAGCCGCTCCTGCAAATAGGGCGCCGCCGATAAATGATCTGCATGTACATGGCTTTCCAGGATCCACGCAACCTGAAGGTCTTGTTCCTTGATCCAAGCAACGATCGCGTCAGCAGATGAGGTATTGGTCCGTCCAGCGGCTTGGTCGTAGTCTAACACGCTGTCGATGATGGCGCAGCTTCGGCCCTCGGGCTCTTGCACCACATAGGAGACGGTGTTTGTGGCTTCGTCAAAAAACGCTTTTACATTTGGTGTCATGGCGAATCTCCTCTTGTCGAAAGACTAATGCATCCTGGAAACATTTCAATATTGGAATATATTGGTCGGTATGCTAGGGGGAGGGTATGAGCGATTTGGTGACCGCCCCCACTGACCCGATGGAAAGTGCCGCTGATGAGGCAGCGGCGCTTTTGAAAGCGCTTTCAAACCCACGCCGGTTGCGCCTGCTATGTGCCCTCGTCCCTGGTGACAAGTCGGTTGGTGAACTAGAGACTCTATTGGGCGCTAGCCAATCCTATGTGTCCGGACAGCTTTTACGTTTACGCAGCGAAGGTCTGGTCACCTGCCAAAGAGATGGCCGGGCGATGCGCTATCGGCTGTCCGACCCAAAAGTGCGTCCGCTGCTGGAAAGACTCTACGAACTATTCTGCCCAGACATGTAGGGGGCCAGTTCGGCCCGCGCGACCTGCCTGCGATGCACTGCATCTGGCCCATCGGCCAACCGCAAGGTCCGCAGATGCGTCCATTGACGGGCGAGGGGGGTATCTTGAGAGACGCCCGCAGCCCCATGCATCTGGATCGCCATATCAGTAACCTTTAGCGCCACTTGCGGCGCAACAACCTTGATCTGGCTGATCCAAGGGGCGGCGGCTTTTTTATCCCCCTGATCCATCATCCATGCGGCCTTTAGGCACAGCAGGCGAGCCTGTTCAATTTCCATGCGGGCCTCAGCGATCAGATCGAAATTCTCCCCCAATTGCGCCAGCTTCTTGCCGAAGGCTTCGCGCGCAACCGATCTTTGGCACAGAAGTTCCAGTGCCTTTTCAGCCTGCCCAATTGCACGCATGCAGTGGTGAATGCGCCCGGGTCCCAGACGACCTTGGGCAATTTCAAAGCCACGCCCCTCACCCAGCAGCATCGCATCGGCGGGCACCCGCACATCCGTAAAGCGGAAATGGATATGCCCATGGGGCGCGTCATCATGGCCATAGACCTGCATTGCGCGCAGCTTTTCGATACCGGGCGTATCGGCCGGAACCACAATCATGGAATGTTGGTTGTGCTTGGGCCCGTCATACGCGGTGCGCACCATGACGATATAGACCGCGCAACGCGGATCACCGGCACCCGTGGCCCACCACTTTTGTCCATTCAAAACATAATCATCGCCAACACGTTCGCACCGCATCGCAATGTTTGTGGCGTCAGAGCTGGCCACATCTGGTTCGGTCATAAGATAGGCTGAGCGGATGTTGCCATCCATCAACGGCTTGAGCCAACGGTCCTTCATGGCGTCCGTGCCGTAGCGGGCGAAAACCTCCATATTCCCGGTATCGGGGGCATTACAGTTAAAGACCTCGGCTGCCAGATGGCTCTTGCCCATTTCTTCGGCCAGATACGCATATTCCACGGTGTTGAGCTGGGGCCCATCGCGAAAGGTATCCCAGAAATTCCATAATCCACGATCCCGCGCCTTGGCTTTCAATCCTTCAAGGATTTCGGTTTGCCGGGGGGTAAAGGCCCAACGGTCCCCAATCGACACCTCAGCCAAAAATTCATCATCCAGCGGTGCGATCTCATCGGCAACCATGGCTGTCACGGCTGCAAGAAC
>JBCBGX010000070.1:0-11143 GCA_038526325.1 Pseudomonadota bacterium | reverse complement strand
AGGGATGATCCCAGTTTCCAGCATCGCCTTGACCATGCACATAAACTCACGTCGGTGCCCGATGCACAGTTTGAAGCCGACGGGTTTGCCGCCTGACAGATCCCGCAATTGACCGATAAACTGCATAAGCTCCATTGGGGTAGAAAACGCGCTGTGTGCTGCGGGCGACACGCAATCGACGCCCATGGGGATATCCCGCGCCTCTGCGATTTCGGGGGTGATCTTGGCCGCGGGCAGCATGCCCCCATGACCGGGCTTGGCCCCTTGGCTGAGCTTGATTTCGATCATCTTGACTTGATCGTCGCTGGCCTGTTTGGCAAATTTTTCAGGGTTGAACGTGCCGTCATCGTTCCGACAGCCAAAATATCCGGAGCCGATTTCATAAATCAGATCGCCGCCCCCTTCACGGTGATACCGGCTGATCCCGCCTTCACCGGTGTCATGGGCAAAACCGCCCAGTTTGGCCCCCTTGTTCAACGCAAGGATGGCGTTGGCCGACAAAGACCCGAAACTCATGGCCGAGATGTTATAAAGCGAAGCGCTATAAGGCTTTTTGCATTTGGACCCGCCCACCGGTACACGAAAATCACTGTTTTCGAAATGTGTTGGTACGACCGAATGGGTTAGCCAGGAATAGCCGGCCTCGTAAATCATTTCATGGCTGCCAAAGGGTCGTTTATCTTCGGCCCCTTTTGAACGCTGATACACAAGCGACCTTTGTTCGCGGCTAAAGGGTTGTTCTTCCTGATCGCTTTCGATCAGATATTGCCGGATTTCGGGGCGGATCTTTTCGAACAGAAAACGAATATGACCCAAAATCGGATAGTTTCGAAGGACAGCGTGCTTGTCCTGGCGCATATCCCGGATGCCAAGCGCCGTGAGCCCGGCAAATACCGCACATAGGATGAAGACCCATGTTGCAGAAAAGCCAATGAAAAAGCAGATGACCGTGAGTGCAGCGACGACCGCGAATGTTGCGTAGCGTTGCTTTGAGATCAATTCCTGTATCAACTGACCCTCCCTGATTGATTCTACATTAGGGCGGCATGTTCCTTAACGAAAGGTAGAATCGAGGGGATTGTTTCACGATAAGGTGCAAATAGCGTCAAAAATCCGGCGTCACACCCGGGAGGTTCAGCGCCTTGATCAGCTCACGCAGCTCTTGTCGGGCCGCGATGTTTGACATGCTGAGGCTGGTGACCCCAACATCGCGAAGATCAAGCAATGTCAGGCCGCGTGGAAACAATTCGCGAAAGACAACCCGTTCCGAAAAACCCGGCGCGGGACGAAAACCGATCCGCTTTGCCAGTTTCTCAATTGCGCGCTGCATCTTTTCTTTGTTGATCATTGCCGTGGTGCCAAGCCGATTGCGCACAACAACCCAGTCAATCGGGTTCATGCCTGCTTCTGCGCGCATCTGGCGCGCGCCCCAAACCATTTCAGAATAAACCGATGGCCCAATGATGTCCTCGCCGTCGCCATCCACATGGGCGAGCAAGTCAAAATCGATAAAACTGTCATTCAGGGGGGTGATCAATGTGTCGGACATTGCATGTGCCAATTGGCTCAGCCGCGTATGTGATCCCGGACAGTCGATTAATATGAAGTCACAGGTTTCATGCATCGCCTCAACCGCACGTCCAAGCGCCTGATCATCCGCATTTTGCCCAGGTTGCAATGCGTCAGGGTCAATCTGGGGTAATTCGGCATAGAGCGGTATGGGCAAATCAAGATTTTCCTTCGCCAAAAAGCCTTGGCGATTTGCGATGTAGCGCCCCAAGGTTTTTTGCCGCAGGTCCAGATCCAACGTACCGATGGAGTGTCCCATCCGGGCGAGCGCTGTGGCGACATGCATCGACACCGTCGATTTGCCAGCCCCACCTTTTTCGTTGCCGACAACGATAATATGCGCCACGTGACTATTCCTGTGATCTGATCTGCGACCCGCTCTATATGATCTCTGATTGAGGCATGGAAGCGCCACTCGGGCACCGGATCAAGAAATTACGATGCGCTTGCCTTGACATAGGCCGCTGCGCCTATCATGTGCGTCTTAACCGACATGGGCTGCCGCGTGAGCAGCGCGGGACGATATCGTCATCCGCACCCTGTCGACCCCTTAGGTTCCCGTCATCACGCGAGGGTACCGCGCCGGATAGAAACCGGCGCTACCTTGCCACCACCCATATGATATGGGTCATTTTTATGCGGGCGCTTGGCCCGCAGGAACAGGATATCCACGATGGATTTTGATATGCTGGGGCTGGCGCCCCGAATTGTAAACACTTTGAAAGATCAGGGGATTACTAACCCTACACCGATCCAGAAACAGGCCATACTGCATGCCATGAACGGGCGTGATGTTATGGGGCTGGCCCAGACTGGAACAGGTAAGACCGCCGCCTTTGGTCTTCCGATGATCAACGCACTACTGAAAGCGGGCACCAAACCCGGGGCCAAGACCGTGCGCGGATTGATCCTAGCCCCGACGCGGGAACTGGCCAAACAGATTTCCGATAATCTGACCGCCTATACCAAGGGCACCCATCTGAAGGTTGCGCTGGTTGTTGGTGGTGCAGGGATCGTGGGCCAGACCAAGCGGCTTGCCGGGGGTGTTGATCTTTTGGTTGCCACGCCGGGCCGGTTGATTGATCTGTTGGATCGCCGCGCGGTACGGCTGGACGAAACGATCTATCTGGTACTGGATGAAGCCGATCAGATGCTCGACATGGGGTTTATCCATGCACTGCGCCAAATCGCGCCGCTCTTGGCCAAGGACCGGCAAACGATGATGTTTTCGGCCACTATGCCCAAGCTGATGAACGAGCTTGCCAATGCCTATCTGACCAACCCGGTCCGCGTGCAGGTAAACCCACCGGGGCAAGCGGCCAAGAAGATCAACCAGTCGGTGCATTTCGTGGCGCAGGCGGCGAAGCTTGACCTGCTTGTTGAACTTTTGGACCAGCATCGGGATGAGTTGGCGCTGGTCTTTGGCCGCACCAAACACGGCTGCGAGAAGCTGTATAAAGTGCTTGAGAAAAAGGGGTTCGCAGCGGCCTCTATCCACGGCAACAAATCGCAAGGTCAACGCGAGCGGGCGCTGGCTGCGTTCAAAGCGGGTAAAGTGCGCGTGCTTGTAGCGACGGATGTGGCGGCGCGGGGGATCGACATCCCCGATGTGCGACATGTCTATAATTATGACTTGCCGAATGTGGCTGAGAATTACGTGCACCGCATTGGCCGCACGGCCCGGGCCGGCGCGGATGGCGCTGCGGTTGCTCTGGTCGCACCAGACGAGATGATCGAGTTGCAGGACATCGAAAAGGCCATGAAAGAGACGATCCCCACAGCCTCTGGTCGGCGGTGGGAGGTGCAGCCTGGCCAAAAAAAGCGGCCCAATGGGGGCCAAAGGCGCAGCGCTGGCAAGCCGGGCGGCGGCAAACCGGGTGGGCATCGCCGCCGGCGGGGAGGCAACCGATCACGTGGGAAATCTGCGGCATAAGGCCGGGGTCAATCGTTTAGCAGGTTTTCCAAATGCTGGTTGAAGGCTTCCCGCTCCATTGAGGCATCCAATCCTTCAATCGGCGTAATGGTCACGCTGACATGGCGGCGCCCGTTTTTGATGCCCAGAAAGCTCCAGAACAGATCGTATTTCGCGAATTGGAACTGGCCTAACCCATCGATTTTGAGAAGCATCAAGGGTGTCTCCGGTTCGGCACGGATGATTTCGTGCACGCCGGACAGGTAAGGTTCAACAATTTCACGTTCCTGGCGGCGAATGCGACCGGCTGGAAACAAAAGAAGAGAGTCGCCCTTGGCCAATGCTGTATGAATGACGTGCAGCGTGCGGTCTTTGCGCGCCTTGCGTTTGTCTTCGGGCCATTGTTTCGGAGAGCTCATCGGGATGGCGCCAGCCACCATCATCGGAAACCACTGCAGCCAGTTATAGTATTCGTTGTAATGTACTGTGGGTCGGATCCGCATGGTGGAATACAACAAGGCCGAAATCAGTGGTCCGTCATGGCGACTGACATGTGTGGCCAGGATCAACGTGCCGTGCTGCCCCTGCAGCAGATGCTTGTTTGCGCAACTGACATTGTAAAACAGCGCATAATAGGTGCGGATCAGAACAAAAAAGAAATGCCGCAGCCATTTGCCGAGTGTGGCGTCAAGGACAGCTAGCATTTGGGACGGTTTGATCGTGACATGGGAACTCTTCTTTGGCGTGGTCCCACTCTAGCAGGCCAAACCCGATTGTAATCTGGTCGGGTCACGTTTCGTCTGGCCTTGTCGTATTCGCGCATCAGCCGTATTTGCGAAACGCTTCCATCTCAATCGACAGTTTCATCTGCAGTTCAGACAGGTGCAGCATTTCTGTCCTGCGCGCCTCTGGGTCGGTCAAGGTCTTTAGCCGGGCGTTCGCCGCCAAAATCTGCTGACGCAATATGACAACGGGGGATTTTGCGTCCGCTTCTTTCATCATCCGGTTCAAAACCGCGTTTTGCGGATCGTCCAGATGGGGCAGGGGCTTGCCTGCACCGGGCAGGTCGTCGAAATCGCCGCGCTTTTCGGCAGTTTGAACGATCTGATCAATAAGTGAACTGAGCGGGTGATGCATCGTCGGCTCCGGGTGCGGTCGCGCCAGAGATACGATTTCCCGCGCCGAAATGCAAAACACCGCTCAGCACCAGCTGGCTTTGCAAGCTAATCCCGCAGCGCAAGCGCCTGAGCAATCTTGCCAAATGTTCGGCCTTCCGCGACGCGGCCTCTGGCAAAAAAGAACGCCGCCCCAAAAGGAGCGGCGCAAAAAAACGTAGGTCGGTGAAACCCACGCGGGTCTTAGAAGCCAAGACCTGCATATTTGTTTTTGAACTTCGATACGCGACCGCCAGCGTCCATCAAGCGTGTACCGCCACCTGTCCAGGCCGGGTGCACGGAGGGGTCGATGTCCAACGACATCTGGTCGCCTTCCTTGCCCCAAGTTGATTTCATTTGAACCACGGTGCCATCGGTCATCTTGACGTCGATGATGTGATAATCGGGGTGAATATCTTTTTTCATGTCTGACGTCCTTACGCTTCGGCGCCCTTGGGCGCTTTGTAGTTGGTGACTTCGGCGATCCGTGCGGATTTACCACGACGCGACCGCAGATAGTAAAGCTTTGCACGACGCACGCGACCACGGCGAACCACGGTGATGCTATCGATATTGGTCGAGTAAAGCGGGAACACACGCTCCACGCCTTCACCAAAAGAAATTTTGCGAACAGTGAACGACCCAGCGATGCCTTTGCCGTTCTTACGGGCGATGCAAACGCCTTCGTAGTTCTGCACACGGCTGCGTGTGCCTTCGGTTACTTTGTAACCGACACGGATGGTGTCACCCGCTTTGAAATCGGGGATGTCTTTCCCCAGCGCAGCGATCTGCTCCGCTTCGAGTTGTGCGATCAGTTCCATCTGACACGCTCCTATATCTGGTACGGGTTGTCCCGCAGCGTTTCTTGCGTGGCTCAGAGCTCTGTGTCGTTATCGGGTCCGCAATGCGCCCGCCAGAGATGCGTCATCATTCGTTCTTGTGGTTATCTGGCCTGACTGGTGAGAAAGGATCAACGCAGATCCGCTCATTCCCCGGCTGGTTCCATTAACCAAGGCCCGGAATCAGCAAGCTGACCGGGCCTGCGGCTGTCTAATGCCAACGCCCGTTTCGATCAAGAGGGTTCGGATTGGAAAAATGGGCCAGCTGGATGTGAGGCTGGCCATTTTTGGTTTTGCATCAGGGTTAGGCCGCACCTGGACTGAACATGAGCCGGAAAGTCACCGGTGCCGCACAGATAATGCCCGGGAAAGACGCCAGCTTCATCAGTTTTTCGATGCTTGTGTTTATCATTCTGTATGTCCGTGTCGATGGGCCAAGCTACCGGGATACGGCAGACATATTAGATATACCTTTGGGAACCGTGATAAGACTGCTTTCTACCCTGGGAAAACCATCAATCGTCAGATGACAAAGAATAAGGCGAACAGGGTGAGCCGTCCGACAAACAGTATCAAAGATGAAGGCTTGAGCGCCATTATGGTCAGCCGCACCTCCACATGGCGTATTTGAATGAGCCCGGTGAACCATTTGCGTTCGGCGTGAAGATAGGCGCCCGATCAGAAGATTTGGCAGGCCAGATGATGTCGCATGGCCTAGCGACAAATGCCCGAGTGAAGGGGATGTTGGATATGGTCTGAGGGGGCGTCAGAATTTACAGGTCGTGGGCGCCTTGTCAGAGGAACTGCAACGCCATCTTTAGGTAGGCCTAACTGGCCGGTTATTTGGGGTCAGGTGGCGAACTGCACCATCCCCGTAAGATTTTACCACCTCTGAAATCACAACATGAAAGCCACCATACCATTTCATGTATTTCTTCTTGGCCTCCAGGTGACGCGGATGGGCAGAGAATGCTGCCAGAGAGGCTTTGTCTGCCCAATAGTAGATGGAATTCTTCGTGGATCCATTAGTGCTGACCCAATTCTCCTTCCCGACAAATCCGGGTGTTGCCTCCGCAGCTTGTGCAATCATTGCGTCGAGTGCGAAGAATTCGTCATCAAGATCGGTCTCGGTAAAGATAAAACTGGCGGAGATCATTTGGTCTTTTCCTCATAGGCAGTCCATAAATCGGGGCGGCGCGCCTTTGTAATGTCTTTGGCACGTGCGTTGCGCCATGCTGCGATTTTGGCATGATTGCCAGATAGCAGCACGTCGGGGATCGCGTGCCCCTGCCAGTCGGCGGGCTTGGTATATTGCGGATGCTCTAGAAGACCGGTCGAGAAACTCTCTTCGACGGCACTTTCAGCATTGCCCAGGACACCCGGCAACAACCGAACTGTCGCGTCGATCATGGCCTGAGCCGCAATTTCGCCACCGGTCATGACAAAATCACCCAGGCTGACTTCCTGGATGCCGAAATGTTCCAGTACCCGTTCATCAACCCCCTCAAACCGTCCGCAGATCATTGAAACGCCGTCCTGGCGCGCCCAAACGCGGGCGATCGACTGATCAAATGGGCGACCACGGGGTGACAGATACACCAAAGGCATCGCCCCTTTCGCAACACTGCGCGCCTCATTAATGGCGCTTGCCAGGACATCGGCGCGCAGGACCATTCCTGCACCACCGCCTGCCGGAGTATCATCCACATTGCGGTGCTTGCCGATCCCATGCTCGCGAAGGTCATAGGTTTGCAGTTGCCAGAGACCGTCGTGCAAGGCTCTGCCTGTCAGGCTTTCACCCAAGACACCCGGGAAGGCTTGCGGGAACAAAGTGATGATCTGCGCTGTCCATGAACCGGCAAGATCGGGTGTCTCTTGGATGAGTTCACGTGGCTTGAGCGCCGCCCGGGCACTCAGGCGACCGTGAGATCTGGATGCAGCACTCATCGCTTCGCCTTTCTGTATTCTGTCAATAGCGCCTTCTTTTGCGCGACCAGTGTCTGCTCGTCTAGATCGCTTCGGTTAAGGGCGAGAAATTCGGTCAAAATGGTGTTGGGCATAGATATATTGGATGGTGGCTCTGGCCTGATCTTATCGCGCATCTCCTTTGGGAGCGAGATAAGATTGAACAGAGGTATCGCAGGATGAGGGTGGTCACCCAGACTGGCGGTGCTAGCAGGCACACCGTCAAGATTTGCAGCAATGTCGCGGGCTGCGCCTGTCAAATCGGCACCTGCGGCATACGCACGTTCGTAGGCTTCCTGATCAAGTGTGCAGCGCGTATGCCGCAGATGATGCGCATGACAGCTTCGCAGCCAATCGCTTGGGGTTCGGGTCGAGAAGAACACATGGCATCCGTGATGCGGGAAAAGGTCGCCAAGAGTTGAGGTGAAGGTGGATAAAAGGGGGGCAGCCTGCGGATAGCCGACCCGCCCCCGACGTCCCGGGATCAGCCCAATCAGATCTTCGGCACTTATTACGACATGGCGATGATCATCCTTTGGCCAGTCCCGTGTGCATGCGTTGATGGATTGACGAAAAAAGGTGAGCCGTTCAGCCGTGGGTCGCCGGGCAAAGGCACGGGCATTGTCCGTCACAGCCCCAAGATCAGATTTCAGCACGACGCGGGCAAAAGGCAAAAGCACCCCCCGATGTTGGTCGAGCATGTGTTGTACGCTTGTTGTACCGGTGCGATGAAATCCGGGGTGGACGATAATACTTGGCCCATGGATGGGCTCCGCCTGACTGGAAGGTGAAATGTTAGAGAGTGTGCCCATGCTGATATCTGTAGCGGAGTGCCTTCCCACCAGCCAAGTCACTTAAACATCAATGATGGCAAAGAAACCATAGGTCAGTCTTGGGCGACAAACTCGAACTTTATGCGGTCAGGATCCTCTATGAATAGTGCATAATAGTCAGTCCCACCGTTCGCAAAGGGGTAACGATCATCATAGAGGCATGTGATGTTTTGCTCTTTACAATACTGACGCAGGGCATCGACACTTGCGCGGTCAGGTAAAGTAAAGGCCAGATGGTTTAACCCGGTCGCGCAGCGGTGATAGGGCCGCTTTGCATGTCGCTCCTCCACCTGCACAAAGGTCAGATAGGGTTTTTGCGTCGTTTCGAGGGTAAAGCCGTCGTCCCAAAAGCCAGCTTCGCTGTAGCTTGCATGCGCCAGAAGCGGCACCCAGAACCTGCGGGTTCGCGCAATATCGGAGACGTAGATTTCCACATGATGCAGCATCCTGATCATCCTTTGTCGACCGATTATGAAGGTTACCGTCCTGTGAGAGACGACAGATATGACGACATGCTAGTCGAACAATCCCTCTGGGGGATCCGCAATAATCCGAGAACGAAGTAAATCCACCGTCGGTACAATGGCTTTGGTGAAGGGCAGCAGCACCGTGTCGGATGCACCTGGCACGGTAATTTCCAAAAGATCCCCAGCCCCATGGTCCATAACATTGCGAATTATTCCTAGATCGGCCCCTCCAGTATCCAAAACTGATAATCCAATCAGGTCTGTGTAGTAGAATTCGTCATCCGGCAGTTGAGGCATGTTCGCACGTTCTGCAAAAAGCGATGTGTTGCACAAGGCATCAGCGTCTTCTTTTGTCACGATGCCGTCGATACGGGCGGAAAACCCATTTTTGACCTGTCCTGTCAGAATGATCTGCGCAAAGGCGCGACCGTCTTCGGTGTGAAGTGGGGTGTAGTCGGCGATAGCAGCTGGGTCTGCGCAAAAGGATTTCAGACGCACCTCACCATGTACGCCGAATGCACCACCTAAAGACCCAACAACAACGCGATCTGTCATTCGTTTTCTACCCCGACACAGATGTCAGAGACCCATAATCCGCCTCCGCCTTCACAAATCTCCTTTGCATTTCGGCGTTCAACCAACATGCCTGCCACAAAGGCAAACATCAAAAGAATGACCGTTCGCAATAGACGGAACAACGGGACCTCCAAGAAATGGGTGCGGTCGTCCGATCGCGGGACCGGACGACCAATACTGATTATTCTTCGGCCGCCGCTTCTTCTGCAGGCGCTTCTTCAGCTGGGGCGTTTGCGGCTTCTTCAGCGGCTTTTGCCTTTTCAGCCTTTTCTTCAGCACGGGCCTGAGCGGCCTTGCCCGGTGTGCCCTTCTTGGGGTTGTTTCGCTCTTTCTTGGGCAGCTCGCCTGCGGCTTCCAGCATACGGCTGACGCGGTCTGTTGGCTGTGCGCCTTCGCCCAACCAGTACTTAACGCGCTCCATGTTCATTTTCACGCGCTCTTCGCTGTCTTTAGGCAGCATTGGGTTATATGTGCCCAGTTTTTCGATGAAGCGGCCATCGCGCGGCATGCGGCTGTCGGCAGCCACAATTGCATAAAACGGACGTTTCTTTGAGCCGCCACGGGCCAAACGGATTTTCATAGCCATCAGATTTTCTCCTTAAAGATGGGTGTGAGGGTAAACCCTCAGGATTGGTGTTGTTTGTGGTGTTGGATGACTTCCTGAATGATGAAGTTCAGGAATTTCTTGGCGAATTCCGGGTCAAGGTCGGCCCGTTTCGCAAGATCGGTGAGGCGCGCGATCTGGGTTTCCTCTCGCGCGGGGTCAGACGGGGGCAGGTCGTGTTCGGCTTTCAGGGCACCCACGGCTTGCGTATGTTTGAACCGCTCGCCCAGCGTGTAGACGAGAATGGCATCCAGCCGGTCGATGCTTTCACGATGACCTTTCAGGATCTCATCGGCACGGGTCGTGGCATCAGTCATGGCATGCCTCCTTTTCTTGATATGCGTAAACAGCGACATGTGCGCCCATCGGATGGGTCCCAATTGGGGTGCCGCCCAACTTTTCAGCCACCCGCACTGACGCAGCGTTGCCGTCGGCGATGTAGCTGACAAAATCTGGCCCATAAATTCTGTGGCAGAAGGGCAGTAAGGCCCTAGCCGCCTCGGTCGCGATACCGCGCCCCTCGGCCTCAGCGGTCAACAGCCAACCAAGCTCTGGCTGCGGGTCGCCATATTCATGGCCCAGCAAGACAAGGCCCAGCACAGTGCCATCCGTGTCGCAAATCGTCAGGGCCCCATGGCCGCGCAAGATCCAGCCAGCGACAAGCTGATTGAAATCAAGCCATGCATCCTCGGCGGACATCGGCCCACCAATATGGATGGCGCGATCGCTTGTAAAAATCGGCTCCAATACTGCCCAGTCGCTGATGCGCGGCAGGCGTAGGACAAGGCGTTCTGTTTCGATCACCGGAACGGTCGCGGCGATGTTGGCAACCAGATCGGCGCCGCCCGCAGGTTTTTCGGTCCAAGGGGTCATGCCGCACCTCGCTTGTGGCGAAATACATAGGTGTCATGTTCATCGCCTGCAGGCCGCTCTGCCGTCTGGTCCTCGACCCCGCCCAGCTTTTGCGCCACGCGGATGGAGGCTGCATTTTTCATGTTCACATAGCTGACAATCGTTGGCAGATCGGTTGTGGCAAAGGTGTGGTCCAGCATCGCCCGCCCGGCCTCCGTCGCGAGGCCCAGCCCCTCAAAACCGTCAAAGACAAACCAGCCGCATTCGGCCTCGGGGAAATGCGGAGGATGCACAAGGCCAACGCCACCAGCCAATTGGCCATCGATCTCCATCGCCAGCGTACCAAAGCCGTAAAGCGGCCATGAGGCGATA
>JBCBGX010000069.1:0-11239 GCA_038526325.1 Pseudomonadota bacterium | reverse complement strand
ACCCAGCCACAAAGATGCGGACCCATGTTGACAGCTACAAGGCCTTGCGCAGATTACCCCGTCTTCTGAGCGACTTGGCCAAACGCACGCCAAAGTGACAAAAACCTGCACGACAACAGTGGAAACGGGACAGCATAGATGAGCGTCAAAGACCAAGTGCTCGCAATCATCGCACAACAGGCCATGCTCGATCCCTCCGAAATAAAGTTGGACAGTTCTCCGGAAGACATTGGCATGGATAGCCTTTGTGTCGTTGAGTGTATTTTCGCAATAGAAGAGACATTCGATATCTCGGTGCCGTTTAATGCCAACGATCCCACAGCAAGTGGTTTTGATGTCTCATCTGTTGGGGCCATTTTAGCGGCTGTTGATCACCTCAAGTCCACACAGGGAAAATAGATGAACCGTGTGGTGATCACTGGGGCAGGGACGATCAACCCGCTTGGAACAAATGTGCCCGAGACGTTTGAGGCGATGCGCGCGGGCACATGCGGGATCGGTGCGTTAGAGATCCCTGATGTTGATCGCCTATCGGTCCAGATTGCAGGACAGATCAAAGGGTACAACGCAACAGATCATTTCGATCGTCAGAAAATTGCCCTGTATGATCGGTTCACGCAATTCGCGCTGTTGGCAGCGCAAGAGGCCATTGGACAATCGGGCCTTTGCTTTTCTGGTGGTTTGGCTGATCAATCCGGTGTCATTCTTGGCACGTCTGGTGGCGGGCTGACGACGCAAGATGAAAACTACCACGCTGTCTATGCAACGGGTAAAAACCGGGTTCATCCGTTCATTGTGCCAAAACTGATGAACAACGCGGCCACCAGCCACGTCTCGATGGAATGGAACCTGCGCGGGCCGTCCTTTACCGTGGCAACCGCCTGTGCCTCGTCCAACCATGCAATGGGGCAGGCGTTCAACATGGTGCGCTCTGGAATGACAAAGGTAATGGTCACCGGCGGGTCAGAGGCGATGTTATGCTTTGGCGGCATCAAGGCGTGGGAGGGGCTTCGCGTGATGTCCAGTGATGCGTGCCGCCCGTTTTCAGCAACCCGAACTGGCATGGTCCAGGGCGAGGGGGCGGGTGTATTTGTGTTTGAGGAGTATGAGCACGCGAAAGCCCGGGGGGCGGAAGTCTTGTGCGAAGTGATCGGCTTTGCAATGTCCTCCGATGCGACGGATATTATCGTACCGTCCAAAGAAGGGGCTGCGCGTGCCATTGCAGGGGCAATCAAAGACGCACGCATCCCCCCTGACAGTGTCGGGTATATCAATGCTCATGGCACAGGGACGGCGGCCAATGACAAAACCGAATGCGCGGCGGTGGCGGATGTCTTTGGAACCCATGCCGATACATTGATGATGTCATCGACAAAGTCGATGCACGGTCACTTGATCGGGGGCACCGGCGCAGTTGAGCTCTTGGCTTGTATCATGGCGCTGAAAGACAGCGTGATCGCGCCCACCATTGGGTATGAAGCCCCTGATCCGGAGTGTGCGTTGGACGTTGTTCCCAATACTGCCCGGGACGCTGATGTGCACGTGGCGCTTTCGAATGCGTTCGCCTTTGGCGGGCAGAATGCAGTAATCGCCTTGCGCAAGACTTAGTGTTTACTCGTCGAGCGTCACTGTCCCTTCAAATCCTGCGGTGAAGCCGATCAAAGAGACATCAAGCACCACCTCTGTGCTTGGATCCGCTGCTGGCACAAGGCGGATGGTCGCGACATTTCCACGTCTAAGCTGCTGCACCTCCGCCTCGGTAAATCCAAGCCGGGCGACGCATCCGGCACTGTTACAAAACGTAAACGGGTAGCGGCGCGCGTTTGCTCCGTCCACTGCCAAGGTCAGTTGCTCTGTCAGAAGCGTCTCGAGCGGGACGACAATTGTGGCCCCTGCAGAAGCGCGGGCACCGGGGGGCAGGCGAAACAGATTAAATTCGGCCACGGCAACGCCTTCGTCATTTTCCAGAAGTTGATACAGGTTGCAGGGGTCCCTTTGGCCTTCGGGGGCTTTGACACAGCGCATTTCCCAATCACCAAACTCTTGCAAGACGTAAGGTTGACCTACCTGTGGTCCAACCGGTTCTCCCAAGCTCAAATCATCCGGTGTTTCTGCGGCCGGCTGGTCGTCTTCTGTAGCGGTTGTCTCTTGTGCAAGAGCGGTGCCGCCTTGAGCCAAAAACACGCCTAAAAGAAGTGATTGAAAGATACTGCGCATCGATAAGGTCCTTTTTTCTTTGTTGTGCGACTTAGCATTAAGGCGTGCCCGTGTCAGCGCCAAAACAAGCAAATTTGGCGGTTCCTCGCTCACGATTTTGCGGGTGCAAAAATAAGAAAAAGGGCCCGAATGAGCCCCTTTTCCTATTCTCCCTGTCGGACTTGGCCGACTAATTGCGCTGGAAGCTACGCAAAGGCTCTACGCCCGTCAACAGGGAATCTTTGACAATTCTGTTACGTATGCGGCAACGATCTTACCCCAAAAAAAAGCCGTGCCCGAAGGCACGGCAAGTCTAACAGGGAGGAAGTATGCCTTTCTGCGCAACGATTGCAGAAAGACGTGCTTTAGGGTGGCACCGAATGGTTAAGAATGTATTTTGACCGAGACGTTTTTTGAGGACCCCGACGAATGAGTGATCATATCTTTATGGGCGGTGGCGACGACGCCTACGCAGCGCCCCAAAAGCTGCTGCTGGACAAGGCCAACCGCCATGGGCTTGTTGCCGGTGCGACCGGCACCGGGAAAACCGTAACACTGCAGATCATGGCCGAAGGTTTCTCGGCGGCGGGCGTGCCTGTGTTCCTGTCGGATGTGAAAGGGGATCTTTCGGGGCTTGCAGTGGCGGGGACGGCAGATTTCAAACTGCACGACGCCTTTACCAAGCGCGCAGATACTATCGGCCTTGATCTTGTTTATGATAGTTTTCCGGTCACTTTCTGGGATCTTTTTGGCAAGCAGGGCCATCCGATCCGCGCCACCGTGGCCGAGATGGGGCCGCTTTTGTTGTCGCGGCTCATGGAACTAACCGACGTGCAAGAGGGCGTGCTGAATGTGGCGTTCCGCGTCGCTGACGAAGAAGGCTTGCCGCTCCTGGATCTCAAGGACCTGCGTGCGCTTTTGGTCTGGGTTGGCCAGAATGCCAAGGATCTGTCGCTGCGGTACGGTAATGTCGCCTCTTCATCGGTTGGTGCAATTCAACGCCAATTGCTTGTCCTTGAAAATCAAGGCGGCGATGCGCTCTTTGGTGAACCTGCCCTTGAACTGGCGGATATGATGCGAACCCGGGATGGCCGGGGAGAGATAAACATTCTCGCCGCCGATCAGTTGATGGGCAGCCCCCGCCTTTATGCCACTTTCCTACTGTGGCTTTTGTCTGAACTATTCGAAGAACTGCCCGAAGTCGGTAACCCTGACAAACCCAAACTGGTGTTCTTTTTTGATGAGGCGCATCTTTTGTTTGATGATGCCCCCAAGGCCCTTGTCGACAAGGTTGAACAAGTCGCAAGGCTGATCCGGTCTAAAGGTGTAGGCGTGTATTTCGTGACCCAAACCCCTGGTGATATTCCCGAGGATGTATTGGGCCAGCTTGGCAACCGGGTGCAGCACGCGCTGCGCGCTTTCACGGCCAAGGATCGAAAGGAATTGAAGACAGCAGCGGAAACCTACCGCGACAATCCAGCCTTTGATACAGCGGAGGCGATACAAGAGGTCGGTACGGGCGAGGCGGTGACCTCCTTCCTCGACAAAAAGGGCATTCCAATGATCGTGGAACGCACGCTTATCCGCCCGCCCTCATCGCAGTTGGGTCCCATTGATAAACCGACGCGTACGGCCATCATGGCCGCATCGGACATGGCCGGCAAATACGATGATGCCATTGACCGCGAAAGTGCGTTCGAGATGTTGAACAAACGCGCTGATGCTGCTGCAAAGGCCGCGGAAGAGGCCGAAAAAGCCGAAGCGTTGCTGGAAGAAAAAGAACGGGAGTTCAAAGCGGCTCGCCGATTTGAGGGCAGCCGGACATCCCCGCGAAGCACCAGCAAATCAGCGGGGAGTGGTTTCGGAGGAGCCTTGGCCTCGGTCGTCGCGAAAGAGTTGAAGGGCACAACGGGTCGCCGCCTCGTGCGCGGCATCCTGGGCAGTTTGTTCAAAGGGCGCTAAGCCTTGGTACGTGGTCTGCTGATTGTGATGATCCAGACCAGTGTGAGTACCAGGATAGGCAAAGAAGAAAGGGCCAGCTGCGCCCAACCAAACCCGGTGACAATCGCGCCAGATGCAAAGACGCACATGGTCGAGGCAAGGGCGATCAGCGTATCATTCGTGCCTTGAACCGCCGCGCGCTCACTTGGTGCTGCTGCACTGGCCAACATGTTTGTTGCGCCGATAAAGGCAAAGTTCCATCCAACGCCTAGAACGATCAATGCCGCGTAAAAATGATGCAGGGTCACACCGCTGGCCGCCACAAGGGCGGATCCGATCAACAGCGCAAGTCCGCATGAGACAATTGAGACGGTACCGAACCGTTTGATCAGAAAACCGGTAACAAATGACGGCGCAAACATTGCGACAACATGCCAGCGCACCACATCACTTGCCATGACGTCCGAATGACCATGCTCCGTCATGGCCAGTGGCGTTGGCGCCATAAGCAAGACCATGATCCGTTGGGCGACCGAACCGGCAAGTATTGCCGTCAGGATGGGGCGGCGCCGCAAGATGACCATCATGTCAGCGCGCCGGGTTGCGGATGCGTTTGAACCGGTCGCCGGTGTGGGAATATTGACGAAGATCAGCGGCACTAGGCCCAAAATTGTGAGGACTATGATGGCGGCATAGGCCCCTGCAAACGGGGTTGGTGCAAATAGATCCTTGGTCCAGACAAAGATCTCGGGCCCGATCAAGGCGGCGACCAGACCAGAACTGAGCATCAAAGAGATCGCGACCGGCTGGCCACTTTCGGCCACGACCTCTGCGGCGGCAAAGCGAAAATACAGGTAACAGGCCAATGCCGTGCCGCAAAACGCATGGGCGACGCAAAGAAGGACGAAGCTTGACCAGAGCAATGCAATAGCGCCAAGCGCGCCACCCAGCATGCAAGCAAACCCCCCAATGACAAAGCCAAAGCGCCTGCCGCGTCGACCCATCAACAGCGAAAACGGACCTGTCGCCAGAAAACCCGCGAAAATCTGAAGGGACGGTGGCACGGTCGCCAAAGCAGGCGTTGGCGCAAGCATCAAACCAGCGAGCCCGCCCAAGATAATGAGCATCGGCAATGCCGCCCCCAAGATCGTGTTGGCCACAAGTAGGCCGATGAAGGTCACATTGGCTTTGAAAGGGGCAGGGGCTGGCATTGTTGATCGATTTCTTAAAGCGGATAGCGTGTCCGTCGCATGGCCACTGAAAGCATGACCTGCTTCGCTACCGCCTGTTTTGCTGTTTCAAAAGGTAGGGTGTGCTACCCGCATTTGCGGATAGCCGTTTTGTTATTGACCAATGGCAATTCCTTCGCGCCGCGGATCGGCACCACCGCGCAGATCATCGCCAATCGAAATTGCATGAATGCCAGAGGTCAGTCCGCGGATATTCACCTCATACCCGAGGTCCGTCAGCGGTCCCTCGAAGGAGACCGCATCGGTTCCTTCCTCCAGATCGTAAGTGCCGAACCTGTTGACAAGATGCGGCATCGAAACGGCCTCTTGCACATCCATCCCCCATTCCAGATGGGCCATGATAGTTTTGGCAACATAGCCGATGATCCGGCTGCCACCCGGGCTGCCGACGACCAGAACCGGCGATCCGTCTTCTGTCACAATTGTGGGCGACATCGATGATCTCGGCCGCTTGCCCGGTTCCACCCTGTTGGCGATAGGGTAGCCGTCATTATGGGTCGCAAAGGAAAAGTCGGTCAGTTCATTGTTCAGCAGAAAGCCACGCACAAACAGGCGTGACCCAAAGCCGTTTTCGATTGTCGTCGTCATCGATAAGGCATTGCCGTAGCCGTCCACGATCGAAATGTGAGAGGTCGATGGAAACTCGATACTCACATTATCGCCCCAAAGCTGGGCATGGTCCCATTCTGGGGTGCCGGGTGCGACCTCTGGCAAGGCCACAAACCCGTCGATCCGGTCCCCTTCGATGATGTTGGCACGCTCTTCCAGATAAAAGGGATCAATCAGACCTTGCGTCGGCATTGGAACGAAATCGCTGTCGGCCATGTAGCGACCGCGATCTGCAAAAGCCAGGCGCGAGGCATCCCCAATCAAGCGCCAAGTATCTGGGAGAGTCGGGTCGTCAAAGACAAAATTATCCATGATCCCGAGGATCTGTCCGACAGTCAGCGCCCCCGATGATGGCGGCCCCATACCGCATACCTCATAGGCGCGGAACCCAACGCAAACCGGATCCCGCTCAATCACTTGGTAAAGGGCCAGATCCAGCGTGGATAATACGCCAGGATTGCCATCGGCGTTGTGCACGGTGGCAATGATGTCTTCCGCTATGGGCCCTTTGTAGAACGCATCTGTTCCGCGATGGGCGATCTGGCGCAGTGTGTCGGCATAGTCGGGGTTCTGCAACAGATCACCTGCGGCGATGGCAGTCCCGCCGGGGTAAAAATAATCCGCTGTGGCCGCAAATCGCTGCAATCTATCCGCATCATTGTCCACCATTGTGGCCAGACGGGGTGATACGATGAACCCATCCTCGGCCAAGGTTATGGCGGGCTGCAACAGGTTCCCCCAGTTTGCGCGCCCCCAGCGACGATGGGCGTCTTCCATCAGTTTTGGCGTGCCGGGTGTGCCGACGGACAAACCGCCGACAACAGCGTCAAAAAAGCCCAATCGCTCTCCATTTTCATCCTGAAAAAGTGTTGGGGTCGCAGCGCGCGGGGCGGTTTCGCGGCCATCAAGGGTGGTCATCTCACCGGTCGCCGCATCGTACCAGACAAGAAACGCACCACCGCCCAAGCCTGACGATTGCGGTTCAACCAGCCCTAAAACCGCTTGGACCGCCACCATTGCATCGGCTGCTGTTCCCCCATTTGCCAGCACATCCGCGCCGGCCTCTACGGCGAGCGGGTTTGCAGCGACCACCATCCACTCCTCGGCCACCACTGGCGCGCCAGCTTCCTTTGTGGCCAGCGCGTCTTGCGCGGCTTCTGATAGGTTTTCAAAGGCGGAAATGCCAGTGTCGCCCTCTGGCGAGACGGCATCTGCGGCCTGTTGTGTAAGTCCGGGGCTGACAAGAAACAAAGTTACCAAACACGAAGGGAACAAATGGCGTAACGTCATGGGTGTCCTCATTCTTGGTGTGAATGAAATGACAATTGACCCAAGGTCACCCAATGGCAAGATCACAGCTTGCGTATTTTCAGCGTGGCAATCCGGTTTTCTTCTTTGGCCAGAACTTCAAACCGGAAGCCATGGAAGGAAAACACCTGTCCTTCGACGGGGATCAACTGCGCCTCGTGAATGACAAGCCCTGCGACAGTATTTGCCTCGTCATCCGGCAGGGACCAGTCATGCGCCCGGTTCAAATCACGGATCGTCATGCCGCCATCCACAATATAGGCGCCATCGGCCGTGGGCGCGATCTGGTCTTCCTCGTGATCGTCAAATTCGTCGGCAATCTCACCTACGATTTCTTCCAGGATGTCCTCAAGCGTAATGAGACCCTGCAACCCCCCATATTCATCGACGACCAGCGCAAAATGGGTCTTGCGCTTGAGAAAGTTGCGCATCTGGTCATCAAGCGTCGTGGTCTCTGGCACGAAATACGCGCGCATCGCCACTTTCATCACGTCAAAGGCAGCCAACCCTTTGGCGTTTTCCTGCCCGCCTCCCAACAGCTTGTGCATCGCGCGCAGCAGATCCTTTGCATGGATCACACCGACGATATTTTCTGGATCATCTCTAAAGAGAGGCAGTCGCGTGTATGGGCTTTTTAGAATTTGGGCCAGAATGTCCTGGGGGGGCAGGGCTGCATCGACCATTTCGATGCCAGACCTGTGCAGCATGATCTCTTCGACAGTGCGTTCGTTGAGGTCCAGCGCACCAAGAATACGGTCGCGGTCTTCTTTTTCGACAATTCCCTCTGAATGGCCAAGTTGAAGGGCGCCGGCAATCTCTTCGCGTACAGCTAGAATATTGCTATCCGGGTCGGTCCGGACCCCGCACACATAAAGCACGCCCCGTACGAGGTATCGAACTGCCGTCACGATCGGGGAAAAGACCAGGACAATAAAACTAATCGGTGCTGCAACACGCGATGCAACAGATTCCGGATAGGTGATCGCAAAGGTTTTGGGCAGCACCTCAGCAAAGATCAAGACGAGGAGTGTCATGATCAGCGTGGCTGCTGCAACGCCATTCTGGCCGAAAAGTTTGGTCAAAACCGCAGTGGCGAGCGACGTGGCAAGAATGTTAACCACGTTATTGCCCAACAGCACTGAACCGATAAGACGTTCATTGTCTTCGGTGATCTTCAGCGCACGTTCAGCACCCTTTGAGCCCTTATCGGCATTTGATCGCAGCTTCCCGCGCGATGCGGCGGTCAATGCTGTCTCAGACCCAGAAAAGAAGCCGGACAGAACAAGAAGGATCAGGATAGCGCCAGCAGTTACCCAGAATGCGGCGTCAAGGGAGGCGGTTTCCATCAGTCTCTTTCACGAAATATCATTGGCAGTTATGTATGCTTGACGGGGCAGCTTCAAGTCTTGGCCGGTTTGGCCAGTGGGTGATGTTCCAACACCAGATCCTTCAAACGTTCGTCCAGAACATGTGTGTAGATCTCTGTCGTTGCGACATCGGCGTGTCCCAGCAATGTTTGGATAACGCGCAAATCTGCTCCACCGGCCAAAAGATGGGTCGCAAAAGCGTGGCGTAGGGTGTGTGGCGTGACTTTGTCCGGGGACACGCCTGCGGCAACTGCGAATTCCTTGATGAGCCCGAAAAAGCGATGTCGCGTCAGATGTCCCGTTTTGCCACGTGATGGAAATAGAAAGGGCGAAGGCCGCGCCCCTTCGGCTGCAGCGGCCGCTTCGGCGTCATCGCGGGCGGCCAAGTAGGCCGATAGGGCCGCACGTGCTGGCGGCGACAGCGGCACCATACGTTCCTTGCCCCCTTTGCCGCGCACCAATAACATGCGCGGGTCGCCTCGGGCTGCAGTGACAGGCAGGCTGACCAGCTCGGTCACGCGCATGCCCGTGGCATATAGAAGTTCCATCAAGCAGGTGTTGCGCAATGTTTCTTTTTGAGTATTTCGCGCAGCCGTCAGCAACCTATCAACTTCGGTAAGGTCCAATGTCTTTGGCAAACGCTTTGCGCGTCCTGGTCCCTTGATCTGAATGGCGGGATTGTCATCGCGCCAGCCTTCTTCAAAAGCAAATCGGTACAGTTGCTTGATGGCAGATAGTCGTCTTGCGCGGGTGGACTTTGCCAAACCTTCGGTTTCGCAAGCGATCAGATAGCCTTCCACGTGATCGCGGGTCGCCGTTGCAAAGTGTTCCGATATGTTTTCCAGCCACCCTGCAAAGTCCTGAAGGTCGCGCGCATAGGCAAGTTGGGTGTTTGTTGCTGCGTCTAGTTCGGCTGCTTGCGCCTCTAGAAAGGCTTGGGTCCAATGTGACATCGCTGCTGAAGGATTGGTCACGGGGTGCGGTCCAGTATAAGCAATTGCAGCGCAGCCCTGCGTGAGACATCTTCGAGACCAACCGACCGCATCAAGCTGAGCGCATCGCCGGCAAGGCGGATGTCACCCAAATACCCTTCGTTGAATTGCGCAATGGCCCGCAATAAAGCCTCACCCAGCTTTCCCTCGGAAATAAGGGCCTGCAGCGCAGCAGAAGGTATTCCGCCATTAAAGGCCGCCTGAATGGCCAATTCGGTCTGCGTTGTGACACGGACTTCCTGGGGAATGCCTCGCGCCAGCGCGATTAGGAAAGGATCGTATTTCAGGTTCGATTCTTGCGCGGCTATGGCGACACTTTCGTAGTCGGGCGACAAAAGGCCTACGTGAAAGGCGATTTCTGCGGCGGCGCCGGTCAGGGGGAGTGTCTGAAGATACGCCGCATAGAGTTTTGCAAACTGCACCTCTGTGCGTGCCTCTTGCATGGCATCCCACGCAGGGGGCAAGGTCCGCGCGACGCCGACGGGATCGCCCGCACGGAGAGCCACGTCAAACCGCTGAATGGCTTCCGCCCGATCCCACACGCCACCAGACGCGGCAGGTGTCCGTGCCGTGTAAAATTTTTGCAGGGTGTTCTCTGAAATCGCCCCAAACCGGGCGAGACGCTCTGCCGCTTCGAGCTGCGATTTCCAGGCTGTTGTTGGCCGCAGATCTGCATGGGAAAACGCCAGCGGCAAGTTGGCCGTAATCAGTGGCTCACCGATCGCTTCATGCATCCGAAACATCAAAGGGCTGACGCGTGCGGGTGGCTCTAGTGGGGGCTCTCCTTCAAAAAGTTCCGGATCAAGGAAGCGTGACAGCAGTTGTTCTTCTTCTTCCGAAATGTCGCCCAGAACGCGATTGGTGTTCAACGTCAGGGCCGCTGCCGTCCAATCGCCATTACGCGCCAAACAAAAGATGCGGGCCGGATAAGTCGGAGCTACTGACGGGTTGTCTCGCATAACGTCACAAACGCTATCTTCTGTGCCCGTCAATAGGGCGACATCAAACCAACGACGGAATAAGGCAACCGTATCCGGTGCGGCCTGTTCGATCAAAGATTGCGCCGGCTCCAGCGCACCAAGATCTAGCAGTTTGTCCACCCTTGCCAAAAACAGCGCACCATCGGGACCTGCATCAAAAGGTGGATCCGCTTCGGCCAGCATGAGCACCCGCAGAAAATCCTGGATCGCAGGCAAGGCTTCGACCCGCTCCGCTCGGACCAGCATCACCAGCGTCGCCTCATCGCTGCGCGCCCATATGGTTCGCGGCAGACCTGTTACATCCGGTGGTAGCAGTCCGACGGGATCTTTCGACGGACGATCAAGTGGTGTCACTGTCACGGTCGGTGTGGTTGCTGTTCCGGTAACTGGGGCCTCCAACACCCGAGAGCGTTCAACGCTTTCCGACAGCCAATCGATGGCCGACAACGGCGCGCCATCTTGTGCTGACACCGCAGAGCCCGAAAGGCACAGCCCCAAAATGAGTAACTTAGTTTGTTTCCAGCGTAACAGGGCGTGTGACCTCCTGCGATGGGGCGGCGAAATCGGCAGGGAAAAAGACTGGCCCGATATAGGCG
>JBCBGX010000068.1:0-11324 GCA_038526325.1 Pseudomonadota bacterium | reverse complement strand
GAGGAATATCGCCTCATTTGTATAGGCAGGCCAGGCCAGCCGCAGCATCGTGGGCCAGACGACCCTGCGGAACCGGGGCCAGCCTGACAGGCCATACGCATCGGCCGCTTCTGTGTCGCCTTTCGGCACGGATTGCAGGGCGCCGTAGAAGATTTCCCCTGAATACGCGGCGGTGTTCAGGAATAGCACGACCGCCGCGCCTAGCCAGGCTGAGGTGAAGGGATCAAAGAACGGATGCCACCCTTTGAGGCTGACAAAGGTGAAATAGGCAAAGAAAAACTGGATAAACAGCGGGCTGCCGCGAAACACAAAGATAAACCAACTGGCCGGTTTGCGCGCCCATGGGTTGCGGGATGCTTTGCCGACTGCAAGGGCGGTTGCAAAGGCGAACCCCGTCAGAAGCGCGACAAAGCCGAAATACACGTTCCAGATCATGCCAGAGCCGATCAGGGTGAAATGCTGGCACAGCGTGAAGTCGTTGCGCGGCAGGCGCGCATCGCTTAGCCCGATGGAAAAGAATGCGTAATCGGTGATGGTCTCCCAACAACTCATGCAGCGGCCCGCCTTTGCGCTTCGCCGCCAGCGGTGGCTTGTCCATGGGTGAGGCGGGCCATCAGTCGGTCAAGCGTGATCTCGGAAACCCGTGTCAGACCCAAATAGAAGCCAAGAAGAACCAAAAAATACCACATGCGCCAATCACCATGAGGGTAGGCGGTTACGTTTTGTGATTTGATGCCACCCAATTCGCGGGCCCAGTAGACGATGTCTTCGACACCGAGCAAGAATAGAAGCGGGGTCGCCTTGCACAGTACCATCCACAGATTGCCCAGGCCGGGCAGGGCATAGACCCACATTTGCGGAACAATCACCCGCCAGAAGGTTTGCCGCCGGGTCATGCCATAAGCCTCGGCGGTTTCTACCTGCGCCCGGGGCACCGCCCGCATGGCCCCGAAAAGCACATTGGCCGCAAAGGCGCCAAAAACGATAGCAAAGGTCAGCACCGCAAGGAAAAATCCGTAAGTTTCATGCACCCATTGCGGCGCATTGCCCAAAGGCAGTTTGGCGGCCGTGCAGACGATAAAATCGCTGCCCTGGCGCACGGGCTCGGTCCAATCGGGGCATTTGATCTGGTGGCGCAGATATTCGAACGCCTGATCGAGGGCGATGACGAAGAACAGGAAAAACGCGATGTCGGGAACGCCGCGCACGATGGCAATGTACCCTTTGCCAAACCAGCGTAAGGGCGCGATGCGGGACCGGGCCGCCATCGCACCGCCAAACCCGAAGGACAGTGCAACAGGTGCAGTAATCGCGAGCAGCAGCAGAACAGTTCCAAAGGAAATGTAGAAATTGATGTGCTTGCCCGTGGTCAGGTAGCAAGCAAACCACCGAAAGGTGTCAAGCGTGCTGGGATCTGAACAGAACTCAAAAATAGGTCACCTGTCGGGCAAACTGAATGTGCTGGTGCCCGCGCACGCGAAAAAGCGCGCGCAGGCGGTATTTGTGTATGGGCTTACCAGGTCGAAGCGACTTCCCACTTTTCGATCAACGCGTTCAGCGTGCCGTCTTCCTTCATCGACTGGATTGCGGTGTCGAATTTTGCGCGCAATTCGCCGTCGCTTTCGCGGATGCCCATTCCGACACCACCGCCAATCATCTCTTCGCGCTCCAGCATCACAAGATCCCCGTTGGATTCCATAGCTGACACAAGAAAGGATTTGTCGGCCAGAACGGCGTCAGCCTCGCCGGATACAACAGCTGCAACGGTCTCTTCTGGCGTCGCAAATTCGATCAGGTCCCAGCCTGCATCAGCGATAAAGGCCGCCTGGATTGTTCCAGTTTGGGCAGCGATGACACCGGATGTCACATCAACGCCGCCATCCATCGCAAGGTAAGCAGATGGGTCCGGCGGGGTGTAAGCTTGGGTAAAGTCAATGACTTCGTCACGCTCGTCCGTGATCGACATCCCCGCGATGATCGTGTCGTAATTGCCAGACACGAGGTTCGGGATAATGCTGTCCCATTCATTGGTGACCCATTCGCAGGTCAACAAAGCACGCGCGCACAGCTCGTCACCCAATTCACGCTCAAAGCCGTCCACTTCGCCAGCGTCGTTGATGAAGTTCCACGGCGGGTAGGCGCCTTCGGTGCCCAAACGTACGACAGAATGGCCATCGGCCAGTGCCACGGACCCGGCAAGGGCCAGGGTGGCAGTGGATAGGATCAGATTTTTCATCAGGTAGTCTCCCTATTTGATGATTACGAGACCGTGGCGGAGAGAAACCCGCGCAAACGGTCGGTTTTTGGATGACCGAACAGGTCGGCCGGCGGGCCCTCTTCGGCAATCTTGCCTTGGTGCAGAAAGACGACATGGTCGCTGACATCATGGGCGAGGCGCATGTCATGCGTAACAATGATCATGGTGCGGCCCTCAGTTGCCAGATCCTTGATCACCTTAACGACTTCCTGCTCAAGTTCGGGATCCAGCGCGCTGGTCGGTTCATCAAAAAGCAGGGCTTTTGGCTCCATGCAAAGCGCGCGGGCAATGGCGGCACGTTGCTGTTGGCCGCCGGACAATTGCGCAGGATACATGTCGCACTTGTCGCCGATCCCGACCTTGTTGAGATATTTGCGCGCTGCGACCTCCACCTCGGCCCGGTCGCGTTTCAGGACGGTCAGCGGCGCTTCCATCACATTTTGCAGGATCGTCATATGGGCCCACAGGTTGAACTGTTGGAATACCATCGACAGGTTGGTGCGGATGCGGATCATCTGAGCGTGATCACCGGGCTGCCGATAGGCGCCATTGCCTTTCCAGGCGACCGGTTCGCCGCAGAACAGGATATCACCTTGTTGGCTGTCTTCCAGCAGGTTCGCACATCGCAAAATGGTGGACTTGCCCGAGCCTGACGACCCGATCAAGGTGACCACGTGACCTGCAGGGGCGGTGATATCAACGCCCTTGATGACCTCAAGATCGCCATAGGCCTTATGCAGGTTGCGAATTTCGATGACAGGGGTGGAATCGGTCACGTTGGCGAGCAGCTTTTTCACAGTTCGCTGGGAAGTAGGGCCTATTTCTTAACCATTTGCAATCTCATACGGTGTGATGACGTATCGTCAGCCCGCGATTGTGCGCGGTGCAGGCGGTATGGGCAAATCATAGGCATCTTGCGGCAGCCGAAGAATCGACCTGATGCCAAGCGCTGCGCGATCCGCTTTCCTAAGCTCAGACAGTGCATGTTCAAGACATGCAAAGAGGGTCTGCGAGGCAGCCGAGCGCGCCGCGATGAATGGTAAACCGGGCGAGGGCCGGGTGTGGTGGAGGATGCGCACTCTGTCAGTCAGGCCTTCTTTTGACAACATGCGAAAGGTCACCGCGTCTATAGCGGCAAAGTCGGCATGGTCCTGCAAAACTGCCAGCAAAGATGCGCGATGGGAGCCGGTCACGCGGATTGAGGTTTCCAGAACCCATGGGGCTTCAAAGACCAAAGCCGCCCACCCGGATTGCGAGATCGGATCATTAATTGCCACTCGGGCCGACTTAAAGTCTTCAAGGCTGTGTCGTTGGTTATTTGCTTGTGTAACAACCACGCTGCGGTAATGGCCGGGCGGGCAGCCTTTAATGCCGTAATCGGGGGTGCCGACCAGTGTGACGTGTTCTCTAAGCTTTGTCCGGTAGGGCAGACTGCAAGTCTGCGACAGGATCAAATCGGGCGATCGCCAGTGGGTCATCAAATCTGGGATATCATCGGTCAGGCGATCTGGTGCAGGAAGTCCAGCCCCACGCAAAGCGTTGCGAAGGCAAGTCCAAAACCTTTGTTCTGCCGCGCGTGTATGCGGTGATGCATACATCGGCAGGCTGGCAATCATCCCGCGCTGATGCGTAGTCGGGCGGCGTGGCTATCCTGATCGGTCACGCCCAACAGCGATGCAGTCATACGCATCATGCTGTCCTCTTCGTCGTCGCGCACACCGTCGGCCATGACGACGCTCCATAACGCTTCCATCACAGCAACGCGGTCTTCATAGGCGACAGCATCCTTGATCGCCCGGGTGAAACGGACCGTGTCGGGCGCTTGTGCCTCCAGCGCTTCAGCCTCGGCGCGCAAGGCGGCGGCTTGTGTCATATCAAGGCCATAACGCCGGATCAGGCTCTGGTCGATCTGCGCAATCTCGACAGCGGCATAGTCCCCATCGGTGCGTGCAATACGGACCAACAGGGCGGCCAGCGCCAGCCGGGCATCTGTATCGGGTAATTGTTCAGGTTCGGGGGCGGTCAAGCGCCGGAGTAAATCGGTAAACATGACGTTTACATAGTACCGGAAAGCCTGTCTTGGAAGAGCAGTGACAGGTGTGCCGTTTCTTCAGCCAGACCATAGGGCGGATTGACGACGAAAAGACCCGATCCCACCATCCGGTGCCCTGGGCGTGCCGGAGGAAAGGTGACTTCGTGCACCAAAGCGTCGGGCAGCGCTGATTTCAACGCCCCGATCATCGGCACATGTGCGTTACTGGTTAAGATCGGATACCAAAGCATCAGCACGCCAACACCCCATTTGCGGTGGATCTTCGTTATTTTGGCCGGGATGGTTTGATAGTCTGATTTCACCTCATAGGACGGATCCATCAGTAAAAGCCCGCGACGCGGATCAGGCGGGCACAGCGAAAGGGCCATGTCCCAACCATCGCGCTGTTTCAAAATGCCGCCATAGGGCGTCATCGTCCTTTTGAGCGCAGTAAATTCTTGTGGGTGCAATTCGCAAAGATGGATATTGTCCATCGGTCGCAGGCTTTCAGCCGCAATGACAGGTGAGCCGGGATATACTCCTTCCCCATATTTTTCGCGAACCGTCTTTATCACTCTTGGGTAAGGGGTTTCACCATCGAACCAGTCATATGCCTGCGCTACACCTTTCGCGGCTTCATTGGTTCGCAATGCTGCTGAAGCTGTCAAATCGTAGAGGCCGCGTCCTGCATGGGTTTCCAGATAACTGAGCGGTTTGTCCTTTTGCGTCATGTAAGCCAAAACCCATGCAAGCACGCTGTGTTTGTGCACGTCTGCCAGGTTTCCGGCATGATAGATATGTTGGTACGACAGCACGAGGTTGCGCCTTTCTGAAATGTCAAAGGCCTAGCGGTTGTTTGCCAAACTGCCAAGGGGAGCGTTGCCTTGTCCTGCAGATGGGCTAAACTGTTGTTATAAATGAGAACACGTCCCACGCGCCACGCCCTGATCACCCTTTTTTGTCTTCCGTCTTTGGCGTTGGGCCAAGAAACCAATGGTGTGGCGTTCACTTTGGGTGTTGGCGCGCAATCCCAACCGGAATATTTCGGAGCCGAAAATAGCCGAGTTGGGCCGACTGGAAGTTTTGAATTAGAGCGGTTGAAGCTGGGGTCTTTTAATTTAGGCGGCCAGGACAGTTATGGCTTTGGCTTTGGCGGCTCGTTTCGGTTTATTGGCCCGCGCGAGGCAGATGACTATCCTGAACTTGACGGTTTGGATGATGTTGATCTCGCGGTAGAAGTGGGAGGCGGGTTGGAATTCAACACGCCTGACTATGAGGTTTTTGCTAAGCTGCGCTATGGGGTCATTGGCCACGAAGCGCTTGTTGCGGAGTTCGGCGGCGACGTGTTCTATCGGCCCACCGATCAGGTGACCTTAAGCGCCGGACCGCGAGTGTTGTGGGGCAGTGATGAGTTCACACAAACCTATTTCGGCGTGACTGAAGCCGAAAGTGTAACGAGTGGGTTCGACGCATTTGCGCCGGACGCCGGGATCGTCAGCGCCGGCGTTGCGGCAGAGGCAAAATATCAGTTTAATGAAACCTGGGGCGTAACGGGCAAAATGCGGTATGATCGTTTGCGCGACGATGCCGCCGAAAGTCCAATCACTCAGTCCGAAGATCAATTGACAGGTAGTTTGGTTCTGACCCGCCGCATTTCTTTAGGGTTCTAGTTCTGAACTTTTGGTCGGAAGACCGTCCAATTCTTTTGCAAAAGAATTGATTTCTCAGACAAGCCGCGATGTTTCGACCGCAGCCCGCACAAAATCTGCAAAAAGCGGATGCGGGGCAAAAGGTTTTGATTTCAGTTCCGGGTGAAATTGGACCCCAATGAACCAGGGATGGTCCTGCCATTCCACGATTTCAGGCAGTTTCCCATCAGGTGACATGCCCGAGAATTTCAGGCCTGCTTTCTCCAGCCTGTCGCGGTATTTGACGTCCACCTCATAACGGTGGCGGTGACGTTCATCAATCGCCGTAGCGCCATAGACCGAAGCGACATTAGATCCTTCTGTTAAGGTGGCATTATACGCACCCAACCGCATAGTGCCGCCCTTGTCATCATCGGCCTTGCGCGCAACCTTATGATTGCCCTGTACCCATTCCTTAAGATGATAAACAACGGGTTCGAAACGTTTTTTGCCAGCTTCGTGGTCAAATTCCTCTGATCCCGCCTTTTCAAGGCCGGCCACGTTGCGTGCGGCCTCGATCACAGCCATTTGCATCCCAAGACAGATGCCAAGATAGGGGATCTTGCGTTCGCGGGCGAATTGGGCGGCTTTGATCTTGCCTTCCGTGCCGCGTTCGCCAAACCCGCCAGGGACCAAGATTGCATGGAACCCCTGCAAATGCGGTGTGGCGTCGTCATCGTCAAAAAGCTCTGCATCCACCCATTCGATCTTGACCTTTACCCGGTTGGCCATGCCGCCATGGGTTAGGGCTTCTGCAATTGATTTATAGGCGTCTTCCAACTGGGTATACTTGCCAACAATGGCGATCTTGACCTTGCCTTCAGGATTAAGGATCCGGTCATAAACATCATGCCAGACATCCAATTTAGGTTGCGGCGCGGGCGATATATCGAAAGCATCCAGCACCGCCTGATCGAGGCCCTGTTCGTGATACGCCAGCGGTGCCTCGTAAATTGATTTCAGATCATAAGCTGCGACAACGCTTTGTTTGCGGACATTACAAAATAACGCAATTTTCTCGCGTTCCTTTTCCGGGATTGGCTGTTCGGAGCGGCAGACAAGGATGTCTGGGGCAATCCCGATAGACTGCAGCTCCTTGACGCTGTGCTGTGTTGGTTTGGTCTTTAGTTCCCCGGAAGCGGCCAAATAAGGCAGCAGCGTTAGATGCATGAAAATGCACTGTCCGCGTGGCTTGTCATGGGCGAATTGGCGAATGGCTTCAAAAAATGGCAAGCCTTCTATGTCGCCCACCGTTCCACCAATTTCGCAAAGCATGAAATCAACTTCGTCTTCGCCAATCGCAATGAAGTCCTTAATCTCATTGGTGACATGTGGGACGACCTGAATGGTTTTTCCCAAGTAATCGCCGCGTCGCTCCTTTTCGAGAACGTTCGAATAGATG
This sequence comes from Pseudomonadota bacterium, assembly GCA_038526325.1. Classification (GTDB taxonomy): domain Bacteria; phylum Pseudomonadota; class Alphaproteobacteria; order Rhodobacterales; family Rhodobacteraceae; genus Yoonia. The sequence goes on along the minus strand of JBCBGX010000068.1, from coordinate 3,945 downwards.
CGCCCGGAACTGACCGAGTCGGTCTTGCGCGCGGGGACACCAGTGAATCGTTCGTAATGGCCGAGATCAAGATCGGTTTCCGCGCCGTCATCAGTAACGAACACCTCACCATGTTCAAAGGGTGACATAGTGCCGGGGTCAACGTTCAAATAGGGGTCGAGTTTGCGCAAACGCACCGAATAGCCACGGGCCTGCAGCAACGCGCCCAGTGCCGCTGATGCCAACCCCTTTCCCAAAGATGAGACCACGCCGCCAGTGATAAAAATGAAACGCGCCATTGGCTGGGAACTCCCGTGAAACTGTCCAAATCTTGTGGGAAGGCGAAGGTGAATTTTCGCATCATCACGGGATTTGACGTGTAGCGGATTCGGAGCCCTAAGGCAACTGCTGACCCTACATCATGTTGCCGGGCGTGCTTGCCCGGCCACTTGTTGTGGTTATTCGCCCGCCGGAACCAGAGGTGCATCGCCATCAAGGGACGGTGGCAACAAGCTGTCACCCAGGCCGGATGCGTCGCCTTCGCCGGCCTCAATACCCAACCGGTCTGTCACCGATGATCCGGCGGTTTCGCTTGCTGAAATCAGTGTGAGCGCAATCGACGTGCAGATAAAGGCCGTGGCAAGAAGCCATGTGAATTTGCTCATTGCAGTGGGAGCAGGTCGTCCGCCCGTCGCGCCGCCGCCACCGCCGCCCAAACCAAGGCCGCCACCTTCGGACCGTTGCAACAGCACGGTACCAATCAGGCTCAGCGCCAGGATGAGGTGGATGATAAGGACGACATTTTCCATTACGGGCCTTTCGGGGCGTTCGCGAACACGCGGTATCTAAAAGCTGTGATGCGTTCCCGCAACCCCTGAAAGCCCCTTATTCGTCGATGTCATCCACGTCAGTTTGGCCGGTTAGCCGACGTCGTACGATTGACCAACTCAGGCCGATCGACAGTACAATGGACAGGGCGACAATCGCGATCCAGGTATTGACGGTTGGGTTGTCGAGGTTGATCAGCCCCTGATCAAATAAGACCCACAGCAATGTGCCGACGACAGCCAAGATCAGTAGCATCCCAAAGACGCCAATCGATCGTAGCGTCGCGCGCAGATAAATGATGTAACCAACGAACAGTATAAGGCCGAACAGTACCGTCATCGACAGGTTGCTTTCGAAATTTGCAACGCTCCAACGAATGAAATTCCACTCGGTCGGATTGTAAGTTGCTGCAAGCAACAAAAAAGCAAATATCCACCTGATCAAAAAACCCATGTTGCGCCTCACTTCATTTTGGTCCGCAGAACATGGCGTCACGTGGCTATACTGTCCAGCCTAACAGCGGCCAAATTAGCGGTTTCGCGCCGGGCAGAGCACCGCTATAGGGGGCACGCTGCTTGCAAAGAGGACGAGGCAAAATGGCAAATGTAGTGGTCGTTGGCGCACAATGGGGTGACGAGGGCAAAGGCAAGATTGTTGACTGGTTGTCTGAGCGTGCCGATGTCATTGCCCGGTTTCAGGGCGGGCATAATGCCGGCCACACCTTGGTGATCGATGGTGAGGTCTACAAGCTGCATGCGCTGCCGTCTGGTGTCGTTCGGGGCGGTAAATTGTCGGTTATCGGAAATGGTGTGGTTTTGGACCCTTGGCATCTGATAACCGAAATTGGGACATTACGGGGTCAGGGGGTTGAGATCACGCCTGAGACCTTGATGATTGCAGAAAACACTCCGTTGATCCTGCCGTTTCATGGGGAATTGGACAGGGCGCGCGAAAGCCAGAATTCAGTCGCAAAAATCGGGACAACTGGACGCGGTATTGGTCCCGCCTATGAAGATAAAGTCGGGCGCCGTGTTATCCGCGTCGCCGATTTGGCGGATGATGCCACTCTTGAATTGCGGGTGGACCGTGCGCTGGTGCATCATGATGCCTTGCGACGGGGCCTGGGGCTTGAGCCGATTGATCGCGATGCCCTTGTGTCGCAGCTGCGGGAGATTGCGCCGGGCATTCTGAAATTTGCGGCACCCGTCTGGAAAGTGCTGAATGAAAAGCGCAAAGCGGGCAAGCGGATCTTGTTTGAAGGGGCGCAAGGTGCGCTGCTGGATATCGATTTTGGTACTTATCCCTTCGTGACTTCATCCAACGTTATTGCCGGGCAAGCTGCGACTGGTGTGGGGATGGGACCTGGTGCGATTGATTTTGTGTTGGGGATCGTAAAGGCCTACACGACCCGCGTAGGTGAAGGGCCATTCCCGACAGAGTTGGAAGATGCTGACGGCCAGCGCTTAGGCGAGCGAGGTCATGAATTTGGCACCACAACAGGGCGCAAGCGGCGCTGTGGTTGGTTTGATGCATGTCTTGTCAGGCAAACATGCGCAACTTCGGGTGTGTCCGGTATCTCGTTGACCAAGCTTGATGTTCTGGACGGGTTCGAGACGCTCAAGATTTGTGTCGGCTATAAACTGGATGGCGAAACGCTGGATTATTTGCCGACTGCAGCGGATCAACAGGCGCGCTGCACACCCATTTATGAGGAAATCGAAGGCTGGACTGCCTCGACTGAGGGCGCGCGGTCCTGGGCTGATCTGCCGGCCCAAGCCATCAAATATGTCCGCCGCATAGAAGAGTTGATAGACTGCCCGGTTGCCCTAGTTTCCACCTCACCGGAGCGAGAAGACACGATCCTTGTGACAGATCCATTCGCAGATTAGGGGCCGATGACATACAAAGCACGCAAACGCTTGGCACTTTTGATATTGGTGATTGGGCTGCCGATTTACATAATTCTTGCCGCAACCATTATGAGCAGCATGATGAACGGCAATATCAGATTTCCAATCGGCATCGAATTTGCAATTTACCTGGCTCTTGGTGTCGGCTGGGCTTTTCCCTTGAAGTGGATTTTCAAGGGTATCGGTCAACCTGATCCTGATCAAAACAGCGGGTGACTTGAGGCTATCAGGCGGGGAACTGCCCCGCCATCAATTCTTTATGTCACTTCAGCCCTGCGCTGCCTTTTCACCTGGACGAAACCGGGTGTTCTCAGCCACCTGAAACCGACCATTGTTTAGCTTGATGATCCGGCTTTGGCGCAAAAGGCGCCCGAACGACCGCAAGCCATCTTCACGAGTAAACTCTTCGGCTGATGCGGTCTGGACTTTCTTCATCACTTGAGGGCGCGAGAAATCGGTCTCACCTTCGACGAAAGCAATATAGGCCGCAGCTGCCTCCAAAAGATCAGCCAGCTCTGTTGCGCCGTGTTCCGACGCAAACTCTGCAAAGCCGCCTTTTGCTACACCGCTCGTTTCCTTTTGTGCCGCAATCTGACGCAGCCGCGCCGATGCCGCGTCGAGCGGTGCCGAACCAGGTTCGACAATCTGAGAAGAGACCAGTTTCAGTGGGGCAGGTGCATTACTTGCGTCTGACGCTTCAGTCGGGCCTTCATCGCCGCTCGTATCGTTGGCCGTTTCTGCATCTGCGCTTGCGTCCAGGTCTTCGTCAGACTCCGATGGCTGTCCCTGGGCTTCTTCGGCATCAAGCGCGCCAAGGTCTTCGCGGAACACTTCGTTTTTATCGCGTCCCTCGCCTCCGGGATCGCCCAATTGCCTTGCGGCCTCGGTCGCTGCAACCGCAGCTTTCAACTGAGCAAAAGCATCACGATGTCTGCGGCCCTCTGGTTCGTTGAGATGTTCATCGGTTTGGGACATGATCCGTGTCATGTTCTTGTCAACATTGTCGAGCACATCGTCATGTTTAGAGCGTGCTTCCTTTTCCTCGATGATTTCCTGGATCTCGCGCTGGGCTTCTGCAACCTCTTCTTTAAGGTTGAAGCCTTCGCCATAATCGCCACCACGTGACGGTGTTTCCTCTTCCGGTTTCAGCACAATTGGCCCGCCATCAGTCTCATCAGGCTGCGGACCTGTGTCACTGGCAAGATCCTCTGGTGCCAGTTGCAAGACG
>JBCBGX010000067.1:0-11434 GCA_038526325.1 Pseudomonadota bacterium | reverse complement strand
GAAGCCGCCAGGGCGGCCAGCAACATACCCTTCGTAGGCTCATTCGGCCGGATCATCATCCACAGTTCCCAGATCATGACGGCGCTGACAAACACCACCATCATCTGAAACCAGACACCACCCAAAATGACCCCAACGGCGCCAACAACAACCATCGCAGCACTAGAGGCGACCCTGACCGTCAGATCATCCCATTTTGTCGGATTGGCCTTCGGGGGCGTCATGTTCAGGCCAGCACGGCTCCAAACCGCCGCTCACGCCCGCCGTAGCCTTCCAGTACCTTGGCAAATTCCTGTGCCGTAAAGTCAGGCCAGAGCGTGTCGATGAATTCATATTCAGCATAGGCAGATTGCCAGAGTAAAAAGTTCGAGATCCGCGCCTCTCCGCTTGTGCGGATCACCAGGTCAGGGTCCGGTAGCACATGCGTATCAAGAAATTTCGACAGCGTTTCAGCATCAACATCCTCATGCGTCAAACGCCCCTGTTCGATCTCGAACGCCAGCCGCTTGGCCGCTCGGGTCACTTCATCGCGGCCGCCGTAGTTCAGCGCCACTGTCAAATGGACCCGGTCATTTCCCGCTGTGCGCAGCTCTAAATCATCCATAAGCGAGACAAGCTTGTCATCCAGCCGAATTCGATCCCCGATGAACCGCACACAGACACCGCTGTCAAAAAGTTCCTGCGCCTCGCGCTCCAGGTACTTGCGGAACAAGCTCATAAGACCTGCAACCTCAGTCTGGGTCCGCTTCCAATTCTCGGTCGAAAAGGCAAAAACAGTAAGGTATTTCACCCCTAAATCAGGGCAGGCCTTTAGAATCTCGCGGACGCGCCGCGCCCCGGCATGGTGACCAAACAGGCGCGGTCGCCCCCGTTTTTGTGCCCAGCGACCATTTCCGTCCATGATGATGGCCACGTGGGCCGGGTTGCTCTTGGGGTCTGCATCCTTGGGCATCGCGGGCCCCTTTGCTGTTTAAGGCCTGTCAGACCTGCATAATCTCGGATTGTTTCGTCTCAAGTGTCTCATCGACCTTGACGATATGCTCATCGGTCAATTCCTGCATGGCACTTTCCCAAAACTTCTGGTCGTCCTCAGACATCCCGTCCGCTTTGGCCTTTTTGATCTGGTCCATCCCGTCCTTGCGCAAGTTGCGGATCGAAACGCGTGCGCTTTCGGCATATTGCCCGGCAACCTTGCTAAGCTCCCGGCGCCGCTCTTCGTTCAGCTCCGGAATAGGCAGCATGATGATTGTCCCATTCAGCTGAGGGTTGATCCCTAACCCGCTCTCTCGAATGGCTTTTTCGACCTTCCCCACCAAGCCTTTATCCCAGACATTAATGGTCACCATCCGTGGTTCCGGCACATTGACGGTCCCTACTTGATTGATCGGGGTCATCGCGCCGTAGGCATCCACCATTACCGGTTCCAACATTGAGCCTGACGCGCGACCTGTGCGCAACGATGCAAGCTCGGTGCGCAAATTCGCTATCGCGCCGTCCATCCGGCGCCCCAGTTCGTCGGTATCAAGTTCAAAATCGTCAGACATACTTTTGCTCTTCCTCGGGGCGACTTTACCCTGCTTTTGAACTTCTTACGCGATGGTGCGCCCCTTGTATAGGTCAGGATATCCGCAACAGATGTGCAGAATCTCCTGTCAAATGATGGGCATTCATGCCCTGCACATACCCAGACCAGAAGGTCAAAAATCCCTTCGGTGTCTAATCCTCGACCAAAGTATACGTTCCCTCGCCCGCCATGATTCCACGAAACCCACCAGGTTCATCCAATGAAAATACAATAATCGGCAACGCATTATCCCGCGCAAGTGCAATAGCACTCGCATCCATCACCCCTAGTCGGTTTTGCAACACCTGATCATACCCGATTTTGTCCAACCGAACCGCATCATCGTGCTTCTTGGGGTCCTTATCATAGACCCCATCCACATTCTTGCCCATCAGGATCGCTTCGCACGCCATTTCGCTGGCGCGCAGGGCTGCCGCAGTATCCGTTGTAAAATAGGGGTTGCCAGTGCCGGCCGCAAAAATGCACACCCGCTTCTTTTCCAAGTGGCGGACCGCACGCCGGCGAATGTAAGGCTCGGCCACTTCGTTCATGGTAATTGCCGAGATGACGCGCGTATGAATGCCCAATTCTTCCAGTGCCGATTGCATCGCAAGCGCATTCATGACCGTCGCCAGCATACCCATATAGTCGGCGGTCGTTCGCTCCATCCCCTGGGCCGACCCTTGCAGGCCGCGAAAGATATTCCCGCCCCCGATGACCATGCAGATCTCGACACCCATATCATGGACTGCCTTAATCTCGCGCGCGACCCGCTGCACCGTAGGCGGGTGCAGCCCGAAAGACGTATCGCCCATCAGAGCCTCGCCCGAGATTTTGAGCATCACACGTTTATACGTTGTAACCTCGGTATCCTTCATAGCGTCCCCCAAGATGCGCTTTGGTATTGAGGTGCAAAATGTCGGAAAACCCGCGCCTGTTCAATGGCCGCTTGCCGATATTGCTGCAGTCTTGCAGTAAGGGCTGGCATGATCACAGTTTTCCCCGATAAACCGGTCCTGATTGCAGGGCCCACGGCATCAGGCAAATCTGCCCTTGCCGTTCACATTGCGGCGACTCAAGGCGGAATAATAGTGAACGCGGATGCGCTGCAAGTCTTTGACGGATGGCGCATATTAACGGCCCGCCCAGACGCTGCAGACATTGCCCGGGCGCCACATGCGCTTTACGGACATATCCCTTTTGATGCTGACTATTCCGTTGGCCATTGGCTGCGAGACATCCGCGAGTATCTCAACAGCCCAGAACGGCCCATCATCGTGGGCGGGACCGGCTTAAACTTCAACGCCCTGACCCAAGGTCTGGCCGAAATCCCGCCCACACCGGCCGACCTGAGACAACTCGCAAATACCCTTCCACTTTCACAACTGTTGGCCGAGTTGGATCCCGCTACAACTGCAGGGATCGATACACAAAACCGCATGCGCGTGCAGCGGGCATGGGAAGTCTGGCACAACACAGGACGAAGCCTTGCAAACTGGCAAGACATGACACCACCACCACAGCTTCCGATCCAGCAAACAACCGCAATTACACTCGATGCCCCCAAGGATTGGCTGAATGACAGGATTGAACGGCGTTTCGATCAAATGCTGGATCAGGGGGCACTGGAGGAGGCGCGCGCGATGCTGCCCCGCTGGTCCCCAGATCATCTGTCATCCAAAGCCATAGGCGCACCGGAACTTATCGCCCATCTGAATGGCGAATTGACAATTGCCCAGGCCCGCGAAGCCGCTATCACAGCAACCCGCCAATATGCCAAACGTCAACGCACTTGGTTCCGCGCAAGGCACAAAGACTGGCACCACCTGCCGATCGCCCATGCCGACATATCGGCAACACTCTGCTTTGCCGATCACTCAGCCAATTGAACCAAAACGATTTTCTCGGCCATCTTGTGAAAAAATCAACATCGAGGCAAAGTTGATGAGCATGATGACCGACGTGAAACCAGCCCTTGGGCTGGCCTCTTTGATCTATGGCGGACCCGCATCCAGATGGCGGACCGAAGCCATGCGCAGCCACACGACCCCCCGGCTCATCCACATAACCAAGGGGCAAGGACGGATCACCGTCGCTGGTCTGACCAATGGCTACGGTCCGAACAACCTCATCTTCGTCCCTGCAGGGACCATTTACGGGATTGAGGTCGGTCCTACTGTGTTCGGCCAAATCCTGTCTCTTCCGGACGGTAGCGATTGGCCCGAGGCTCCTTTCCATCTGCGCCTGCTCGATGTCGCCCCACAAAAAGAGCTGCAAGGCTATATGGATTCCATTGAAAGAGAACTGCAGCCAAGCGGCGATCTGCGCGCGGCAAAATGCCATCTGGGTCTATTGGCTATCTTCGTTGAGCGGCAGTTGGCAGCGCGCGATCCTGCAACGTTCGACAAAAGGCGCGGCTCCGCTGCAGGCCGCCTGGTGGCCCGCTACACCGCCATGATCGCGCAGGATTTTGCCTCTGACCGGACAGTTGCCGACTATGCCGCTGACCTGGGCGTTACCCCAACGCATCTAACGCGCGTGTGCCAGGAAACCTGCCAACGGTCCGCGCTTAAACTGCTCAATGATCGCATCCATTATGAAGCCTGCGTGTTGCTGCGTGACACCCGAACATCGGTCCAAGATATCGCCGTGAGGCTAGGCTTCAGATCGGCGGCTTATTTCACACGCAGCTTCCAGGAAAAAGCAGGGCAAACGCCGTCTCAGTTTCGGCAAGCCACGCGTTGACCCTTTTCCGATCAACTTTTGGTTCGAAAACTACTGAAGGCAGAGAACAGCGTCAGCCATTTGGCTTGCGTGCAAGCCATGCGGCAGCCAACAGTTGGCCCCCGATGGCCTGAAATTGCCACGCGGCGGGTTTCGCATATTTTAGGTCATGCCTGCCGTAAATTGGCCAGATGCAAAACCCGCAAAACCACCTGCAGTTCAGCCATGGCCTTTCACGGGCTAGAAACCACTCTCGCCCTCCATAATGCCCTCTAGCGTGCGCACTCCATCATCAGTCGATGTGATGGTGCCAGTGACCGAGGCAACCATTTCAGTATTTGCGTCCCCGACCAGAGCATCTACAAAAACAGCATCAAATGTCGCATCCACCGTATGCTGATCGTCCGGGGGCGAAATTGAAAGGAAGCCACCCTCATCAAACGTGCCTGTAATTGTCCCTTGCAGCGACGCTCCAGAAAAGTTGGTCGGTGTCAAAGTGAGACTGTCCAGCGCGGGCGTAGTTGCCCGACCTTGGCTTCCCGGGCCGGTAAAGGTCAAATTATCAATATTGCCACTCATTGTGCCAGCATTGAACCCGATAAGCATATTCGTTTCGCCAGCCAAAAATTCATCGCTATCACCGAGGCGCACCATGATACTCCCGCTATATCGGGCCGAACCGGAAATCTGAGATGCGATCAGCTCGGACATGTCGGCCACAGGTGAGGCGTTATAAACGTCAAACGACACCAATCGAGAGCGCTGCAAATTGGTAAAACTGGCGACCTCTGTTGAGGACAAATCCAATACATCCGAAAGCTGCTGGCTGCCACCTCCGCCCCCGGGCGTCGGCATCGGCGAAGATGTACTCTCAGAACCATCCGCACTTGATGATCCACCACCAAAACCGGACACGACCATGATCAAACAGGCCAGAACGTATTTCTTGTACCCCATGCCAACCCCCCACTATGAGCACTATTTCCAATAACCTGGTAGCGCATCACAACGGGTCAATACCGCGCCTTGGACCAAAGCCAAATCGGCAAACCTTGGCCAAACCAGTTTTCAAATGCCCAACTTATGAGCGCCCATCCGGCAGGTGCCGGCGCACCACCACGGTTTTGGGGCGATCTTCCGACGCAGGTGCAAACTGACGAAATGTCGTATTCTGACAGGTTCGTTGTCGCATTCGGCAAATGTTTGACAAACGCGTTGGTTGACCTGAGCGCTCAAAACGTGCGGAATGGCGCAGACGGGAGTGCGGAGGTCTTTGGGACACAGATCTTCACATTACCGACAATAACAAAAAGATGTGTCACAGGGAGAAAAGAATGACGCGATTGAACAAACCACTGCATCCTGCTGCGCTTATGTATGCCGAAGAAACCAAGGCTGGCAAGCTGAGCCGGCGCGAGTTTCTGGCGCGCACAACAGCCTTGGGTGTGACGACGAGCGCCGCTTATGGGCTTTTGGGCATGACAGCGCCTGCGCAAGCCGCGGGCCACGCCCAACAAGGCGGCACGCTTCGCATGCAGATGGAAGTCCGCGCACTCAAAGACCCGCGCACGTATGACTGGACCCAAATCGCCTATTTCACGGCTGGCTGGTTGGAATACCTCGTTGAATACAATTCCGACGGCTCGTTCGAACCGATGCTGCTGGAAAGCTGGGAAGTCAACGAAGACGCAACCCAATACACGCTGAATGTTCGCCGCGGCGTTAAATGGAACGACGGCTCCGACTTCACCGCAGAGGATGTCGCCCGCAACATCGAAGGCTGGTGCGACAAGACTGTGGAAGGTAATTCCATGGCGGGGCGCTTTGCTGTCCTGATTGACGAAACAACCGAAAAAGCCATCGACGGCGGCATCGAAGTCGTCGACAGTCACACCGTCCGATTGAACCTGCCCGCTTCTGACATCTCACTGATCGCGGGCATGTCCGATTATCCTGCGGCCATCGTGCCTGCCGGCTTCAACCCTGATGCAATGCTCGACAATCCAATCGGCACCGGCCCTTACATGCCGGAAAGCCTAGAGGTTGGCGTGAAAGGTGTTGTCGTGCGCAACGAAGGGCATGATTGGTGGGGCTATGCCGAAGGCAAAGGCGCGTTCCTCGACCGGATCGAATATATCGACTACGGCACCGATCCATCCGCATGGGTCGCCGCCGCCGCAGCCGACGAGGTCGACATGACCTACGAAACCGTCGGCGATTTTGTCGAGGTCTTCGAAGGTATCGGTTGGGAACGCTCCGAAGTGGCCTCTGGCGCGACCATCGCGATCCGACCCAACCAATTGGCCGAGGTCGATGGCGTCCAGCCTTACGCCGACAAGCGCGTGCGCCAAGCCATCGCAATGGCCGTCGACAACGCCGTCTGCCTGGAACTGGGCTATTCCAGCCTGGGTGAGGTCGCGCGCAACCAGCATGTGGGGCCAATGCATCCCGGCTGGGCCGATGTGCCGGGCCTGCCATACGACCCTGCCAAAGCGATGGAGCTTCTGACCGAAGCCGGCATGGCCGACTTCGAGATGGAGATCATCTCTATCGATGATGACTGGCGCAAAAACACGACCGACGCGGTCGCAGCTCAATTGCGTGATGCAGGTTTCAATGTCAAACGGACAATCATCCCTGGCTCCACCTTCTGGAACGACTGGACAAAATATCCGTTCAGCTCAACCAACTGGAACCATCGCCCGCTTGACACGCAAATCTTGGGTCTTGCCTACCGTTCCGGCGAAGCGTGGAACGAATCCGGCTTTGCCAATGCCGAATTTGACGCGCTTCTGGCCGACGCAAACGCCATCGCGGATGCCGACGCACGGCGCGAGGTAATGGCGAAGCTGCAAACCATCATGAGTGACGAAGGCGTGACGGTCCAGCCTTATTGGCGCTCGCTTTACCGCCACGCCAAGCCGGGCTTTGTTGGCTGGGATATGCATATCGCTTATCTGCCGCAGATCTATAAGATTGGCCTTGCCGCCTAACCCGACATCGGGCCGCCCCTGAAAAAGAGGCGGCCCTTTTCACATCATGCACTGCCGAAGAACGGCAGGCAGACAAAGCGGGCCAATTTGCCTGCACATGACCAACAGGGGTCTTGATGGGACTATTTATTCTGCGCCGCCTTGGCGTGATGCTGCTGACAGCATTATGTCTGACATTCATCGTCTTTTGGCTGACCAACCTCGCACCCAACCTGGAAAAGCTTGCCAAGACCCAAGGCAATGCCAGGATGAGTGACGAGGCTGTTGTGACCTGGCTTGCCAATCGGGGCTATTCGCAACCCTTGCCCGTTAAATACGGCCAATGGCTGGGCGTTGTGCCGGGATTTGTGATCGAAGGGACTGATGGTGAAATACGTGGCCGCTGCATCGATCCGGGCAGCGACCCCACGCAGGCCCCCCGCTTCTGCGGTATTCTCCAAGGCGATTGGGGCTTTTCGACCGTCGCCAAGGAAGATGTAAGCGAAGTTCTCCCCACCCGACTGGCCAATACCGGCAAGCTGATGTTCTGGGTCATGGTCGTCATGGTCCCCGGCGCGCTGATTGTCGGTGTGCTCGCAGGCATGCGCGAAGGGTCCCGGACAGACCGGTCATTATCGACGGCCTCCATCATCTCGACCGCGACGCCGGAATATGTTTCGGGTGTTGTCTTCATCGCGCTTTTCGCCACCTCTGCCTTTGGCATGCAATGGTTCAAAGGGTCCGCCAGCAGCGCGGTCCAGGACGCAACGTTTGAGAACTTCTTTCTGCCCGTCATCACCATCGCGCTTTACGGCATGGGCTATATCGCGCGGATGACCCGCGCCTCCATGGCCGAGGTCATGACCGCGCAATATATCCGCACCGCCCGGTTGAAAGGTGTGAGTTTCCCCAAAATCGTCCTGAAACACGCGCTCAGAAACGCGCTGATCGCGCCCTTCACGGTGATCATGCTGCAAATCCCTTGGCTTCTGAACGGTGTGGTGATCGTCGAAACCCTCTTCACCTATCAGGGCTTCGGCTGGGAACTGGTCCGCGCGGCCTCTAACAATGATATTGAGATGCTGCTGGGCGTCTCTGTCATCTCTGTTTTCGTGGTGCTTCTGACACAGCTGATCTCTGACATCGGCTATGTCTACCTCAACCCACGCATTCGTATTTCTTAAAGGAGGTCTGGCACATGGAACCTCTCACATGGACAGGCGGTCTTGGCACCATCCTCAACCCCATTTTCGGGATTTCTGTCATCCTGTTTCTGACCTCTGTCGTCGTCCAGTCGGTGCTGACTTTCTTTGAAGGCCCTATAACATTGCAGGCTAATCCGGATGGCACGCTTCAATCGCGCGGCGGCATGATCGGCCTATTCGAAAAGGCCAACAAATACCTGTTGTTGGTCATCGCCGGATCGGTCTTGGCTTACATCATTCTGCCGTTTTTCACGGGATACGGGAACGCAGGCATCATTGGCGAAATGTCCAAACGTTTCCTACCGGTCTGGATCGCCCTTGTCGCACTGTTTGTTGCTTCTATCCGGTACAAACGAAAACTGGGGCTATACGGAAAACTCTTTGACAGCACAGTTGGCATGATCGGCTTTGCGCTGGTGATGTTCTGGGTGTTCACGGCCTTCTTCTTTGGCGTGTTCGACTGGATCGCCACGCATGACTATCTCAGCCAGGTATCAGGCCTGAAAAACAAGGTGCCCGGCGTGCCTGTGCCCGAAGGAACGGAAGGCGCACTTCCGCATTACCTGTTGGGTGGCGACAACCTTGCCCGCGATGTCTTTAGCCGCATGGTGGCAGGGTCAACCTTCGTCATCGCCATCGCCCCGCTCGCAACCCTCTTTGCCTTCATGGTCGGGATCACGCTTGGCCTGCCTGCAGGCTACTATGCGGGTAAGCTCGACACCGTGCTGTCTTTCCTTGCCAACCTGATCCTGGCCTTTCCGGTCATCCTGCTTTTCTACCTGCTGGTCACACCGGAAATCGTGCAGACGGGCATCCCATCTTACATGGCCGCCTTCCTCTTCTTCTTTCCGCTGATCTTTTTCTTCGTGCTTCTGAATTCGCGCTACTACACGCAACCCGCGAAACGCACGGCAATCATGATCCCTGTCCTTGGCATCCTCGGCTGGCTCTACCTGTCCGTCATCAACCAGCGCGGCACGGTCATTAACTTCCTGCCGCCTTGGCTGGATGGGTTCGATATCACCGTTCTGGTGGTTTTCGTCTCGGTCGTCTTCGTGAACGCGCCTACCGTCTTCCGGATTGTGCGCGGCCTGACGCTTGATCTGCGCACACGGGACTATGTCGCCGCCGCCCAGACCCGCGGCGAAGGCCCGTGGTACATCATGCTGTGGGAGATCCTGCCCAATGCACGTGGGCCGCTCATCGTCGATTTCTGCCTTCGGATTGGGTATACCACGATCCTTCTCGGCACGTTGGGCTTCTTCGGTCTTGGCCTACCGCCTGAAAGCCCTGACTGGGGGTCAACGATCAACGAGGGGCGCAAACTTCTCCTCGTCTTCGCCCACCCGGCCCTGCCACCTGCACTCGCGCTGATGAGCCTCGTTCTGGGTCTCAACCTCTTGGCCGACGGCCTGCGCGAAGAAAGTCTGAGAGACTAGTGAGCGTCCCCGTGAACACAAACTCTGCGTACCGGATCTGTACGGCTTCTGTCCGCAAAACATACACCGCATTCGGAGGCAGCTAATGGCCACCCACGACCCGTCCCAACCCATCCTTGAAATCGACAAGCTGTCCATTTCCTTCTTCACGAGACTGCGTGAAATCCCCGCCGTGATGGATTTCTCCGCCACCGTCATGCCTGGTGAAGCCCTTGGTTTGGTTGGAGAATCCGGCTGCGGCAAATCCACTGTTGCCCTTGGCGTGATGCAGGATCTTGGCGTGAATGGCCGCATCGTCGGCGGCTCGATCAAGTTTAAGGGCGAGGACCTGTGCGAGATGTCGCCCGACCGCCTGCGTGACATCCGCGGATCAGAAATTGCCATGATATATCAAGAACCTATGGCATCTTTGAACCCCGCGATGAAGATCGGCAAGCAGCTGATGGAAGTCCCGATGATCCACGAAGGCATCGGCGAAAAAGAGGCTTATGCGCGGGCCCTCGAAGTTGTCACAGACGTCAAACTCCCCGACCCCGAACGTATGCTGAAAAGCTACCCCCACCAGCTGTCTGGTGGCCAGCAACAGCGCATCGTCATCGCCATGGCGCTGATGGCGAACCCGTCACTGCTGATCCTGGATGAGCCGACAACAGCGCTGGACGTGACCGTTGAAGCCGCTGTTGTCGAACTGGTCAAGGACCTCGGCAAAAAGTACGGCACGAGCATGCTTTTTATCAGTCATAACTTGGGCTTAGTGCTGGAAACCTGCGACCGGATTTGCGTGATGTATTCCGGCGAAGCCGTCGAGCGTGGCAGTATCGAAGACGTCTTCGACACGATGCAACACCCCTATACCCAAGCCCTGTTCCGTTCGATCCCCCTGCCCGGCGCTGACAAAAACGCGCGCCCCCTCGTCGCTATCCCCGGCAACTTTCCCCTGCCTCATGAACGCCCTCAGGGCTGTAATTTCGGCCCCCGCTGCGATTATTTCGAGGCTGGTCGCTGTGATGCAGGTTTCATCCCGATGGAGGCCGTGCCCGGCAATGACCGTCACCAGACGCGCTGTTTAAAATTCAAGGAAATCGACTGGAACGCCCCCCTGCAAGTCTCTGAAACAACACAGAAACCAGAACCCGGCCCTGTTGTCCTCAAGATGGACAAACTCAAGAAATATTATGAGGTTGCGGCGAACGCCCTTTTCGGCGGCGGTGACAAAAAGGTGGTGAAAGCCAACGAAACGCTCAGTTTCGAAGCGCGCGAAAGCGAAACACTTGCCATTGTAGGCGAATCCGGCTGCGGCAAGTCCACCTTCGCCAAGGTTCTCATGGGGTTAGAGACAGCGACGGACGGGCAGATCCTGCTTGACAACCAGTCCATCGGCGAAACCGCCATCGAAAATCGCGATACCAAAACCGTGTCGGACATCCAGATGGTGTTTCAGAACCCTTTCGACACGCTCAATCCCTCCATGACAGTCGGGCGGCAGATTATACGTGCCCTGGAAATATTCGGGATCGGCGCAAACGATGC
>JBCBGX010000066.1:0-11476 GCA_038526325.1 Pseudomonadota bacterium | reverse complement strand
TCCGTTATTTCCGCATCGCCTATGGCGCGGCGGCGGAGGGTCAAATGATTGGCCGAGCCGAGATCATGACGATCCTCGCAACGACGGCCCGGGGGGGCCGTTTCACCTATTTCTGGAATGTGGATGGCGACCAATCAAGACGGGTTGTCCGGTGTGCGATGCTGCTGATGCAATGCTTCGAAGCGGCTTTGCCCTTGGGCGGTGATATCCACGTGGTCGAAGACGATAGCGGCTGGCGGCTAAGTGCAGAAGGCCCTCGTTTAAGCGTTGATGGCGCCTTGTGGGATACTATGACCCGGCCCGTCGTGGGCTATGAGTACACGGCTGCGCAGGTACAATTTGCATTGATCCCTGGTGTTATGGCCGAAGCCGGGCGCAAACTGAGCCTGACGATGGAAACCGACAGATTGATTGCACAATTCTAAGGACGGATGGTGCCATCACCGGTGACAAGGTATTTGAAGCTGGTCAATTGCACCGCACCCACTGGCCCGCGCGCATGCAGTTTACCTGTGGCGATGCCAATCTCTGCACCCATCCCAAACTCTCCCCCATCGGCAAATTGCGTTGACGCATTGCGCATCAGGATCGCGCTGTCGAGTTGGTGAAAGAACTTGTCGGCGACGGCATCGTTTTCTGTGATAATCGCATCGGTGTGGTTAGAGCCGTACTGGCGAATGTGGGCGATCGCGCCCTCGACCCCATCGACCACCTTCGCTGCGATGATCATATCCAAGAACTCTTGTCCGAAATCATCCGCTTGGGCCGGTTTGGTGCCTTTGACACCGTCGCTGCGCACCTCTACCCCGGCCTCCATCAAGGCGTCACTCAGCACATCACCGTATTTGTCATGGAACGCCTGCGCGACCAACAGTGTTTCGGCTGAACCACAAATCCCGGTGCGCCGTGTTTTCGCGTTCACGATCACAGCCTTGGCCTTTTCAAGGTCCGCATCACCATCCACATAGACGTGGCAAATGCCTTCGAGATGGGCGAAGACGGGCACCCGGGCCTCACGCTGGACAAGGCCAACCAGGCCTTTGCCCCCGCGCGGAACAATCACATCAATATGGTCCGTCGCCTGTAGCATGGCCGTCACCGCCGCCCGGTCACGGGTTGGGACCAGTTGCACAGAGGCTTCGGGCAGCCCCGCAGATGTGAGCCCGGCAACCAGGCAGGCATGGATAGCTTGCGACGAATGAAAGCTTTCGGACCCGCCGCGCAGGATCACCGCATTGCCCGATTTCAGGCAAAGCGCGCCAGCGTCAGCCGTCACATTCGGGCGGCTTTCATAGATCACGCCAATCACGCCAATCGGCGTGCGGACACGCCGAATGTGCAGGCCGCTGGGCTGCGTCCATTCCTCGGTCACCTCACCCACAGGGTCAGTCTGGCCCGCCACCGCGCGCAGCCCGTCTACAATGCCCTGTATGCGTGCCTCATCCAGCATCAAGCGGTCCATCATGGCCGGTGACAGGCCCTTATCCGAACCAAAGGCCAAGTCTTTCTTGTTGGCGGCAATGATCGCGGCACGCTGCGCCCAGACCTGATCGGCGGCAGCGGTCAGCGCCGTTGCTTTGGTGTCCGCGCTGGCGGTGGCAAGGATCGCGGCCGCGGCACGCGCATCAGTGCCGATCTGCGCCATCATGGGGCCAGTTGTGTTTTGTTCGTTCATATTTACACCTTTACAGTACCATGTCATCGCGATGAATGAGGGCGGCGCGGCCTTCATAACCCAGAACATCCACGATGTCAGCGCTGCGACGGCCCATTATTTGGCGCGCTTCGGCGCTGGTATAGCGGATCAGACCCTGGCCCAGTTGCGCACCATCGGCATCGGTTATTGCCACCAGATCACCGCGCCCAAAGCTGCCATGGATTTGCGACACACCGGCTGGCAAAAGGCTTTTGCCACGCCCCAACGCGTCCTTCGCACCCGCATCTATGGTGATGGTGCCGCGCGGCTTCATCGACGCGATCCACCGTTTGCGCGCCGCTTGCGGGTCGGTTTGGGCAGCAAACCACGTTGCCTTGGCCCCGTTTTCAAGCTTGCCTAACGGATAAAGCGCGGTGCCCAAAGCGATCGCCATCGCGCAGCCCGACTCGGTCGCGATGCGGCCAGCGATGATCTTGGTGATCATGCCGCCCTTCGATAAACCAGAGCCCGCATCGCCCGCCATACCCTCTACCTCTGACGTGATTTTTTCAACATATTCAATATGTTTCGCCGCCTTCTTTATCTTTGGGTTACCGGTGTAGAGCCCATCAACATCCGACAGCAGGATCAGCTGATCGGCCCCGACAGTGACCGCCACCTGTGCCGCCAGCCGGTCATTATCGCCATAGCGGATTTCATCGGTGGCGATGGTGTCATTCTCGTTAACGATAGGAACAACGCCAAGGCCCAACATGGTTTCCATGGTCGCGCGGGAATTGAGATAGCGCCGGCGATCCTCAGAATCCTCAAGCGTGACAAGCACTTGGCCTGCGGTAATGCCATGGGGGGCCAAGGCCTCTTCATAGGCGCGCGCCAGTTGGATTTGCCCCACGGCCGCCGCCGCCTGGCTTTGTTCCAGCGCAAGTGAGATGAGCGGCAAGCCCAACACACCCCGCCCCAAGGCAATAGAACCCGACGAGACGATGATCACATCCGTGCCACGCGCCTTGATCCGGGCCACGTCACTGGCCAAAGACGTCAACCAATCCTGCCGCAATTTCCCGGTTTCGGCGTCAACCAGCAGGGCCGAACCGATTTTCACGACAAGGCGTTTGGCGTCGCTTAAGGTTGCCATGGCGCGTTGTCCTCTTCTGCGGCGGCCTCCTTGCGGTGGCGCAGACGGTCTTCATCGATCTTCTCGCGCAAGGCACGCAAAACCTCGGGGATACCTTCCCGGCTAACGCCTGACATCTGCATGACGGGGCCATTGGCCACGGCTGCGATTTCGTCCGTGAGGAAGGCGCGCTCTTCTTCATCCAGCGTGTCGATCTTGTTGAGCACCGTGATACGCGGCTTTTCGGCCAACGCGCCGCCATAAGCCTCCAGTTCTTCGATAATCGTCGTCAGATCGCCTGCTGGGTCACCCGATGTCCCGTCGATCAGATGTAGCAACACCGCGCAGCGTTCCACATGGCCCAGGAACATATCGCCCAAGCCCCTGCCCTCTGACGCGCCAGCGATCAGACCGGGAATGTCGGCCACGACGAATTCCACCTCATCAATGCCGACAACGCCAAGGTTCGGGACCAAGGTTGTAAACGGGTAATCCGCCACTTTGGGCCGGGCGTTAGAGGTGGCGGCGAGGAAGGTCGATTTGCCTGCATTGGGCATGCCCAAGAGGCCCACATCGGCAATCAGTTTCAAACGCAGCCAGATCGTGCGTTCAATCGCCTCTTGCCCCGGATTGGCGCGGCGCGGGGCTTGATTGGTCGCGGTCTTGAAGCGCAAATTGCCCCAGCCGCCATTGCCGCCTTTGGCGATGATGATCTTTTGGCCAACCTCGGTCAGGTCGGAGATGACGGTTTCTTCGTCTTCGTCGATGATTTCGGTGCCCACAGGCACGCGCAGCACCTTGTCATCGCCATCCTTGCCGGTGCGCTGGCTGCCCATCCCGGCCTGGCCGTTGCCTGCAAAGAAATGCTGTTGATAACGGAAGTCGATGAGGGTGTTCAGCCCCTCGACCGCCTCAACCACAACATCGCCGCCTTTGCCGCCATCGCCGCCATCGGGGCCGCCATATTCAATATATTTCTCACGCCGGAACGAGATACAGCCCGACCCACCGGCACCGGACCGGATATAGACCTTGGCAAGATCGAGGAATTTCATAAGGCTGGCTTTCCGCGGCTATTCAGATCAGCGCGATACTCTATTGTTGTGCGCTTCTCAAGCGGTCCCAATCGGCTCGGGTCAAGCGGCGGTGATGGACAAGCGTTGGTAAGCCGCGGGCCTTGCTATGAATGTAGCAGGTCTGCCAATGCACAAAGCCCAGCTTGGCCAGGACACGGGCCGAAGTGGGGTTGTCGTACCAGGTGGAGCCGGTCAGGTGGTCGCGATCCTGTGTTTCGAAGGCATGATCGACCGCTTTGCGGGTGGCGCGGGTCATGATGCCCTGCCCGTGATAGGTAGGGTGGAGCATGTAGCCGAGGTCACCGTTCGTGACGCCGATAGTGCCAATCAGTTGGTCACCTGCGCAAATCGCCCAAACGAAACCATCGCCTTCATACGCTTTGCTGCGGCTGCGCGTGAACGCTGGATCGGCAGGCCATGGCCAGCCGCCCAATTGCCGGGTGACCGACCAGTGCGAGACCATTGCATGTAGGTTTCCGAAGTCGCTTTCGCGAATGTTGCGGTAAGTCAGATCAACCATTTTGGAGCTCGCGCCAACGGTCCCGGGTTAGTTCCAGGCTGCGGCCTGCCACATCGGCGGCGCGCGCTTTCGAGTGATGCACATGCGCGCCGACATCCACAAACCCTAGCTTTGTCAGTACGTTGCAGGACGCTTTATTCTCTACAAAATGGCTTGAGCGGATCTGTGCTGCATCCGTGGTTTCAAAGTGATGGCTGACAACTGCGGACGCGGCTTCGGTCGCGATGCCCTGCCCCCAGGCCTGCGGGGCCAGCCAATAGCCCAGTTCACCGTCCATCCCAACAGCGCCGATCAAGCGGCCCTGCTGCCAGATCGCCCATGTGTGGAAGCGGCCCGCGAGATTTTCACCGATGAACCAGTCCGCATCTGTAACGGCATAAGGGTATGGCACATGTGTTAGCCATTGACTGATGTCATAGTCATTTATTGTCGCCGCAAGCACCTGCGCATCCTCTTGCCGGAACCCGCGCAAAAGGACCCTGTCGGTCCGCAATGTCGGGACGGTCATGACCCTAACTTGAGCGTGTAAGTCCAGGTGGGCACGGTGGCGTTGCGCGAGACGGAGAATGCCTCTGCATCACCCAGATAATCAAAGCCGCAATTGGTCAGCACACGGGCAGAGCCGGGATTGTCTTGAAACACCTCGGCGAAAATCCGGTCGGAGCGATGCGGGTTAGCGGTGATTAGCGTGCGTACCGCTTCGGTGGCGAAGCCAGTGTTCCAGAAAGCGGGCGCGATCCAATAGAAAATTTCAGACTGCGCACGGTCCATGCGTTCAAGGCTGATCAGACCTAACGCTTCGGCATGGCCATGGGCCGAACCGTCGATAACCCAGATGTCTTCTGTCCGGTCCTTATGGCTTGCGCGTTCGATCATTGCCTCAACCGTGCCGGGAGGAAGCGGATGGGGCATGGCGCGGGTGCCACGGGCTACACGATCATCACCGGCATACATGGCAATCAGCCCTGCATCAGATTTGCGACACGGGCGCAGCACAAAGCGGTCAGCCGCGATCGTGTCCTGGACGGTGATTTCTTCGTATTTCATTGTTTCCCCTCCTCGAAAACAACAGTCGTTCAGCGCACCCCTAGTTCAACATGGTGGCGAAACTATGAATGATTTGACCAGGAACGAGGAAGTCCGACATTCCTGACCCAGCATAGAAAAAAGGGGACCGGTTTGCACCGATCCCCCCAAACAATTTACCTGAGTTTATCGGCTTATTCAGCTGCCTCCGCCACTGGGAGAACCGAAATAAAGGTGCGGCCTTTGAGACCCTTGTGAAATTTCACGGCCCCTTCAGCAGTTGCAAAGATTGTATGGTCTTTGCCCATGCCTACGCCTGTGCCTGGCCACATCTTTGTCCCACGCTGACGCATGATGATGTTGCCTGGAACCACGGCTTCGCCGCCAAATTTCTTGACGCCAAGGCGACGACCGGCTGAGTCGCGCCCGTTACGGGATGAACCGCCTGCTTTTTTATGTGCCATTTGGTCTCTCCTTAGCCTTTAGCCAGTTCAGCGGCCTGCTTGAGCCACTCATCGCGCTCGATGCGACCTTTGAAATTGAGTTTCTCGTCCATCGCAGCGATATCTTCAGGTGTCCATGCGGCGATCTGCGCAAATGTTGTCACGCCAAGTGCGTGCAGTTTTTTGACGATCACGGGACCAACTCCGCTAATCTTGGTCAGATCATCTGCACCAGCATCCGCTTTTGCCTTGGGCGCGGGTTTGGCCTTGGCCGCCTTTGGTTTTTCAGCTTTGGGTGCCTCGGCTTTTGGCTCGGCCTTTTTAGGTGCAGCTTTTTTGGGTGCAGGCTTTGCCGCCACGGCCGCCACGACGCCCGCACCAGACACAGCCGCCATAACGCCTGACTTGTCCGCCCCTTTTTCAAGAATGTCGGAAATGCGCACCAACGTTAGTTGCTGACGGTGCCCTTTTTTCCGAGCAGATGAATGCTTACGGCGACGCTTGACGAAATTGATCGTCTTTTCGCCTTTGATCTGGTCAATCACTTCCGCCTGCACACCAGCACCTTCAACAAGGGGTGTGCCGACTGTGTTGCCAACCATCAGAACATCATTGAATTGAACTTTGTCACCAGCTTGAGCTGCCAGCTTTTCGACACGCAAAACATCGCCTGATGCGACCTTGTACTGCTTGCCGCCGGTTTTGAGAACCGCAAACATGCTATCTTCCTTATCTCTTCCGCGTCATGACGAGGCCCCGGTATGATCCGGCGTTTGGTGCCTGTGGACAGCGCGCCCTTGGGCGAGTTTTCGCAAATACTCAGCAAATCGGTTGCCGAGATGCGGGCTTATGTGAGCATTGTGCGCGCAAGTCAAGCCAAAAGAAGGTGGAACACCCATGCGCTTATCCTTGATCGCCCTTATTCTGCTAGGCGCCTGCAGCAATGAGGCGTCACATCTTGGCAATCCGTTGTTGCTGCCCCTGTCGGGCTTGGGCACGGCTGCAGAAAATGCAGCCTACAACCAGCGCCGCGGGCGGGTGGAACTGATCGTCAAAAGCAACCATGACGCGATCCTGTCGGAAATAGATGCCGGTGACGGGCCGATATTGACCGAAGCCATGGATGCAGCGGGTATCCCTGACAGGGACCGTCCTGCTCGCATTTTTCAAATGCAAGGGGATATCGGCATTTATGAAACCAGCCCTGAAGCTTTGGTGGTCGCGCTCATGGTCTATGGGGAATAATTCGGGCGAAGTCGCGGCACCGCTGACACCAAAGTACCACTCTGGGCAAATTATTCATCTGATCGCGGCGCTTAAATACATCGCCGCGATTGTTCGCTAGATAAACTATATTTCGTCGTCGATAGCGTCTTTTTTCGGCGTATTTGCCGCCACGATAGCATCCAGCTTTGCGATGTCCTCATCATCCGCTACGGTCGGGACATGGTCTGTTTGGGGTGGTACGGCGTCAAGCAAGGAGTCGCGCTTTGTTGTCCTTTGGGGTGGTACCGCATCAAGCAAGGAGTCGCGCTTTCCTGTCGTGGGTAGCGCACCGGACGCGTGCGATTTATCGGCGCGCGCCGCAAACATTCTTTCTTGTCTCCGCTGCAACTGCGGATCCGGCGCCTCAGGGTCAATGCGAGTAGCAAAGCGCCGGAGGTTTGCGTCCGCCTCGCGCGGGTTTGTATTGCGTTCGACAGGGAATTCTGTTTGATCGGTCTCTACGGAGATGCGGTTTCCCTGTCCCTCCATGAACGCTCGGCCTCTGGCAAATCTTTCCATTTCTCTATTGATGGCTGTCTCAAGCCCGGGGCGGTTGAATTGCGCAACGCCTGAAGTGCCCTCCAGCACTGCCCCGGTGCGCATTGGGTTGACGGGGGGATCGCGATCCTTCGTTTTTTTGAAATTTCCAATAAACTTACTTGCCATCGATGACACCTTGCTGAAGAAGCTATTGGGCGTCTTGGAAGCGACCTCTGGTCTGCGGCCGTTGTCTACTGGCTCAAACCCTGCATCCGTTTGTTCATCAACCACTAAAAGATTGGAACCGTGGACCTGGGCGCTGCTTCCGATACTGCTCGTGCTATCTGTCATTTCAATCTCCATCTGAATATGATGACAGTCTGCTCAGATCTGACGCCTCTGCTGTACCGAATAGCACTGGTCGCAAAAATATAAGACCTCGCATCCGACATTTGTAATCGCATCCCTGTGATTGGCACGAGAATCCGGGTTCGGTCATGCTTTGTCTCACAATGATCCCAAAACAGGGAAATTCACGGAAAGGTCGTGCTAATTTCGAACCGCCCAGATGGTGTAACGTAAGACTGTATTAGGGACGACGACGGCCACATGACGAGACCCAGAAGCAACTAAACCCAGGGATTTCGCAACCTGAATTGCTCTACCTTTTGCTGCAGTTCTTTTTCAAAGGACAATTTCGGTTTAGTCGCTTCGGATTTGGGTTCCTCGCTGGGGTCTATTTCCTCGACAACGCTTTTTCTGTCGCCGCTCGATCCAACACCAGTTGCGTCCCTTTGCCTACCACTGATTGTTGACTCTCGACTGTGCATTTCGGGCTGCTCTGCGTTCTCTCCCGCCTTTGGATCGTCTGGCGACCGGGTGATGCCCAGTTCCGAGGCTATGCGGTCCAACACCTCATCAATCTCAACATTGGAAAGTTCGGCCCCGCCGGAAACAGTGGATAGATTGCTTACCAGTTGGCGCGACAGATCCATCATGAATTGCTCTGGGTCAGACTTTGCCAGATCAAGGGACAGGTTCAGCCGCTTGTTGTTGGCATCAAACGGGGTAAAAGCGGCTTGGCCTGCAGGGATGAATTTCAATTTGAAGCCCGCGTCATCATATTTTTCCAGCCGGGACATCAGGGTCGGAGACTGCGCCATCAGTTCCTTAATTTTCATAGGTATCTTCAGTGACCCAACGGTCATGTCGTCGATTGTCTTGATGTTGGACCTAACCTGTTCAATCGAAAGCCCGTTGTCGAGTTTGACAGAAGGTCCTGTCCAATCCTTGGATTGCGGATCTATCACAGGTTTTTCAACACTGCGTCCTGCCATAGCCTTGAATGCTTTTAGCGAGGCTGTTCCTACATCAGCCAAAGCCCGAGACACAATGTTCTTGCCTTTCTTGTCGGCGGCAGTTGGCGGCGGGCCATGAGCAGCTTCAAGGCTGGCCCCACCCGGTTGAGTTTCACGTCCTGCGCGTTCTGCCTCTTGCAGGCCTCCGATGTTTGTCGGAGCCGAGTTTCGAGCATTTGCCGTGAGATCTGACATGCAGTTTACCTTTTGCTTTCGATAAACATTAGCCCACCGGGCCGCCCCGATTTGTACCGAACAACACTTTCGATCGATTTTCACGTCACTGTCATGTGCCCAATTTCAAGCAAGCTCTTTGGCCGGGCGTTTTGCACCGGACAGCATCAAGCGGCGCGCGCTTAGAACGTGCCCAAAGCAGAATCGCGCTGTGCCACGAGATTCCAGAAGGCCTGGGATTTCGAAATCTCGTCGGCCAGGTTTTGCGGCATGCCCCGCGCGATCATGCGTTGATACAGCGTTTCGGGATAGCCCGGGCTGACGGGCGGGACGCTCACGCGGGGATTGATGTCTGCGGCCCGTCCACGCGCTTGATCCGGACATGACCGGGTCAGACTGCCGCTTGCACTACGCCCTTCACTTTCCAGTTTTTGGACAGCCGCGAAGTAAATCGCGCATTCGCTGATGATCAAAGCCTCTTGCCGCGGATCATCCAGGGGCAAATTCGGGTCCCCACCAAGGGTGGCACCCTGTTCACATGCTGTAAGTGCCACCAAAGCTGCGATCACGGTCGTCAATCGTTTCAAAAGCGATCATCCCTTATGACTGAGTTTGGCTGGAAAGATAACTCAGATCGGTAGGATGCCAAGCGTTTCTATAGTTCCTGACTGATCATGAAACGCGATGCCGCCAGACCCAAAGCGCGGGAGATATCATCAAACATACCGTTGAAGGCCTCGAACAGGGCCGCGTTAACATCTTTACCCGCGTCACTTTCCGCGAAGGCTATATAGGTCTCCATATCCGTATCTGAAAGCGGTTGATAGGCCATGAGCAGGAAGGAATAGACCCATTCCGACGTGTTCGCCCTAATCTCATCTTCTTGGGCCCAGACATCTTGCAGCGCGCTGTCTGGTGTGATCCCCGGCGGCATCGCCCCGCCATCAATAAGGCCCATATAGAAAGAGTAATTTGAGTTCAGCGCGCCCACCACGTTGGCTTCGATCAGGTCGTTGGCGTCGACAAAAGATTTCACCTGCAGATATCGGGGCGTTTCGTCCGCGATGGCCAAAGCGGCGCTTTCTTTGCTGGCCTCTTCGACGGCTTCGTCAAGCAAAGCGCGGCGCGCACTCACCTCTAGATCGACGATCGTTGCGCCAGGAGCAGACGTGTAAAACGCCAGCATCGCGTCCACATCATCGCCCTCAAGCGCTTCACCAAAGGCGCCACGCACTTCTTCATACATCATGTCGATGTCATATATCTGCGACACCGCATCGTTCCATCGGGTCGCACTGTTGCCGGGAAACATGTCCGTCGCAATGGTTGCACCATAGTCGAGCCCCTCTTCGCGCATGATTTCAAGCATCTCAGGTAGACCCAAGGCATCAAAAAGGGCATCGACCTTTGCGATCTCTTGATCCTGCGCAGCGGCGGGTATCGCCACAAAAGCTACGAGGGCGGCAAAGGCGGGCGCAATTATGCTGTGCATTCTGTCTCCTTTCGATTTAGGGCTGGGGGAGTCTTATGATCCCTCCCGCCGTTTTCCAAGACCGCTGACGGATTTGTCACCAAAACGGATTGGGACTTGCCAGTAAGGTCGCTGCGCTTTAGGACAACGCGACCCCCCGCGGAGAGGTGCCGGAGTGGTCGAACGGGGCGGTCTCGAAAACCGTTGTGGGTGCAAGCCCACCCAGGGTTCGAATCCCTGTCTCTCCGCCACAAGACTTCGTCAGAAAGGCCCGCTCTGTTTGCATCAAGGCATCAGCGGCAATTGCGTCGGCTCAACGATAAGGCCCCTGAAATTGAGATTTGCCCTCGAAATGCCGATCAGGCTATACCATTTCGCAACGCATAAAATACCGTTAAGTGTTTGTTCATGAATACGAGTGACCCAGACATTGCGCGATGGAAGTTTATCGCCAAACATACACCCAACCAAACACAGCCAGTCATTGTTGATGTTGGTGCAAACCCGCTAGAGAACCCACCGTTCAAGAAACTGGTTGAGACCGGACTGTGCCGCGTTCATGGGTTTGAGCCGCAAGCGCAAGCCTTTGCACGACTTCAAGAGACAAAGGGACCAAACGAGGATTACGAAAATTGCGCTGTCGGAGACGGCAGAACGCACCCCTTTCACGTATACCGTCAATCAGGGCTAAGCTCGATTTTTTCGCTGGATCGAAGCGCGATGCAATTCTTGGGACGACCAGATCGCCCTGCCCAGTTGCTCGACCATTTTGCTGTCAAAACCAAGCGACTGAACGATGTGAATTTAGCCGGTGATTTGGATCTTTTGAAGATTGATGCACAAGGCGCGGAAACCATGATTTTTGATCATGGAACCGACAAGCTGCAGAAT